>CAMOEC010000020.1 GCA_946611795.1 uncultured bacterium
GTTCATTTCATAGATTTTTTCTAGTGATGATTTTAGTGCGTTACCTCATGATTCTTTTGATTTATCACTGTATTCTGCAAAATAATGCAAGTCTACATCAGGAGCTACTCAGGTTTGTTTTCCTGCTAGTATACTTGATACTGCAGAGCCATGGAAGAATTCATTGTTTTTTGAATTTTTATCAACAGTGTATGTTGCTGTTTTTATATCTTTATGTGCTTTAAGTTTTCGGTCGCATATTGCAACTCAGACTCATTTTCAAGTGTATCATTGTTTATGTACTTCATTAATTCATAATCAGATGGTTTTTCATTTTTCAAATATTTCAGTTGGGTCATATCATTCTGGTAAATGTTCTTTTGATGTCTTGGAAAAAGTTTTGTCGTCATAAGAAATATACTTGAATACTTCTTTTGATTCTGATCGATCAAAATCATCTAAGACTATTCATACCAATTTTATTTTATAAATAGCTTGTGAATCTTGCCCTTTTAATAATTTTTCTCATAATTTTATATCTTCCATTGTTATTGAACGTTTTGGTGGTATTTTTAATACTATTTCTTGAAAGGAGTTTCAGGTTGCTGCATATTCTTTTAGGATATTCATTATTCGTTTATCAATTGTTTCATCATCTAATTCTTTTTTGTCTGTAAATCTGAATCTATTTGGAATTATTTGTTTTTTTGTTAATCATTCTTTTATTGATTTAAGTTGTTCCTTGGATGAATCATCTATATTGGAAGATATTATTTCGTTCCAATTGTATCATTCTTTTATTAATTTAATCATCAGATCTTTGTTGTTAGTTCATCTTTCCTTTTCATTGATTATAAAATTGTTTATTGGAATTAAATTTCCTTCGGATGTGAGGTCTCTTTTTAATTCTTCAATTTTTGCGTTATTGGATTTTTTTTCTTCGGCTATTTCGTTTTCGGTATTTGAAATATTTTCTTCGTAAGATTGCTCATCGAATTTGGAATTTTCTAATTTTCCATTATTAATCTTTTTGTCTATATTTTCGTGGATTTTATTATTGTTTTCCATAATTTTTTATGCTAGATAAACATATTCATTATAAATAGATTGTTAAAATAATCAAAATTTCTGCTTTATAGTTTGTTGTTAAATAAATTTGGTTTTTTAGACAAAAATTACTTATGGTAAAAGTAGAGTAGATTCCTATTCTAACTAAATAAAAAGTCCACGCGTTATCTCAACGAATGGACTCCAAAACAGAATTAATTTTAAAGTTGCTGAAGGTGTGTATCACCTTGACGCACTGTTTTTATACTTATTTTTTAGATTAATTTCAATTGATAGTTAAGTTTTTTAATGGTATTAATATCCTGCAGTAAGAATATGCCATGCTCAGTTATTAATTCTACCTAGATACCATTGATATCATGTGAGAGTTTTGTTTGGTTCTAATGCTCATGCCATCATTGCATCTTGTTCTGGAACAAAGAATGATGATTCAAATACTGCACATTCATCTACCATGATGTTATTTGCTTCTCAGATTTCTTTACAATAACTTAATTCGTCTCTTGATTTCTCATCTCAAAGATAGTTTAATACGATGTTTTCTGTTTTTACATCCCATTTATTAAATCATTCTTCGTTAATAGTGTATTCTGCAACAGCTAGTTCTTCTGTTGAATAAAGTTCTCATGTAGAAATTTCTACTTCTTTTTCGTTATAGTAGAATTGATAATGGTATGATTTAGTTCAATCGTTATATGATGCAGCAACGAAATTATATGTTGTAGGATCTACAATGTAAAGAATATCAATTACACGATTATCATCAAAAGTACTTTTTACTATTGTATAGATCATTCCATCTTCGATTCCTGAGCTTGTTATTTCTCTATCAATGATGTTGTGATTTTCTGGAGTTAAGTATCCTAAGTCATCTTCTGTATTTTGGTGTTCTCATGTACTTGTTTCTTTAGTTTCTTCATCGTAGATACTGTAAGTATATCCATCTGGTTGATGACTTCAGATGAGTTCTAGATAAGTATTCATATCAATTGATTGAACTGTTTGTTTTTGATTAACTTCTTCAACTTCATCTCATTCTGTTGTAGGGAAAATGATATCAACACTTCAACTTACCATATCTATAACACATTCGAAATCATCTTGTGGTTGGCTTGATGGAATTGCATTTTCAATATGACCATTAATAACAAATGATGCTCAAGCTTCTTGTTCATCATCCCAAGTAATTGCATAGTTATTAGTATTTAAAAGTAATTTCATTTGTTGAACACATGCGTCTAAACGTCAATTAGTAGTGCTTAAGTCTACTTTGTTTGAATTTGTTGAATTGTTACATCAAACAAGAATTAAACTTGAGAAGAGGAGTGCTGTAAGTAGTCAGATTTTTTTCATTGTTATTGTTAATAAAAATAAATTTTACTGTACTATATGAAAATGTTTTGAAAAATAAAGAAAAAAGTCTACGTTGTTCCTCTTATTCAAGATTTTTTTGTTTTTTAGTTGATTATTGTTTATTAAATGATTACCTTAAAAAGGTAAAAACAAAACACATAAAATAGGGTATATATGGAGACAAAACTTAATTTTGAAATGAAAGTTGGTAAGAGAGTTTACAAACTCTTTATTGACTGTAATGCGAATTCCTCTGATGTTGCTGTTCTTGGTGGTATCTATGTTAACATTGGATGCGTTAATGCTGTTGTAGATGAGAAAAAGTCTCATAAAAACTATAAACAAGCATTTGAGGTATCAGAAGATGGTGACTATCATATCTTGGTTAAGATGTTGAAGAAGCCTTGGGCGATTCATGTGAATACTCAGTATGAGTTTAGGGATGGTCAACGTCAGATTATTACAATTAGAGGTGAATAGAGTTTTTCTATTCATCTTTTTTTAAAAAACCTGTATTTAGCAGGCTTTTCTATCTATAATTGTATTATTAATATTTACAGTAGTGTTGGTCTATTAATTCATTCATTTTTTCATAATCGAATATACTCGTTTGCAATCCTACTCAATAAATTGAATTAAAACGATCTCTTAAGAAAGCGCGGTCATTATTTGCTCGCATTGATTCATATTTGTTCCAATCAACTTTGTGACATTCATCTCGTGTTACTATTTTTATTTCATTTAAACGTTCTCAATCTTTTGCTAATAGATATATTGATGATGGTTCATTAATATCGTTGTATTCAACTTCTAATCAGTATCCTATTCGTTCTGGATCTATTCTTAATATGAAATCATATTCTTCATTTACATAGATTGTTCTTTTTGTGATTTTTGTATAGATTGAATAGAATCAGTCTTTTGTTTCATCAACGAAATCTTCTCACATTATAATATTTCATTTATAGTCTTTAATTATTTCGTTTATCCAATCTTTATTTGTTGTTCTTTTGTTGTTTTGTTTGTTTAGTTCATCATAGTTAACTCTTTCAATAATGATATCTTCATTATTTGTGAATGATATAGGTTGTAAGTCTTTGATTTCAGTGTCTTCATCATAGTTTGTAGCGTTATTTTCTTTATATGGTTCGTTTGGTGTTTCAGTAGCTTCTACTGTAACTCATTCCTTATCTTCATTATTGTTTTCTTCAATGGCGTTTTCTGCTGCGTTATTTTCTTCTATGTTGTTATCTTCATTATTAATATTTTCTTCATTAATTTCCTCAACTTCAATGTCATTAAGTATGTTGATGTAGTCTCCTTGATAAACTAAATCTTCAACATTGTTTTCGGTTTGTTTGCTTTTATATTCATTTAATTCTTTTTTGTATTCTTCAAAGTCAAACTCATATTCAGTTTTTTCAAATGATTTGTATTGATAATATGTGAATATTGAACTAGCTCATCAGATAATTGCTGATACACCAAGAATGATTAGCATGATCTTTTTGAAATTGTATTTCTTTTCGTTTTCAGTTCATGTCGTTGTTTCAGTTCATTCTTCTGATTTAGTTTCTTTTGTTGCTTCTGTTTTTTCAGATTCTTTGTTTTCTTCAGTTCATTTATTTTGTTCATATTTAGAGTCATCAAATGCAAGAATTCACATAAATATTGGAGTTAAGAATAATAATCCTACGTAAAACCAATTAGATTTTCAGAAATTTCTTTTTAATCAGTATGGTAATTCTAACCATGCAAGTAACGGAATTATTCAACAGAATAATCAGCTTATCCATTTTAATAGGTCTATGAAGATATTTTCTCAAGCAATTGAGGTATTATTCCATATAGCTAATGGATTTACCATTAGAATAATAATCCAAACTATTGGTATTATTAAAAGAAGTCGGAACCATATTACTTTTCAAGCAATCTTGAAGAGTATATAGGTATTCCATACTGGAATTATTGATTCCCATCATTTCCTTCAGGCTTTTTGGAAAATTATCCATAGTGTTGTGATAGCAAATAATGAAAATGCTGTTGAAATGAATGTTAAGAGTCCTTCTGTTAGAATTAATTCTGTCATATTTTTGTTTTTTATATAAAATGGATACTTTAATTATAAAGTTTCTTTTATATAAAGCAAAAAATAGTACTTTTATAGTAGACTTAATCTTTTAGAAAACTGTATATTTTATCTAGAAAATCAGGTGCTTCATCGTATACTGCATGGCCATAGTTAGAATAGAGAACGTAGTTACATCATAGCTTTTCTGCTAGGTTTTTGATAGTATTTCAGAATATTTTATCATCGCTTGATCAAAGAACAAATTTTTTACAGTTAATTCATGTAATTTCTTTTCCGATATCAAAGTCTAGTAGAGGAGTGGCGAGTTTTATAAATTTATCGTATTCATTGTCTGTTATGTTACGAAGTGATTCTCTAATAGTATCTCAGTATTTTTTAATTGTTTCTTTGCAATAAAGATTTTCTATAAAACTTTCAATAAGTTGTTTTTCTTCTCTTTGTTTTGCTAGTTCTATTCGCTTTGAGAATATTTTTTTAGCGTTTTCGTTTGTTTTGTAGGTAGTTGATCATAAAATAATACTATTAACAAATTCTGGATGATTTATAGTGATATATTGCGTCATCATTCATCCTTGAGATGCTCAATAGATGTTACAGTTAGACAGTCATAATTTTTTTATTACATTAAAAGTATCTTCTGCCATATTTTCTATGGTATAGTTATCAGGTACTTCTTTTATTCTATCAATAAGGTAGACTGTAAAGTTTTCAGAAAATTTTGAGAAGAGAGTAGTAATCGCTTCTTCATTTAATAGAACACTTTTTATTGATAATCATGGGAGTATGATAAAAGGGTCTTTTCAATTTCAAAATGAAAGGTATTCAATTTTTGAATTGTTAATACTTATGCTTTTAATCATGTTGCTTATATACTGAAAATTAGATTATCTGTATAGTAGTCTGCTTTATTTTCTACTTCTTTCCTTTCAGTGTAGAAATAGTATTTATTATTTAATCCCATATCTTCAATATTTGTTCATGATTTATATTCTTTAAATTCATCGTTCTTTTTTATAGGAACCATATAGATTGTAACGACGTCTCTATATCCATCAATATGAGTTTCTTCTTTAGTTGCTGTTTCGTCTTGAATAAAGAAGGTTAATGTTGAGAAATCTTCTCAATCTTCTTGATGAACAAATCATGATTTATAGGCTTCTCCTAGTCTTAAGCTAATTCAGTATTGCTGATTATAATAGTTAGTATTATCTCATGTAATGTCTTGAGATCAGCTTTGTCCTGTAAGTAATACTGCACCAGGTACTCTGTCTTCTAATGGTATTTCTTCTTCTGAATTATTGATGTTTACATTAATATTACATCATGCTAGAAGTGTTGCTGTTGTTAAAAGAGTAGTAAAAAGTCAGATTTTTTTCATGATAGTTGTGTCCAGTAGTAAAAAGTTTTTTTATTTAAATCGTCTTCTTATAACGAATTTTTCTTTATTTGGAAGAGTTGATTCATTCCATTCATTAACAGGTTGTCTTCTTGTAAAGATATCTTCTAATCTTTCTTTTAGTTTTATAATTTCAACTCCTCATTCAAAGTTTTCTTTCCAAATACTTTCTATTGCGTATTCGTTGCTTAATATAATTATTACGTGTCATTTTCGAACGATTAAATCAAGTGGTTTTACTTTATTAATTATTTGACTTATCGTATTTCAAGTTATATTAACTGATTCTCAGAATGTTAATAATCAACTTGTATTTCTTGGTGTATATCCATTTGTTGCTTGCCATAACAATCATGAACAATCAACTCCTTTTAGAAGTTTATATTCTTGTTCATCTTTAGTTAGTTTTACATTATCTGGTGTTGGGTAGAATTCATTGATTTCAGGTATCCCTTGATAATATGAACCTCACCAAATGTAATGTGAATCAACAGCTGATAATAGATTTTTATAGATTGTAGAGATATCTGGGAGTGCAGGAATAACTTCATTTGGTTTTTTATCTTTTTTCTCAATAAATCTTGAATCAAGATAAAAAGCTTCATCTTCTCCATATCATCAATCAAACTCTCTTGTACGTACTTCATAATATGTGAAATCTCATGTTTGTACTTTATCTATTAATGTAACAGGAGATCATTTTGGTATAACAACTCATAATTGGTCGATAGTGTTGGCTGAATCGAAAAGGATTCATGTTGTTCATTCTCCTCACATGATGAAGTTAATATCAACATTTTTTTTGTTTAATCGATAGAGTGGTGTAGGGAGAAGTGTTGTTGCATATCACTGAAAATTTTCTTCACTTTCAATTTGATATGCTCTTTGTAGTTCTTCTGCTATTTTTTGAGTCTCTTTTAATGTCTGTATTGCTTTAGTTTTCTTTTTATCATCAAGTTTATTAAACTTTTCAACTGCTGCTTCAACTGATTCTTTCGTAATTATTTTTCAGTTTAGTTTGTCTCAGGTTGAGATTCAGAGGTAGGCGTTTATTAGAATGTTTGTATCGTTTGCAACTTTGCTGTAGTGTTCTGCTTTTTCTTTCTTCAAAGATTTAGAAATATTCTGGTTGGTGTTTATTGTTTTATCAATATAGTTATGGTCTTTTTCAGTTAGGGTAGTGTAGGCATAGGTTGCGTTTAGAAAAAAGCATGTTAGTATATATATTGGTATGATTGCTTTTATTTTATTCATATTTAGATGAAAATTGTTGTAAAATATATCACTTTTATATAAATATGCTATTAAAATTCCAATGAAAATTAAGGTTTTAAACTGTGTTTATTGATTTTTATAAAAAAGTGTTAAAAAATTTGCAAAATAATTTTTTTTGGAGTATAATAATAACGTCATCAGGAAAGATAAGAGCTTCTTGGTGAAACTGAAGAGATCTTTAATATTAGTCTATGTAATGAGAATTGTACTTTATTTGCTTTAGTTATCTGCTAAGTGTGCAAATCACTTTATTCTACTTATTGAGAATCTAACTTAATAAGTTAATTTCTTTGCTTTAGTAATAGAGTAGAGGAGCGATAATCTGAGGTTGAAATTATCCTTGAGGTTTCCTTCTAAAGACGGGTTCTTCTAACTTATGATTTAAATGGTTATAAGTTTAATGGGTAATCGATTCTAGTTATCTTTTAAGAGATTCTTATTAATAAGTCTTTCGCTTTAAAATAGTTCAAAGCATGGATATTATCTGTATCTGTAACCTTTCTTCCTATTATGGAATGCTTATTACTCTTAAGGGCAATGTCTAGTAAAAATGATAGATTAGGCAATTCGGTTCTAGTATTGTTGGATATAATTTTTTGTTATCAGTAAGTGAGATACTTATGTGATACTATATCCTGCTCGGTAGATATTCATTTATCTATATGATAAAATTTATTAGAATTTGTTATCTCATGGAGTCTTCTCCTTTAGGTTTGCCTAAAGCATGAGATAGATAAATAGTTAATAGCTATTTATTCTTTCATAAGGCATCTACATAGACTTGGTTTCTTACGGGAGATTGAGGTAGATTTATTCCTATCTCTTTTTTTTATTTAAAACTGGTGAAATTAGCGATATTTTTCTATAAATTAAATATGATTTTTTATTGGTTATTTCTTTATTAATTGTTTTTTTATCTCTCTTTTGTTTTATGTTATTTTTGGCAAAATTTATTCTTATGTAAAAATTATGATATTATTAATGCTTAAGTTTTTGCTCTAACAATTTTTGCTTTTTGTGTTGATATATGGAATTTTTTCTTTATGTTAATATTCCCTTATTAGATAAAACAAAAACTAAGTTTTTAAGTGTATGAAGAAAATTGAAGTTATTTTTACCGTTGATGGTGCATGTGTGCCTGATGGTGAGGAGAGAAAATTAGTGATTGTAGGTGAGCCTTTTGTAGATCCTGGTCTTAGGCCTGAGTTCGTAATGAAGGAGGGTAGTTATGTCTCAATCCCTTTCCTTCAGTACAAGATTGATGATGAGAGGTCCTCTAAGGATAAGACATCGTTTATCGCTCACAGTTGGCGGCCGTCAACAGGAGATATGCTTATCTACCCGAGGAAAAGAAACTATAAGGTTTCTGTTAAGGTCAATAAGATTGCTTGATTCTCCTTGTCCATTAAAGAACGTCATGTGTTTTATATGGCGTTTTTTTAATAGTTAGCATTTTAGTAGTAAGTGTGCAATGTTTTAGCTAATTTTTATTATTGTTGTTATTTTTAGAGGATTTTTGCATTTTACGATTCTATAATTAAAATAGATTATGTGATTTATGAAATGTTTAATTTATAAATAGTAGTATGATTATTTGAGTTGATTGTGATGAAGTGCTTTGTTCAACACTAGTTGAATTAGTTAAGTTACCAGAGTTTTGCTGAGTAGATTGGAAATCTTTTTATTCTTATTCACCTCCTAAAGCTCCTGGTTTTTCTATGAGTGATGATGATCAATTTCTTATGTATAAGAAGCTTTTAACGAGTGATAATTTCTGGAATATTAAGCCTGTTAAATGAGCATTTGAAATGATTAAAAAAATTAAAGAAGCCTGACATGAATTGGTTGTTGTAACTTGAAGAGCTAGTTTTGTTGCTGAAAGAACTAAGAAATGGATTGAGAAGTATTATCCTAATCTTTTTTCTGATTTTCTTTTTGCTGAAACACATACAGATAATCAAAAAACTAAGGCTGAACTTTGTGAAGAAAAGGGTATTGAATTCTTCATAGAAGATGATCCTTATTTTGCATCTAATTTGTCTGAGAAGGGGATCCCTTGTGCTTTATTGGCTTATCCTTGGAATGATTCTTTCGATTTAAAAAAGCATTCAAATGTTCATAGAATTAAGTCTTGGGATGAATTTGATATGTCATTGCTTTCGTAATTTGTTTTTGTTGGTTTATTTTTTATTAAAAAAGTGCATATTATTATATGCACTTATTTTTTTGATAATTTTTTAATTTTCTCCATAGCCAAGGCGGTAGAATAGCAATGAAATTGAAGAATATTACAACACTTGCGTATAGTAACTCTTCATCCAATTGCCTTAAACCATATTTGTAACAGATATAAATTACAATGTAGTTTACTATTGTAAACATAATCGTCAAGTACGTAAAGGCATCGTAGGCAGGCTCGTAGGCTCTTATTAGATTGAATTTGTTCAATACCTTATAGGCTGAGAAGAGAATGATAGCAAATGTTATTCCTATTGTTATATTCGTTACTCCGAATCCAACAAAGATAACAAGGCAAACATAGAATGTTGAACTAATAATGCCACTTAATCTTAGTGACATTCTCCATGCTAAATCGACAATTTTTTCCATAATTTTGTTATTTGTTTTTTTGTTTGTTTAGTATTGTATGTTTTTACTGCAAAATGTCAATTCTTGTTTGTACTGTGTGTCTTGTGTTTTTACAAAAAAAGGAGATATCAACGACATCTCCTACTTGCTAAATCAATTGTTATTCCAACCATAAAGTCAGAACGTCCTCTATCCCAATGGATCTTTGTTTTGTTATCGCAACAGTCTTTTAATATTGGAAATGTTCTTTGGAACCTTCCATATAGACCAACAGGTCCACCGAGACGGATGTTTAACTCAACACCAGCTAAGGCGTTCCAAGTATCATCATCATACAAGCCTCCGATGTCTCCTACGATGCGAAATCCATAAGTACCGAGGTTTAAACCAATTCTACCGCCACCTGCAACTTTTGCAGATTTTGTAGTTGGAATAAATAGATCACCACTGATGGCAAGACACTGATAATAATATTGTCCTGTCACAGCGCAATTCCTTAACTCTTTATCGGCGATAGTAACGCCACCCTTTAAAGCAAACTGTGCACTTACAGGGAGAGTTAATACGATAAGTAATAAAAATAGTAATTTTCTCATATCTTTTTGTATTTGTTTATTATTATAAGATAATCATTAAATAGTAAAATGTCAAGATATTTATACGCGGTGGAAATTGATTTTATTAAATGCTCTTGTGTTTTTGTAATTATAGTATTTTAAATTCAGTGTTTGTTTCTCATAAGTCTTCAGCTGTTGCTTATTTTAAATTTGATTGTTTGAATCGAAAGACTATACTTGGAAATAAATGAAAAAAACATTTATCTGTAGATATAGCAAAAAATATTTATGATGTTTTTGCTCTTTCAAAATGATTTGAATATGATGAAGATTGAAATCTTACAAAAAATCTAGATGATAATTTATAATTTTATTAATAATTTGTATAATACAAATGGATGCGAAAATGAGTGAAAGTATTTATGATAATCGTAGAAAAGAAATAGAGAGGATGCAAGAGACTATTAAGTATTATGAGTGGTTGGAAAAGTTAAGGAAGACTGATCCTGAGGCTTATAAAAAGCATATGAGAAAAGTAAAACTTTTCTTTGTTTTAATATTATTTATTTGTTTTGCTGTTTTCCTTTGATTCAGATATTATGATGCTTGTTATACTCCTGATTCTTTTTGTGATTTTGTTTGATGATGAATGTATGGTAAGAAATGTTATGCATGTTCTGTTAAATGATTGTTTTATTTAGAAGAAAGAAAGGAAACTATTGATAGTACTTGTGAAAGTTTAAATTGTCCTGATTGAACAGTAAAAGGTTGTATTACTTGAAGTAGGGGACAATGTAAATCATGTAAATGTGTAGTTGATTCTATTGATTATTAATCTGATTAAAATTTCTTTTCCTGAGTTTATAAACTTGTTAATAATTTGTTTTTATACTTATTATGAGTAAGCTTATATATGTAATTATTACTACTATTTGAAAAAAAATTTATTCTTTCAAAAAGGAAAATGGAATCACCTGAAAATTTTAATACTCCAACATTAATTCCTGGGAAAATTCTTGTTAAACCTGAAAATTTTGATTCAGTTTATAGTTTATCTGAGGATAAAATGTTGGAATCTATTATTAATAGTGAGTTAAATAAACTTAGTGTTAATGATATTAATTCATTAGTTCCTGATTATATTGTTAGAAGAAAAGAGATTTTGAACTATATCCTTTCTATTTTGATTTTTGTTTTCGTCTCTTCAATATTTTTTCATTTTTGACTTAAGTTCTATCTTATCTGAATAGCTATTTTATGAGTGTTTGCAATTTTCTATGCTATTTTTACTAGATTCAATTTAATGAATTATATTATAAAGAAGCTTAAAGAGAATCCTAAGGATAAAATTTCTGATGTTGTTTTATATGTTAAGAATGAGATAAATAATAAATATAATAATTCTAAAATTTGGTTATATATTCTAGTCCCAATTATCGCTCCTTTATTTATTTTCTTGCACCCTAGAATTTTCTATGAATGGACGGGTGATTGATATGCAGCGCGAATATATACTTTTTGAGTTTTAAATTATAAAACTGCTGAAATTCCTGAGACTTATAATGGTAAACCAGTTGTTTCATTAAGAGGTAACGCTTTCTCTGATATGTATTTACTAGAAAGTGTTAAATTGCCAGATACTCTTAAAGAAATTAGAGGTCAGGCTTTTAAAAATTGTGTCAGTTTAAAAAGTGTTAATATTCCAAAGAATCTTGAATATTTAGGTTGAAGTGCTTTTGCTAATGCTACATCTATTAAAAGCATTGTATTACCTGATAGCTTAACATATTTATGATGAGAAGCGTTTAATTGAGCTATCTCTTTACAGAGTGTTGTTCTATCTAAGAATTTGACTGAAATTAGATGAGATACTTTTAGAGATTGTATATCTTTGAAATCAATTACTATTCCTGATTGAATAACAAGGATTTGAGGTAGTGCTTTTAATTGAGCAAGATGATTATCTGAGGTGATAATATGAGAGAATTCTCAACTTGAAGAAATTGGTTGAACAGCTTTTTATAATGCTACTGCTCTTAAGAGTATTATAATACCTGATACTGTTCAACGTATTTGATGAGAGGCTTTTTATTGAGCTTCTTCTTTAGAGTATGTAAAATTGCCAAAGAATTTACCTGAAATTAGGTGAGATACTTTTGAATATTGTACTTCTTTGAAAGCAATTGATATCCCAGATACTGTAGAAAGAATTTGAGGTCATGCTTTTTATGGTGATAGTAGTTTATCTCTAGTTAATATTGGACCTGGTAGTCAATTATCAGAAATCTGATCTTCTGCATTTAGATTGTGTCCTAGATTGTACAACATAAGTATTCCTTCAAGAACTATTGTTAATGAAAGAGCTTTTAAAGAAAGTCCAACATCTATTCTTAGATTCTAATTGAATGAAACATTTATAATATTTAATTATAATTATGGATTACAAATATATACATTTATTATATGTACCTACAATGGCTTGCAACATGTGTTGTAAGTATTGCTATTTGGAAGATAATACTATTGCTGAGAAAACTGATAAGATGGTTCTTGAAACGTTAGATTATGCTGTAAATAAATTTAAAAAAGCTGGTGTTATTCCTTTTAATATCTCTTTACATTGAGGTGAAGTAACAACTTTATCTAAACAGGATTTTAATGATGTGATAAAATTTATTTCTGATTATTATAAAAAGAATAAGAAGATTATTACTGATGCTGGTTTTAAATTAGGTAATCCGCATATTAAAACTAATTTATATAATTTAGATGCACATATTGATACTATTAAGAAATATAATGTTTCTATTTCTTGAAGCTTAGATTTGCCATTATTTTTACATGATGAGTATAGAGTAGCTAGATGAGATAATAAAACATTAAATAAAATTTTAAAAAATATTGAATTATTAAAAGATATTCCAAATAAAAAGAAAGTTTCTGCTACTATCTTCAAAGAACATTTTAAGTATTTAGATAATATTGTTGAAGATATTAAATATTTACATCAAAACACCTGTCTTGATATGAATGATTTTAATTTTATGATAGGTTTTGATTATAATTCTAATGGTATTCTTCATCATATTACTGAAGATGAGCAAGTTAAATTATATGATAGAATGCATAAAGAATTTGATGGTACTGATTTGGATGCTGGCGTGAATTGAGCTTGGTTTGATGAGTTCGGTCCATCTTATTGTAGTAATTGTGATAACTGTTGAGAAAAGTTCTTTTTGTTAGAAAGAAATTGAGATATCTATTCTTGTGTAAGAGGACAAAAGAATCCTGATTATTATTATGGTAATATTTTTAAGAATTCAGTAGAGGAGATATTACAAACTGCTATGAATAAGATTTTCTTAAATCATAATAAAGCTCCTCTTAATGAAGAATGTACTAAATGTTGATATTTATATCTTTGTAAAACTTGATGTCCTTTTGTTAAAAATGCTTATAAAACAAATAAGAGTTATACCTGTAAGTTACAACAAAAGCTTTATAAAGATAGGAATTATGAAAAAGATCAGTTTAATGATGAATTTGTTTATGAATATGTTAGTAAAATGAGATTAGAGGATAATGAGAATTATCTTCCTAATGATGAACTTTCTGATAACTCTTCGTTAAGAGCGATTATTGATCAAGATAAAAATTTAAAATATATTTATGATGATAATAGTTTTTACTTAAAAGTTGATTGAAATAAAATTAAATTGAAGTCTCAAATTCTGAAATTAAATAGAGATATTATTTATATTACGCCTGAAAGCAAAGTTTTGCTCTATATGAAAAAACATTTAATTGATGAAGTTTGTGATTATCCTGAAAATAATTCTTTGTATATAATTTTATTAAGTGGAAATCTTGTTAGTTATTGAGATGAAAAGAGGACTAAACAAAGGCATATAGCAACTCATCAAATTTATAAATGAGTATTAGATTCTTGTAGTAATACTAAGGATTATTATGTCTATGATATTTCAAATATGTTAAATCAATATATTAATCAATATTCTGTTGATAACCCTAATAATATTCTTTTTACAACTAATTCTTTAAGAGATTATCATTATTTGAAACAAAAGAATAATGCTTATTATCATATTGCTGCTATTAATTTGCCTTTCCAAAATATTGAATTTTATTATTTAAATAAAAATAATTAAAATGATTAAGAATCCTGAAACGTATGAAGAACTTCTTAGATTTAAAAAATGTGTCGATTTGACTAAGTATTATGAATTATCTGAAGAAGAAATTGAAAAAATTTATAATTTTTTAGCTTCTACTCCTGGTGCTATTGTAATTGGTAATAAAAATGGTTTGTCTTTGATTCCTGATGGTGCTCCAGCTAATGAAATAATTAACGCGAATTGTATTAATCCTAATATTGATTGAGTTAAATTATCTGATGCATTATTTAGTCTTATTCCTCATTATCAACCTACTCGTTTTCATAATTATGGATGATCTGGTAGAAGTAGTAATAACAATAATAACAACAATAATAACAACAATAACAATAATAATAACAGGTAAAATATTTATAAAATACTTGATATATTACTATCCCGTGAGGGATATTATTCAAATATATTTTTTTTGAGAAGTATTAACAGATGAACAAATTTCACGTCTATGCTTATCAAATAGCGTTTGATAAGATGTTTAAATGAGAGGATGATTGCGATATTTCAGTTGAATTAGCAAAAAGAATATTTGGAGATATATTGGATAATTATATGATGAAAGATTAATTTTTAAATAAAAATCTTAA
>CAMOEC010000021.1 GCA_946611795.1 uncultured bacterium
CATCAACCACTTGATCTTTTGCTGCTCATAACTTATCCGAAACTCTATCTGCAAGATTTCAAATTGCATTACCAACACCATTTAACAATCCAGACAATCACTCATCTTTACGAAGTTCAATTTTAGGCTGTATTTGTTGATGTGGCTGTGGCTTTACTTGAGGTTTTGGCTGTACTTTAGGCTTTGGTTGCGCTTGAGGTTGAGATGCAGGTTGAGGCTTTGGTGTATTAGCAACAACAAATTCTGCAGATACATTTTTATCAGCCTCTTCCTTTTTCTTTATGGCGATAATATTATCTATCAATTTTTTATCTGCATGATCGTAAATATATTTTAACTTCCAAGCAGTATTACTACCATACCTAGATATCATTAATTTAACCAATTCTTCATATTCATTATTTTCATTAGTCTTAAGTTTACCGTCTTTAATATATTTAATGACATTATCCCTAACTCAATAATCAACAGGAGAATATTTAAAAGCTTCATCAATAATTCATTTCAAATTACTCTCAATATAAACTTTTTCTTGAAGAGCATTTAATTCTTCTTTAAATGGTTTTATGCTGAATTTTTCTGTATTTAATTCTGGACCTCCAAAGGTACTTTCATAACGTTCAGGCATGTTCTTTTTTTGATTGATAAATATTATACTACTTTACACTCTAAATAAATTATAGATAAAACCACTAATATTTGCAAAATTATCGTTTTTTTTTAGAAAAAACTCTGCAATTTTTTGCAATTTTATAGAATCAGACTATAATTACTCTAGAATTCTGCAAGATATAACTTTTATAAAACGACAAATCCTAAAGCATTATAAACTAGAAATAAATTTTATTTACTATTGTAATAAAATGGCAAGTCCAGAAACATCTCGTGAGTATTCGCAGGATAATAAAAAAGAAAACTTTTCATCTCAAGAGGCAGAAAAAGTCCTTAAAGAAACAAAAGATGAACTATCTAGTTTAAAATTAGATATCTTTAACAAAAGTTCAAAAAAAGAAATTAAAGGATGGGATATCAATGAACTTGAAAAAGCTTCTGAATTAATTTGAAGTTTCTATGAAATAAAAAAGGATCCTACTAGCACTAAATTAAATAATGAAATAGTAACTTTCAATATAGATGCTGTTAAATCATATTTGGAAACATTATATAAAAGATTATCCGCAAAAGACGCGCCATGATATTCAACAATGGCTCAAGAAAAAATTTTTTGATCTGCCGTTTTAGCAATTCAAATAGCATTAGAATCTATTTACCGTCCTGCTCCTCAAGTATGAACGTATGATGTTTGAGTAATTAATTGAAAACTAGATGATAAAACTAAAGAAGTTATTACAGATTTTCAAAGAGATTTTATTTGATCAAAATGAGCCGATTGAAAACCTGGTAAGAATACTATCTGAAAAATTATTGAAAAGCTATGAGATAAATATGCTACTATTGATAGAGATAAGAAACCTCGTATTAATCTAAATTTCCCTGCAAGACCTGAAGCAGAGAAAGATAATGATATCCTTTGATTTAGATGAGCATTTACAAGCCAAGAATTAAAGAATCGTTTGCAACAAGAATCTAGTGCCGACTTTAAAAAATATGGGACAACAAAGGCTGTTAGAACAAATAATCCATGAAATATTCAAGATAAAAAGTGGTGAGACGATTATATCGATGGATGTATTTGATACGAAAAATCAAAGCATTGAAAATTTACTGTTTTTAATACCCCACAAGATTGATGGAATGCTTTGGTAGAAAAAATTAAACGTATTCAAAGCTGATTGTCATCTGTATATCATCCAACAGATACAATTAAACAATATTTTAAAAGATATGATCCAGGTAATTCTAAATACCCATACAAAGTTGCATGACAATTGTGAGTTAATATTAACACAAAAATTTGAAATCTTGATCCAGAAAAATTTGCATCTGTTATCTCATTGAATGAAGATGGGTCTATGTATAAGAAACTAAGAGACAAAAATATCATTACTGATGACATTGTAAAAAGGAACGGTACTAAATCATAAGATATATAAAAGAGTTATAATTCAGGTTATAACTCTTTTTATTAAAAAGAAAAAATGCGGTCTAAATAAACCGCACTAATTTGTTAAACACATAACTCAAAGAGCCCTATATACCTCAGAATATTTTTGAAAATATTCATAATAAGCAATAAACGCCTCCTTTGTTACAAACTCATCTCGAGGAATACAGAAAGTTTCCTCACAATAACTCAAGAACAATTCCCAATTGTCTTGATTTGAATACTCTTGAGTCCAATCCTCTAGAGTAAATTCAAGTGAACCTAATGATGTTGGCATATAATTATTGTTTTAGTTTTACTAACTAGTTGTATTTATTTACAAAGTTAAGTTCAACCGAATTATCTTAAAATTCATCTTGAATCTTAAATTACTGAAACATATACTAATTCAAGTAAACAAAAAAACAAATAACAATGACAAGAATTAATAATTTATTTTTCATCTATGTACTTGTTTGCTTAGGTCTAGGAGTTGGTAGAACTTATTGGAATGAGGAATATTCTCAGTATCTATTTATGGTTATTTCGACCATTGTTGTTGCACTCTTAGTGTTCTCAAAAAAGTTCTATTCAAAAGAATCTCATCTCTACTTTTTCAAACAGGCATTCATGACTACACTGATTACAATTCTTTGTGGTCTTATAACGAATGATTCACGGATGTTCAAAGCAATGGATATTGCTTTCTACTATGCATGGATTGGATCTATAACGTTTTGGTTTTTTACGTTATTCTATCAAAGGAATAATAATAGAAATACCAGAAATGATAACCTCAACCAGAATAATGGTGGTCCTACATTAGCCTGATGGTTATTACTATCAGGTTTTTTGTTTATAAAAACAAAATTTAAATATTAGAACAAAATTTGGCATTTTTTCTTGTAGTTAAACTTAAAATTACTACAATGGATTTCAGTTTGTTTTTAATTTATTTTAGAATTTGCTATGAAATATCATCTTCAAGTGCTTAAAAAGTATCTTTCACTTGATGCAACTCCACAAGATATAGCTCAAAATCTTATATTAAAGACTTGTGAAATTGAAGGAATCGAAGAAAGGATTATCCCTAAATCAATTGTTATATGAAAAATAGAACATGTTGAGAAACATCCAGATGCTGATAAACTAAATGTTTGTAAAGTTAACTGTTGAGATAAATGAACATTTCAAATTATCTGTTGAGGTAGTAATGTTGCTGAATGACTTTATGTTCCAACAGCTCTAGTTTGAACACCATTTCCTGAAGCTGGTATTACCATTGCTAAAAGGACCATGAGAGGTATTGATTCTGAAGGAATGATTTGTTCTAAAGGAGAATTACAAATTAATGAAGATAAAGATACTCACTGGATTTGGGATTTAGCTTGAGATTTAGAAGATATTTCTGATTCTGATTTATGAACTCCATTAACTGATAAGTTCCCATGGTTAGATAGTACTATCTTTGAAGTTGATAGTAAGAGTTTGACTAATAGACCTGATTTAACTGGACACTTTGGATTAGCAATTGATCTTAATGCAATCTATCCTGATTCTAAGAAAAAGTTTAATGGCATTAAGAAGTGGATGGAAGACTTCCGCGATACTAATATTCTAGAAGTAATTAATAATGGAGAAAAGCCATTAAATCGTAATATTCAATGACGCTCTAAATCTGTTAATACCTATATTGCATTAGGTATAAATAATGTAGAAGTTAGAAGATCAGATTTTCTATCTCGTTTACAACTTCTTGATTTTGGTTCTAATCCTATAAATAATTGGGTGGATTTTTCTAATCTTTTCATGAATATTTCATGATTACCTATCCACTGTTTTGATGCAGATAAAATTGATTGAGACATTATTGTAAGAGATGCTGAAGAATGAGAACAATTTACTGATCTTTTCTGAGCTGTACATACTCTAAAATCAACTGATTTAGTTATTGCTGATAAAAATAGAGTTTTAGCATTAGCTTGAGTTGTTTGAGGATTAGATAGTTGAATTACTGACAGTACTAAAAATATTATTGTTGAACTTGCTAACTTTGATCCTGTTGCAGTTAGAAAAACTTGAACAAGATTAGGACTTAGAACTGATGCAGAATTAAGATTTGAGAAAAATATCGCTCCTTCATATTCATTATATTGCTTATTATTATTCTTAGAAGAGTTAAAATATTATTCTAAAGATTTATGAAACTATGAAATAAGCTGAATTACTTCATATATTAATCCAGATATTAATCCTATTGCAAGAAAGACTATACTTACTCCATGGGATGAAATGGAAAGCCTAATCTTCTGAGAAAGACAAGAAAACTTTAAAGAAAAGTCTCAAGATATCTTAAGAGGTTTATGATTTGAAGTTCAAGAAAATTCTGTGACTGTTCCTTTATGGAGAGGTCCAGATGATATGAATATTAAAGAAGATATTACTGAAGAAATAGCTAGAATTCGATGATACGATACTATTAAGCCACAACCATTATTATCTGAGATAAAAGCTCAGCCTTATAGTGATAGCGTTGGTCTATTAAGAGAAGTTGAAGAAATGATGGTCGATTTATTTAATTTTGACCAGCTTGAAACTTATCCTTGGGTAAGTAAAGCTCAAGTAGAATGACTAGGATGAGATGTAGAAAAGTTATATACATTACAAAATCCACTTAACCCTGAATTCCCATATCTAAGAGATAGTATGTTCTATAATTTATTACAGATTTGTAATAAGAGTAGTAAGTTCTATAACAGTTTCAAAGTATTTGACATTGGTAAGACTTGGAAAAAGGATAGAACAATCTATTCACATAACTTAGATGTAAGATATGCTGAAAATCATTTTAGTGAAGAATTAAGCGTTGGTGCTTTCTGGTATGAAAAAGCTATCAAGAATTGGGATGAAGACCCATTGTTAAAGATGAGAAGTATTATTACTACCCTACTAGCTAAGTTAGGTATTAAATGAAAACTTTTCTTTGAAAAATCTGAGTTAGCACATTTCCATCCTAAGAAGCAGGCTAAAATTATTCTTAGGAATGGTCCTACTCCTCTAGAATTATGAGTTGTATGATCTTTACACCCATTTGTTCTACAAAAGAATAAATTACCTGAAACTGCTCAATTATGTGGATTTGAATTAAATCTTGAAGCATTGAAATGATTAGTACATCAATGAAGTAATGAAAAGGAATATGAAACATTCCAAGACCAAATATTATGGAGAGATTTGTCATTCATTGTTAATGCTGATGAAGATTTCTGAAAAGTTATTACAACACTTGAAAAAATGCAGGATATTCATGAAGTTAAAGTATTTGACCTTTATCAATGAGAAAATCTTTGAGATGGTAAAAAATCTATTTCAGTTCAAATTAAGATTAAAGGAGATGGTAGTTTAACAACTGAAGGTATTAATAAAATTATGCAAGATGCTATTAAGAGAGTTGAAGCTACTGGAGCTAAATTAAGAGCGTAAAAATTTTTACATAATAAAAACAAGAGTCGTTGAACTCTTGTTTTTTATTTTATTTATTTTCTGCAGATCTCATTAGCATTAGCCATACCCATTGTCTTAATTCTACTCTATTCTCTGGATTTTCTAGTTGTGTCATTATATTATTTTCTTTTAATGCATTAAGATGTTTTCTATAGTATGGTGTTCATCATGCGTACTTCTTTCACCATAAAAGTCTAGACATTATTGTTCCAAACTGTGCTCTTGTTACATCTAAGTTCGGTAAAAATTTTGGCATATCTAATCACATTAGTCATAATGCACATGATTTCACTGCATAATCTTTTATCTCTTCTGATTCCCAATCTTTTCTATTATCATTCCATCTACATTCACTTGGAATTTTTTCTGGGATTTCTCGTCATAGAATATTTGTTGCGTAATTCACTACCATCTTTGCTAGATGTCATCTCTTTACTACTCCATCTGGCATTGCTTCGTCTAATGTTTGGATTGTTGTTATATCTTTCGATTTTGCCCAAGTATATGCATCTATTATTTCTTCAGGATATGTTATTTGTAATGAAGTGGCAAATACCTCTTTATTGCTATTAACCGTTGATGTACTTTGCTCCTGTATTCATTTTTCTGTATTATCTTTATTATTAGAATCATTCATATCTACGCCATTCTTTTCATCTGCTTTATTTCAATTCTGAGTTTCTCATGTTAAACTAGCAGAATTATGTGACTTTTCATCCTTAAATACGTTTTTATTATTTAAAGTACTTAAAAACCCTCCACCTGCTGAACTAAGATTCCTATTAATTTGCCTCCATTTTACAGTGATGTTTAGATTTTTATTAACAGATTTACCATCTGCTGGTAATCCAGACCATCCATCAAACACATATCAAATTTTACTAGGTGGAGTTGGCAAACTTATAACTACTCATGATACAAGTTCTATTGTCGCTAGAATTGTATTTCAATCCTTAATGGTAATTAAATATTTTTCTTCTAAATCATCTGCTATTCCATTATTATTCATATCATCTTGCCATTGTGCTGTATATACTACATCTCAAGTAACATTTTCAATAATACTAGGATTCCATCATGAGAAAATATAATTTAGTCTCGTTAAATTTCATGAAAATTCAGGTGTTTGTATTCATGATAGAATATTCTCTGTTATCTGATCTTTAAAGATTTCTCCAGTATCAACTCAATCTGTATATATTATAGTGTACTTTGGTTCAAATTCATCGTTCTCTCAATTATTGTTTTTATCTTTTCACCAAATTGCTGTATAATTTACATTAGATTGTATTTTTTCATTTACATCTAACACAGGAGACCATCAACTAAAAATATAATTGGCATTAGGTATAATTACTGGTATTTGATATCATTCAATATCTGAAAGTTTTAATCAAGATAATACTAAGAATTCTTTCACTCATCAGAGTTCTCCGTTATCTCATGCCAAGAATTTAACCGTAAATGGATTTTCTTTGTCATCAGCAATACCATTTTTATTTTTATCTTCATTCCAAGTTGCAATATATATAGTATCTTCAGTAACAGTTTCTGTTATTTCAGGATTCCATCAAGAAAAGATGTATCATTCCTCACGATTATCTGTATTCCCTTCAAAACTTGGAGTTAACACTCAGTAGTCTAAGTTTTCATTTATTTGCTGTGCAAACAATCATTTTTCTCATGGTAAATATTTTACAGTAAACTGTTTCTTAAAATAAACTTTTAATTTCAAGCTACCATTTCACAATACTTTTCATTCCAATACATTATTATCATTATCAATATCAAATGCATATCAACTTTGTACTGGAATTTTATCATTTTCCGTTACTGAAACTGATGTATCAGTTGTTCATACTCTTGAAGTATTTTTGTTCGTAGGAGTACTTAAATATTTACCATCACTCTCTTGATAATAATATTCAACTGTATATGGAGTATTAGAATTTGCAGACCAATCTCATATTAACGTTACATCTGAATCTGTTGTAAAAATATGGTATGGAGTAACAAAGTCATCTCAATCTTTCCATCAATTAAAATTGTACCCAGTTTTAGTTAATGAAGGTAGTGTTCAGTATGTCGTATCATATGTTACAGACATATCTGATGGATTTTCTACTCATTCTTGATTAGCATTAAAACTTACCTTATATGTATTAGCTACCCAAGAAGCTGTTATTATATCTCATCATAATGGCATCCTTTCAGGTATTGTTTTATCCCAACTGATAGTGTAACCTTTTTTTGTCCAATTTTGAGGATATGTAAGATTTGATAAATCAGCTCAATAACTTCATGTATATACAACTTTTCTATAAGGGACACTTCCGTCTATAAACTTAATTTCATATTCATTCTGAATAGTATCTTTTATCTTGTAAACAACTGTATACTCAGTATCTGTTCAACAAGCCATACCTTTAATTAAAGTTTGATCTGCATCAAAGTTATCACTAACTGGGGACTTTATTGTATACAATCCAGTATGATTTCACGAATAGTCATCAAATAATTTAGTTCAGAATTCATCTTGATAATGAATTGTTACTTTATTTGTTTTTCCAGAAGTATTTGATGAAGTAACTAATGTTCAAAAATTTGGAATACTTAATATCGGTTCTTCGTCTCAGATAATAATAGGATCTATATATCATCCATTATTAGTGGGCATGTACCTCACATCAAGATTAGTTGCTATAAATCCAATTGTTCCATTTTGTTTCAATGGAGTAGCTATATAATTATCGATAATAGGGGAATCTACACAATAAGGAGATCCTGATGATAAATATACTTCATACTTAGGTGCGGCTTGAGAATTATCTTGATATATATAATTAATCGTAAGTTTATTTGATTTATAACAAACATCATATTCTTCATCATAATTCTCTCATCAATCACAATTAAAAGTCCACTTAGCATAAAGAGAAATATCGTTAGTAATCGCTGTTGATAAATCATAAGGTTCTCAACTAAAATCAGGATTATCATACCATCAATCAAAAATATATCATTTTTTTTCTACTGACACTTGAGCCATTCATATATTTCAATCACTTGATATGTATTTAACAATATCATCTCATCAGTTATTTGGATGGAATGTTACTTTATATCAGTCAACATATACTTCAGTATAACAGTCTAATCATTTCGTAAAATTGAAAGGATATTGCTTATCTGCTCATGTATAATATTTTACATCATCTCAAAAAATTTTTTCTGCATTTTCTCATACAGCTATATGCTGTGTTCAAAGTTCATTTCAATTTAAGTCATAAAATCTTACTGTAAAATTATTTGGGTCTGTAAAATATCATGATTGTGTTTGGTTATCTATTTGTGCGTATGATCAATATGAAGAATTGTATATAGTTCAATTTCATCATACTAATGAAGGCGTATAGAACATGTATATTGAATCTTTATTAGGAATATTCTTTAGAAAATTATTATTTGAATAAATAGTTTTTATTGAATCATTGTATCAGAACATGTTGTTTATATTTAATAAATTTTCTGAACTAAAACTACTCATATCAATAACTTCAAGTAAAGGGCTAGAATAGAACATACCTTGCATTGATCTTATATTTGATGTATTCCACGTATTTAATCAAATAATATTTTTAAGATTATTTTGGTGATAAAATACATAAGATATATCAACTGTATTGCTCAAATTCCAATTCGTGACATCAATCCATTCTAACGAACTATCTGCTTCGAAATCATCAATTCAAGATGGAAAATCTACTGGTATTGTCCAATTTTTCGCAGATAATCTTGATAATTTTTTTGATTGATTAAAAACTCCGTATCTATCATTTTTATTGAGAATATTACTTAAATTCCATCCATCAGCTCTAACATATTCAAGATTATTAGAATAAGCAAACATATAATCGATTCTTTCACATGAATTTTTAACTAAATTACTAACATCTATTATTGTTAAACTGTTACATCAGAAAAACATTCTTGAAAAATTTGTAACCTTATTGGTATCTATTCAAGACAAATTAACATCATTTAATAATTCACATCATTCAAACATTGACTTCATACTTTCAACATTTCCCAAATTCAACATACTTAAGTCTATTCTTTTAAGTTTTAAACAATAATAAAACATATTACTCATATCAATAACATTTGATGTATCAAATAATTGTAAATCTATTTCTTCCAAAGATATGCAAGAATTAAACATGCTACTCATATTTGTAACATGTTCAGTATTAAATCAAGATAAATCCAATTGCTCGATTCAATTAAAACCTTGAAACATATGAGAAGAGTCTTTATTTAAGAAGATTTCATTATCAACAGAATAATAATAAACTATTCATTGTCCATTTTCTTTTTCAAACCATGCATAAACAGGATTTTTTGAGCCTTCTGTAGAAATAATAACTTTATTTCATCATGTCAAAATATCAGTTCTTTTAAACAAAGATACTTTTGTATCACCATTATTATAATAATATTTATCATCACCAACCATTTTTTTTATGGCTTGATTGAATTGTATTCAAGGCAAAAGCTCTGTATAGGGTTTATAACACATAGTTTCTCATGACGATGTATATCACTCATGACATGTATATAATGCATAAATATCAGAAACTCATAAAACACTATCTCATTCTTCTAATTTATTTTCTTCTTCATAATTAGGACTACTATATCGTCAAACAAAATCAGCTATATCATGTGAAGGCTCTCAAAGTGATGATATAATGTTTCATCTCACTCAAATTACTACATTTCATCATCAATTCATATGAATTCTTAGTGGATTCTCAACTTTTCAGTCTTTAAAGCAACGTAAGGAATTTCAATCAGAATTTAAGGTTGATCAATATCTTGCATTTATTCAATTATAATCAAAATGCATTTCATATGCTTGAGAATCCCTACTAGGTGAAGATGCCCGATAATATCAATACATTCACTGATCAGATAATCTAGAATTAGTTCTTTGAAGATGTCAAGCCGGAGGTAATAACAAATCTTTTGACCACTGATTATTACTTATTAGCGGTGTTGCTATACTTCGGTCCCTATAAATCTCTGACCAATCTTTTACACTTGGAATATAATAATCTCATGTACAAGGTCACCTTCTATTTCATCTATCTGTTCACTCCCCATCATTTAAATATGTATCACCACTTCATCACCAAAAATTATAGCATTCAAAAGATTCTTCATACCATGGAGCTCATGTTCTTCGCATAGAATCCGCGAATGATGAAGGGATCTTGTTTTTCCAGTTAACATATGGTACCTTTTCGCTACTTTTAACTTTAGGATAGCCATTAGAAGAAAATCAATAATTATTTCACCACTGATAAAAATATCCATAAGAATTTTTATTCACTTCTTCTCACATTTTTTTATTATAAACTTCTGTTGCTCACATATTTCTATCCATTATTGTATAATATGAAATAGTTCACACAGCATCAACAAAATAAAGATCTAAATCTTCATAATTTTGATTATAATTCTGTATAATTACATCTGATATATTTTTAACAATTATAGTATAAACAGAAAAACTATCTGCTTCTACTACTACAGCATTGACTTCTTCTCTTTTTTCTTCATTAACAACAACTTCCTCTAATTTTGCTCATGTTATCTCTTCTATCTTTTCTCATTCATCATCTTTATCATTTAAATGGTATACCTTTACTTCTTGTTCTTCATTTTCTTCTGCTGCTTTTAAATCTTCATTATTCTCATAATTAAAAGATACCTGGACTGTTCATGTAAGAGGTTGTACTTCTTCTCAAGAATAGATAAATGAAATATCAAATGCTACTACTGTTTGTTCTTCCTCTGCTAGATTTTCTAATTGTCATGACAATACCTCTTTTACTCATTCATACATATCACCTGTTACTGCTTGGATTACTAATTCTGTTCAACTATAAAATAATCATGTATCTGCATACACTTCTACTTTAACATCATCATATTCTGCTTCTCATGTTATTACCTGTGTTTCATATTCATAATTCTTTTGTTCTTTATCTTCCTCTTTAGTTTCTCATAATCATAAGAAATTCTTTATTGTTTCAAAAAGTCATGTTTTACTCTCTTCTCATGATCAATTTCCTATTTTTTCTTCAACTTGTTCCTCTTTTAGATTTTCATTATCTCATGATAATTTAGTTATATTTCAACTATTAACTTCTACTGTTGTTCATGATTGTACTTCTACCGGTGCAGCATCATGATTATCTTCGCTATTTCAACTACCAATTTGAGCATTATCTCACGATATTCACTGTTGATTTACAAGATTACTTTTATCACCCCCACCAACAGAAAAATCGGTTCCTTGTTGCACTTTTCCTTCTGTTTGTTCTGCCACAGCATCTCATGTAGTAACTTCATCTTCACTAGCAGTATCTTCTACTGGTGTAACTAATTTTTCTACCACAACTTCTTCTACTGGTATTATATCTCCTGTTGCATATGTAAAAGGAGTGATAATTTGAGAAAATAGCATTATCACTAAACTAAATACTCATAATGTCTTTTTCATTTTTCAACAAAGGACTAAAAAGAGAAATATCTCATTTATAATCTTAAATAAAAAATGAGAAAATAATAAATGCTGCCCCTATATTTGAATTAATTGAATTGACTTTTATTAAAAAATATATTTGATTTTTACATTAATATTGTTACATACAAGGATGTGGATTTATATGAAACCATTATATTATGAGATTTAAAAATACAGAAGACCAAAGTAAAGAACTATGATTTAACGATGTATTTATCTATCAGAACTACTCTGATATTCCTTCAAGAAAAGAATGTAGTGTAAATAATTGAATTTTAAAAGATGTAACCCTTCCTATAATTGCAGCAAATATGAATGCAGTTAGCTGAAAAAGGATGTGTGAAACGCTATCAAGATACTGAGGACTAGGAATCTTACCACAAGATATGAATTTTGAAACAAAACTAAAAATTGTTCAACATATTATGAGTGCTTCTGTTGAATACGATACGCCATTAAGAGTTACTTTAAAAGATAATGTTTGAATAGCATTAGATATTATCAATAAGAAGAATCACTGATGTGTTGTATTAGTTGATGATGAGTGAAATGCAATATGATACTATATTGAATCAGATCTTTGGAAGCATGACAGATTTGTTCAATTTGAACATATTAAGCCAAGAAGTGCCAGCAAAGCATCTTTTTATTTTGAATGCTGAGAAGATTGAATTACATTTAAACAAACGAACTGAGATTCTGAATTAAAATGATTCAAAGAGCTTTATGAATATCTTCTTACAGAATGAGAAGATAATGCATTCATTTATGAAGCTGGAAAATTTCAATGAATAATCTACAAAAAAGATATTATCAGGAGGACCTTCTTTAATGATAAAAGCTCTTTTTGATTTTCACATAATTTAGATAAAGAATCAACTCTTTTAAAAAGGGATTTGAATGTTTGAATAGCTATTTGAATTAACCAAGTATTTGATGAAAAAGAATTCTGACATATCCAAGATTATTATAATGCATGAGCTAAAATATTTGTAATAGATACTGCTCATGGATTTCAAGAAAAAATGATAAAGGCTATTAAAAAAGTAAGAGAACTACCATTTTGAAAGGATCTTACAATTATTGCATGAAATGTTTGTACTGAAGAATGAACCGAAGCTTTGATAGAAGCATGAGCAAACTGAGTAAAGGTTTGAATAGGGCCAGGGGCTATGTGTACAACAAGGATGATGACTGCTGTTTGAAGACCTCAATTCTCAGCTATTGTAGCTTGTTCAAAAGTAGCAAATAGTATGTGATGATTCGTTGTTGCTGATTGATGAATAAAATATACTAGAGATTTCTGTTTAGCTTTAGCAGCATGAGCTAAATTTGTTATGATTGGAACACTCCTCTCTTGAACAAAAGAATCTGTATGAGAGGTAAAGTATGATGAAAAAGGATTAATGTTTAAAGTTAACTACTGAATGGCATCATCAAAAGCCGTTCTTTGAAGGAATCAAAATCAATCATTATTTGATATCTCACTAAAAAATACTTTTAATGAAGGTATTTCTACATCTAGAATTTATCTAAGAGACTGACTATCTACTACATGAGAAGTATGCGAAAAATTAGTTTCTTGACTCAAATCTTCAATGACTTATGTTGGTGCTAGGAATCTTGAAGAATACCAAGAAAAAG
>CAMOEC010000022.1 GCA_946611795.1 uncultured bacterium
AACCTTGAATTCTAACTTCACCATTTTTCTTAACACCTTTCATTACGTTTTCGATGAAGCAGTTAACTAATTCAGCAGCTAACTTTTTAGAAACTCCTAATTCAGCAGCAAGAGCTTCAGTTAATTGAGTCTTTGTCATTGTTATATCAATATAGAATATAAAACTACATAAAGTAGATTACCTGAATACTAGAAATATTTAAGCATTTTTCAAGTGAAAATGCACTTTTTTTACTTAAATACTATTGTTTTACCACAAAATCTCTTAAAAGTAGCATATTTAAGCCATTCTTTAAAAATCAATTAATAGACTAATAAGTCATAAAAGTATAATAAATCAGTGGTATTATTAAAAAAATCCAGCTGAAAATTTTTCAACTGGACTATTTTCTTACTTATGAAGTTTTCCTTCTTTAAAATGCTTACGGCATAATGAAGTATAAGACTCATTACCACCGAGCTGCACTTGTTCACCTTCACGGACAATAACCCCATTACAAACTCGAGCATTAAAGCGAGCCTTTCTACCACACCAACAGACGGTAGAAGATTCAACAATTTCATCTGCAAGTTCTAGGAGTCTAGCAGAACCAGGGAATGCATTTCCCTGAAAATCAGTTCTCAATCCATAGCAAAGAACAGGAATGTTATGAACATCAACAAGATCAGAAATCTGATCGACTTGTTCTCTGGAAAGGAACTGAGCTTCATCAATGATTACTGCATCACAAGAAGGAATAATTCCACTATTAAGCTCTAAAAGAAAATCTTCAACATACGCGCAATCAGCTTGTATACCAATACGAGATTTTACGATAGTTTTTCCATCACGAAACTCTTTTTTAGGCTTAAGAAGGATTGCTTTCATACCACGTTCCTGATAATTGAAACGTACCATTAACGCATTAGCAGTCTTTGAAGACCCCATAGCGCCATAAAAGAACCATAATTTAGCATCATCCATAGTTTTACTATTTATTTACGTTTATATTTTTAGATACTATAATAAATCACAACTCAAATAAAAGAAAAAAACTGACCAAAGCAGGTCAGTCACATATATCATTTAAAAGAATATTATGAAGAAAGTATTGCAGAAATTAATGGAAAGATAAATCAAATAACTCACAATATTCAAGCAATCCAACATATAACCTTATTTTTAAACGAGAACATCAATAGTAATGAAGAGATTTGCAAAAGTATAAGATTAAATAATGGAGACATTGAAATATAAGCAATTAATCACTGTGAAGCATCTTTCAATCAAGAAGCATTAAACGTAAATACAGATCATAAAAAGCTAAAATATAATGCCACAATTAATCGAGAAAAATATCAAATAATAAATGCAATTAAAGGGAGCCAAACCATACTCCATGAAACTTTCAATGCGTTCAATATTAATCACTTCTTATTCTTCTTTTTAGAACGTTCAAACATATCATAAACAAATGATATAATAGCATAAGTTAAAAATAGAAGGAATCATCATATAATAGCAATAAGAAGCCAATTAGAAACAGCTTGAAATCATGCTAAATGATTAAGGCACCATATAAAAAAAGAAGACATAATTAATTTTTATAAATAAAATTTTGTTTTGGTAAACTTACTTAAAGTAATAATATTACAAATTAACATTGCAATAGATTTTTACAGAAACGAGGAAGATAACAAAAAAATAAATATTGACATTATCGTATAAATATATATAACAAAAAACACAGAAAAAATATAAAACAATACTAAAAAATGGAGGTAATGTATGAACAAAATTCAAAAGCTCTGGATTAAGGGTGTTAAGCTTTGTGGTTGGAAGCTTATACTACCTGAAGAGGGGAGTCGCCCTGAAGTTGATAGATGTGTATTCGTGGTTGCACCACACACATCTGCGTTCGATTTTATTTTCGGTGCCGCATTCCTATGGTCTGTAAGCAAGAATGGTAAAGTATTCATTAAAAAAGAATTCTTTACTGGTCCTCTTGGAACTTTGCTAAGGAGCGTCGGATGCGTTAGTATCGACCGTGGCAATCGCAAGAATCACATGATTGACCAAGCCGCGAAAGCTTTCAAGGATAATGAAAATCTTTCAATTGCAATCACCCCTGAAGCAACCAGAAAACCAACAAAAAAATGGAAAAAAGGTTTTTGGGAGATTGCAAAAAAAGCTAATGTACCCATTATTCCAGCATATTGGGACTTTAGCAAGAAGGAAATCGGAATCTTTGATGAGACTATCTGGCCTACCGACTATGAAACCGACCTTGCAAAGGTGCAAAGCCTTTATACCAAAAATATGGCTAAGTATCCTGACAAGTACATCGAAATTAACACTAACCACTAAAAAAGGGTATCCAAGTTTTTCTTGGATACTTTTTATTGAAATCAGAAATTAAAATAAGTATAAGATAATCAATAGCTTGTTGAGACTGTTTAATTTTTCTTGCCTCAGATCAGAGTAACGATATTCATGAGGCTAGTTGTCGCTGATTGGGTCACTTTAAGTGAAAACAGAGTATGGAGCTATTACGTGGCGAATGGGTTGCAGTAGGTCATGCAGCCTGACCAGTTTTAGATCTTCTGGGATGAATTAAAAAGGTGTTTGCTGAGTCCCTTCAGTTGTGAACGATTCCTTCAAGCGATTCCCCAAGGGTCATATTACTGAAGGCAAATGTGGAATCCACCTCGTATACTCCTGAGTAGTGGCAAGCGAAAGGGGATTTAGTATCGAGTTCGAGTAGGTGTGTTTTTCATGCCTACTCATTTTTTTAATAAAAAAATCCCCATAGGATATTACCTAATGGGGAATGATTTTGAATCTCGTACTCTAAATCTTAAGGTTCTCTCGCACCTGAGCAACCACGCTGAACAAAAAATTCTGAAGAAAGTCAGTGGCTGCAGCATTTGCATTACTTGTAGTGGCTGAAGCGATTGAAGAATTCAAGAAAGTATCCACAAACACGGCAGAGATCATAAGCTTAGGATTTATAACCCGGCCATCGATGAATACTCTTTCAGCATTGCAGCAAAGATATAACCCTGCCCTCGCAGTCATAATGTAGCTAAAATACCTCTTATTTTCGCTACGAACGATAAAGGAGTTGTTCGAATAGAACGGGTCCTTTTCTAAGAAAAGTTGAATCAAATCCTTCTGATCCAAATCAAAGTTCGAGACTTGAGTGTAGAAATACTTCTTTTCACTCTTGAGATAGTTTAACTTAACAACCTTCCGAAACTCTTCATGAAGAGTACCAAAAGGAATAGGTTTTTTGAATTTTAATTTTGTTTCCATACGCATTTGTTTTTTTGTATGCAAAAATATAATACATATTCGAAGATTTTATTTCAATAAAAAAAGTCTAAAAAATACTTGAAAACGAATCGTCTGTTGTTTATAGTATTAATTGCTTTATTAAGCGACTACGGAAAAATGGGGGAAGAGCGCATATAACGACAGATAAGATTCGCCGCGACTATTAATGATATAGATTTCGCAAATGGCATCTTGCCTTCCTTCGACCCTAAAGGCTCTACTTGGCTAATTCCAATTGGCTGCAATACCGGCGGTATCTTTGCAGCCCAGCATCTGGCCGGTTCATAGCGCCGTAGTCGTGGCTACCCATGCCACAACCCGGGAGCGTTCTGCGTACAGGCGCTCCTTTTTTTATAAAATAATTTTTTAATTGATGATAAACTATGCTTTTATTAACAAAAAATAACAACCCTAATATTGATTAAATTTCTAATTTACTGTCCTTATAAAAAAATTTAAGATAATTCTTTAAAATAAAAAAGGCTGAATTGGAAACCAATCAGCCTCAAGGTTAGTAGATTAGTTAGTAGGAACCGGTGACTTAACCGGCTTGTTCGAGACGTTCATAACAGGGAGAAGCCCCTCGGTAGGGATGTAGATTGTTTGGGGGAGCGACCCCTTATCAGAAATCTTTTCAAGTGTGCGGATGAAGAGATATTGATTATACACGGGAGTCAGCTTACCATTCTCAATTTCCATTGCTTGGGCCATACCTTTAGCCCTCTCGATCTCTGCTAGAGCATTCAGCTTTTCAGCCTGCAGCTTAGCTTCAGCCTCTTTCACCAGAATCTGTCTGTTCTGTTCAGCCTTTGCCATTTCAGCACGGCCAGACATCTCTTGCTGCCAAACGTTATACATTGGCAATCCAAACATCAGAACAGCGATTACTACGATTACACCTACAACAATTGTTACAATCCATTTTGTTTTCATTTTTACCTTTGTTCAGATAACCCTGTCCCCGGCTCAATTAGTTATTGTTTTATTTAAGTAATAATAATTTAATGACATTATATCAAAATGTCAAGAGAAATAAAAAAGTGAAGCCTTAATGACTCCACTAATTTCTCTATATAATATCTTTTAGCTATTAGCGATAATTAACTTATAACCATTCAAATTAATATTACTATTATCACTCACTTCATTATAATCATTAACCTTAAATTAATCTTAAAATTTTGTTTAAGATTTACAACAAAAAAACCAGCAATATTAATGCTGGTTTCATATATTAGGCAACTACAACAGCTTTAATTAACCTCTTTCTTAAAGTTATTTCACGCCCTAAAACGCACAGTATCATGTGCCTCACGAAAGATACTTTGCTTCGGATTCTGAGGATTTTTATATTCTCTACCATTTATCCTAGCCTTTCTAAATGTTCCAAATCCCGAGAGCTTAACAAGCCCTTTCGTCTTTACTCCTTTCATTATTGAGCATAATGTCCTTCCGGCAAAAATCGCCGCTACTTTCCTGGAGACATTAAACTTCTCCTCAATAATGCTAATAAAATCAGCTTTTTTCATTATATTTTAGTATAGAAGATAAAACAAAATAATACAGTTACTTTCAAGAAGTGAATCTATAGCTATCCATTACCTCTATCCCTTTATTCCTTTCCTGCTTAAAGAAGAAAAGAATTCCAGCGAAAACTCAGACACCAATCATAAGTCCAATTCACCATTTCATAATCTCAGTACTTCCCATATATCATCAAAGAAGTCAGATCATTCATCATAGAATAAAAATTCCTGCAGCATCCATCCATGCTACTTCTTCAAACAATTCTCGTTTTTCGTTTTTAGTCATTATTATAAGTATAAGTTATAAAACTTAATAAGTTAATGAGAAGAGTGTTGATTGCTTAAAATTAGCTTTTTTTAATCCACTAATTCAAACTCAAACCAGATTAATATCTTCTCAATGCCAAAGTTCATTAAAAAGCATTTTCGCATATTCATAAATCTCTTCAGAGCTATTAATCATGTGAGAGAATTTATGTTGATGAGATCTATGAGAGAAGTCAGTATACCTCACCCAAACGCTTACAACATTTCCTAACATAGATTTATCTGCTAATCCTATCTCTAATTCAGCAGAAAACCTTTCTAAAAAAGAAAGAATAAAATCATGATCATGAGTATCAACTCTAGTAATAGAAGAAGCTCACATTCATTTTCTCTCATCATAAATATCCTCAACCTTACTATCATCAATTCCGTTTGCGAATCACCAAAGAACTTTTCAATAATTTCATAATCTTACTCATAAGGTCTGTTTGTCTCTTTTTGCTAATTCTCAAATAGTATGGATACCCATTTGTCTTAATACTGGTTCCATTTTTCTTCAGCAGCCAAACAAATCTCAAATAGGTAATCACCGCATTTTTTCCTCTATTTCATTTTTATAGAGAGTATGAACCTTATTAGGCTTTTCAAAATCTGAAGCCATTTTAGCAAGAAACTTATTATTTCAGATTCCAATATTCACAGTAAATCAAAGCTTGTTTTTAATATATTCCCTTAATTCATTAGCAACAGCTATTGGATCTCAATAATCTCTCATATCTTCACTATATTCAACAAAGCATTCATCAATAGAATATTGTTGTATATTAGCAAAGTACTTTCTAAGAAATTCCATTAGCTGATTAGAACATTTCTTATAATATTTATAATCAGGAGGAGCAATAATTAAATCTGGATAAAGTTCTCTTGCTTTATAAAGACTCATTGCAGTCTTTATCCCTAATTTTTTAGCAGGCATACTTGCAGCCAAAACAAAACATTTTCTTTTCTCCTCAACACCAACAACACTAATACGATCTCTTATATCCACAGAATAACCCTGCTCTAAAATTTGCTTAGCAGTCCAAGACAAGAAAGCAGAATTAACATCAATATGAAATACAATTCTATCCATTAATATCCACTAAGGAGATAAAATGATAGAAGCATTATAAAAAAATACGAAATGTTTGTCAAGATATTTTTTGATAAAAGTGATTTACATTTTAGAAATTATATCATTTTTCTTTGACAGAAGTATTTTATGGCTTAACTAACAAGAATAGTAAAAATATTAATAATAATTACAAGAGAAAAAATAAAAAAAGTAGCGATTAAATCAACCGCTACATTTCTTGCAAGATTCAGAAGTTTTCTTCATCTCATGCTCAACACAAAGGAAAATCGCCATTATAATCCCGACAATAGAACACAGGGCTTGAAAAACCATTGTAAAGGTAAAGATAAAGCTGCTTTCAGGAGAATAAATCCTTCTTTCAAGATGAATGACTGGATAATTATCACTCATTGGGAACATCTTACCTAACTGAACAATCAGAGCATTAATCCATTCATTATTCACAGGGACAAAGACTGGATGATGATATTCATCAACTTCTACAAAGTTATGTAATGCTGGAGAAATAAAAGAAGAGAAAACAGTTAATAAGACAGCAAAACACATCGAAATTACCAAAGTCACAATCTTATAATTCCATAGTATCTTCGAGAACGACTTATAAATGAGATAGACGATAACAATTGATAAGACTGATCCAATAGGCACAGAAGGATTAAACCATCCACTGCATGCAGCAGTTCTTGCAGCTACACAGGCCCATATTAAGCTAAACACAGCCAGCAGAAAGAAGAATCCAATAACATCAGTTAAAGGATTGAGATCCATGTTTTTAGGCTTTTTAGTCAGAAATGAGGAAATCTCAGATCTAATTTCACCCCAAAAACCAACGACCAACACAGCTACTAAAACAATAAGTAGCGTGGAAAACGTAAAATCAGATAATGCACCCATATTATTTTGTATTTGTTTGACAAAAAAGAATATAAACAACAAGAAGGAAAAATACAAGAGAAAATCATGCAAACAATAAGGAGTTTATTTATTGACTTTTAGCATGAAAGAATTATAAGAAGTAAGCAAACAAAAAAACAAATATCAAAACATTCAAAACTATGGTCTATCAAATTATCATTGCAAACAACAGTGTCGGGAAAAGAAAAGTTGGAAGAATAATTTCCCAGGCAGAAAACCAGGGCTTAGAACTGTGTGAAATTAGGAAAAGAACAACACGTTCATGCGAGTCAAATCATCAAGAATTACAGCAGCTAATGCTGAAGGCAAAGTTGGACGAACTAGAGGAAATGAATTTCTACAAAGAGAAGTTCTCTCCAGAGGTTCTACAAAGAAAAATAGCACACTTTTGCGGAAATCATGTTGAACTCTTTTTTGAAGGGAGTGAAATCATTGATCCATACCAGATTTGGGAAGAAATAGCAAAGACTATATTCACCAGGTCAAGCAAAACACCGCTGTTCTTTGTAACAACAACCAGTGAAGGAAACGGAGATTATATTTCATTCGTTCCTGATCCATTTGAACTAGATATTCATTCTAGGACAAATCTAAGAACACTGATTCCAATAAAATAGGATGCTGTAAAAGAATTTAAGAAGGTCGTACACTGAAATCAGAGTACGACTTTTTCCAAAAAATAATATTGAAATAAACAAGACTAATAACTATAGTAAATTCGCTTCTGAGAAGAAGCAAAATCATTCATATATGAAATAACAATTAAAATGATTGAGTGTTCAGCTTTCTGAGCGCAGAGTCACAGCGGTGACTCTTTTTTTGTTAATTATAACTTGAAACTAAAATACGAAATAATTATAGTAAATACGTTCGAAGTTTGGAACCGAGACTTGCGACAATGGAGTCTCGCAACTAAGGGCCCTCTGAAAATCTAAGGGTCCTTTTTCTAAAACAAAAAACCGCTAAATATTATTGATTTTAAACTACAAATAGATAAATTCCAACACGCTGTTGTGAAATAGCACAACACAATACTACTAGTCTTTCATCCATAAAACTCTCTAGAGTGCCAGAAATTCTGACACTCATTTTTTATAAAAATCATATGATTTTAGATACCAACTTAAATATAGTAAAAACCCACAAAAACAAAAAAGATATGAAAATATTCTACAACCTGGCTCTGGTTGTTGGATTGGTTGTTTTGCTTGCGCTCCTCTTATGGTATTTGGTAGCCGAAGATATACAGCTTTGCCTCAATGACACAGGAGTTGCTGTTATCCCGATTCCCTATACTTGGGTTAGCAAGGCTGGGCAACCAGAGTCCGAGATGGACGGGTTCCCGTCCACAATCAAGCATCCGCCTAAGAAAGGTGGAACCTGAATCCGAAGGTTACAATATCGGTGAATTAACCAAATCGTTTAACAGCCCGGGCTTTAATTATCCCGGGTTTTTCTTTTAAATAAATAAGAAACACACTACAATAACAAATCTATTGAAATCAAAAGCTTCTTTCAATAAACTAAAAACACAAATATAAAACATCAATATAAACCAAAGTTAATAGCTTATGGAAGTAACAATTAATTCACCAATTTCGGCTACATTTGTTGCAAATCAACAAACAGCCACAGAACGAGCAGATGCATGTTTCAAATTCATCTGTCGTTACATCATTGAGCATGGATCTCTTGACAGAGACCCAAGGCCTAAGTATGCATCAGACGGAGCAGAGGCGCACACCTATTCCGTCAATCATGTTATTCAACGCTTCGACCTAACGAAGGGCGACTTTCCATTACTCTCAATTAGAAATACCGCAGTAAAAAGCGGTGTTGGAGAAATTCTCTGGATTTATAAGGACCAATCAAACGACCTTAAGAAGCTAGCAGAGTATGGAGTAACATGGTGGGACAAATGGGATATTGGAGACGGAACAATTGGTCAGTGTTATGGTAAAACCGTAAAAGACCACAAAATCATCAACACCCTACTCAGTGACCTCAAGAACAACCCGGACAGCAGAAGGCATATCATCGATCTCTACCAGTACGAGGATTTCACAAAGAAACACGGTCTCAAGCCATGTGCACTCTACAGTGAATACAACGTACGCTACGAAGGTGATAAGACCTATCTTGATAGCCTGCTTCTCCTGCGCAGCTCAGACTACATCATGGCCGGAGCAATCAACCAAGCTCAGTACATCGCGCTGTTCCAGGCGATAGCTCAAATCAACGGGTTTATTCCTGGAGTGTTCACATGTATCCTCGTTAACTGTCAGATCTATGACCGACATGTTGATGCTGTAAAAGAAATGTTTGAGCGGAAATCTATTCCAGCAAATCCTCACTTCAACATCAACACAGAGGGCAAGACATTCTTTGATCTTCAACTCTCAGACTTTGTCGTAGAAGACTATCCGAGAAAAGAAATCAACACCATCAATCCTAATTTTGACTTGGATATTGGTGTCTGATTACCACACAAAAGAGGAGTGTATTTATTTAATGCACTCCATTTTTTTATAAAAAAAGAGTTAGAAGCAGACATCTCCTAGCTCTAAATTTTACAGACTAAATTATCTCACCTACGCCTTAAGTTTTGATTATTACCAAGATTATTCAAACCATTAAACATATGATAGAACCAAAGAATAATCCAAAAGAGAAAAGTACCGGTAGCAGATTGATCGACACCCAAACAAAAAATCTTATACATAGCCGAATCATTAGAAACGATTGCAGTAGCGAGATTCATGAGGATGAAGATAAAGGCATTCTTTCGAAAGAACCTATATGTTTCTAAATCATAAAAACCCTTAGAAAAGATAATCAAAATAGCAAAGATACTCGCAACAACAAAGTAGAGGATTAACGATAATTTAGTGTCCCACAACACATAACCAAATCCATAAAGGAAACAGGTTAAAATATACATAAAATAACAGTTATTAATTCTTTTTCCCATAATTTATAGTATTTATTTTTGTTTATATTGCAGATTATAATTAACAAGAGAACTAAATTCAAATAAAAAATCGATAAATCAGAATAAAAAACCTATCTATTGTAATTTAAATAAATAACAATAAGTATAATGTATTTATATAAGCAACAACAGATGAAAAACTCTCTATTAATCTTATCACTTATCATTCTTTGAATAAGTCTTACATGATGCCAAAAACAAGAAAATATAGAAGCCTGCAGTTCAACAAATGGTAGCTGTACCAATACAAAAGAATACCTAGTCTGAGAACAACTATGTATTGATAATGATGGGGAAGTAACAACAGACGAACTTTGAAATGATATTTGTCTATTCAATGCACATGACTGGTGTTTCTTAAAAAACATAGAAGACTGAAACTGTGAATGGATAATAGAACAACAAATCAGAACAGAATATCCTGATCCAGTAAATATATGTGAATATAATGGCTGAAAAATAATTTACGATGAAGCAAAAGAATGACCTATGTGTTATTTCCTTGAAGCTGAATGATGTTCTCTTGCATCAATTGACAGATGAGATTGTGAATATCTTAGCGATGAATACAATTATTGAGAAGAAGAATATCCAGTATGAGAACAAATCTGTATTGATTACAATGGACAAATCTCAGAAACTGAAGACGGTAGTAAAATATGTATATTAAATGATAATGACTTCTGCTATCTAGAAGATCTTCAAGATTGATGATGTGATTTACTACCACCTCAACCAGAATGTACAGAAGAACGAGATCCAGTATGTTGAAAAGATTGAAATACTTACAATAATAGATGTCTCTTAGAAGCTGCATGAATAGAAGAAGAAACTGAAGCAGAAATAACAGAAAACTGATGTGTTTTTTGATAAATAAAAACCAAAAAACATTATAATTTTAAATAAGATATTATAATACGATGTATAAAGATTTTTTATTCGATCTATGGTTTTTAGAAGCGGAAGAGAATGAAAAACTAAAAGACGAAATCGAAGACTTAGAAGATGAAAATGAAGAATTAAGAGAAGAACTCAAAAAAAGAAAACTTTCAAAAAAATCAGAAGAATCAGAAGAATCAGATATAGAAGAAATTGATTTAGATGAAGTTACCTACTTTATAGAAGACATACAAAATATAGCATTAGAACATTGAAAAGACATATCAATAACAAATAAAGAAGCACGAAGAGCAATTAATCTCTGATTTAGTCCAGAAGAATATTATGAATACAGACTAAACAACTGAAGTATACAAGACTAATAACATTCAAATAAAACTAAAACAATGGATATTCTCATCTCAATAAAACCAGAATATACAGAAAAGATTCTTAATAATACAAAACACTATGAGTTAAGAAGATCTTTTAGCAAAAAAGAAATCAATAAACTCATAATCTATTCTACCTCACCTAAAAGCAGAGTAGTATGAGAAGTAAAAGTAGAAAAAGTTATCTACAAACCAATAGATGAACTGCGGAATCTTACAAAAGACAAATCATGTGTATCAAAAGAATTCTTCTATAAATATTTCAAATGAAAAGAATACTGATATGCTATAAAACTAATCAACCCAATTCAGTACTCTACACCAAAAGAACTAAAAAACTACAAAATTAAAAGACCACCTCAAAACTACTGCTATATAAAATAGATATAATACTTTAATTAAGCAATCAGAAAAAAACTAAAAAATTAAAAGAATATGAGATGAAATGAGGGGAAAGGATAACTATTATTCATCCTTAAACAACTCATCAATCATGATTACTCAGAAATTCCACTTAAATAACTCTTGCGCTTTCTTAAAAGGAATATCAAACTTAATATCCGTATGCCAAGGATTAACAATCCTAACAATTTTATTTCAATCTTGATCAACATAACATTTTTCTAATGTATAAGCATGTCTTGAGTAAAGTTCAACTGTAACCTTTCAAGTTCTTCAAACAAAGATATCTTCTTCATCTAATAAACAATCAGTATCTATTTCATTTCAAAACTTATCTACAACCTTAACATCCTTTATTTTAACACAATCATTAGACATGTCACTCAATCCGACTTCGACTGCAACTAATCATGTCTTATGAAAATCAAATAACTTTTCAGTACGAGACTTATAAGCCTTAATTTTTTCTTTTGTTTCATTAATTATAAAAGAAGGAGCATGAGCATTCTTAAGTCTTTTATACGTTGCAGAAGCATTAAAGATCATCTCTCAACTAAGAATCTTTCAATCTCAAAAGAGCATAGATAAAGTTGATATAGTATCTCATCACTCAATATCCCTTAACTTTCACCAAGAAAGAAAAACATCTAGAGGGTCTTCAATGCTTCATTCTCAAAAGAAGGAATTATCATTATTTTCTAGTATTAGTTTTTTAATATATGCTATTTCTAAAATTTTAGATCATAAGAAATCTGAATCAGAATTAATACAAACCTTACGAGATAATCAATTACCACCGGTACTTACATTAAATTTCTTATCAATTTCCTCCCTACGAACCCTAATCCAATTTCAAGTATTTAAAGGCAATCTAAACTTCCATCAATCTTCATCTTCAATACAATTAGATTGAATAAAAGCATCAAATCAATTCATCTTCTTAAAAAGTTCTAAACAGGTATACATATAACACAAGCCTAACCCTCACTGACGGATATCATCTTTATCAAATTTTCATTTTCAACCAAAATACTCCTTAAATTTTTCATCAGATAAAACTTTATTCTTATTTACAAAATCTTCCTTTCTCTGTAAATATCAACGAATATTACTACTATTGGCCAACGATAGAAAAGCATTCACAATGACAATGTCAGAAGCATTTCTAAGATTATTATCATTGCAGAAATTTATAACCTCATCAGATAAACCATGAAGATAATGGATATGAGTTAATCAAAACTTTCACATTCATAATCTCATAGAGATATCAAGATCTTTATCTATTTCGTCTTTACTTAATCCAGCAGCAAAACACATATTATAGACATTCAATTGATTCCTTTTATCAGACTCAACTTTACTCATATAATATTTCAAATTCTTATCTCATCAATTACTTAAATCTAGACTATTAATTAATCTCAAATCTGAAGAATAAATATCAGCCCCATATCAATTAAAGAGATTAATCTTTTTTACAAGGCTTTCATTAACATCCAATCAATTAATATAATTAAGAGATGAAGAATAAATTGAAACTCATAAATCACTTAATTTATTTAATTTAGCTATAAGTTCATCAGTTAAATCAATCTTATCTATATAAGAAAGATCAGAAATACTTAAAAAATCAGAAAGAGTAGAATTACCTATACTATAAAGAAGTTTTATTTTATCTTCTAATTCATCAGACACTTCAACATGTTGAAAATCTTTCAACTCAAATACTAAGAATAAGATTCAGTGCTCATAAGAGTTTTCTAATGATTCATTAAGATCTTTTAACCAAAAAAGTTTTTCAGAAGTATCTTTATTAATCAATTCATAATGATCTATAAGAAAATCAAAATCTTCATCTGGTAAATAATCAATAGAATCAAGAATGTTTGCAAAATATCAGACATGCTCCTCATCCAAGCAAAGCTTAGATAATGAATAAAGTTGATCAAAACTAAATTTATAACAAACTCAACAATAATGAAGATTATTTACAGTAGATAAAAAAGGATGTTTAGCTCAAAATGAAGACTGCTTAAAGACACTTAATACAAAAGCTTTCTGATTATCATCTAACTCTTCTCAATCTTCAAGAAGATTCTCAACATTAGAAACGAATTCATTACATTTTTCTCTAATCATATTAATTATTCCCTCAATAGGATTACCACCTAAATCAAAATCTTCATCATCTTCAATATCATCTTCATCATCATGAAGAGAATCAGAAATATCACCAGATTTAACAGAATCTTCTCAATCAGTTAAAACAGAAACTAGCTGAGAATTTGTTCAATCTTCAGTATCAATTAATGAATCAATTTCATTAGTACTTTCTTGTTCATTTGAAGGTTTCTTAGTAATTTCGTCCATAAAAATATGATTATATAAATCAAATTAGATAAGAAAATTATAATTATAAATATAAACAATGTCAAGAAATAAACACTAAAGAAAAACCTACATTCTATTGAAAAATACTCATAAAATAATTATAGATAAGTTGTCCTTGAGAAAGGACATTTCTATCTACAATTATATGTAAATTGAAAATTGCTAAAAAGCAGTTCAGTATCATGGATTGCGAGCCACAGCGGTGGCTCTTTTTTTTATTTTAAAAAACGAATATGAATACCCATAGTACATAAAAAAACAAATAGTTAAAGCATATAAAAACAAAAAAACAATGAGCAATTAACATTCAAGGAAATGATTCACAGAAATCCTTACTCTATCGCAGCGATAATAGCATTCATTATAAGACTCTCATTTTAATAACACAGAGTATTTTTTTATTTGACTTTTATAAACTTATTTTTAATCTAAATATGTGTTTTTCACTGTTAGGTTAGTAGTTAGTAGTTAGTAAAAGTTTGGTATTCCAAACAGGGTGGCATAGCGTTGCCACCTTTTTCCTATTTATAACAGAAAAAAACAGTAAACAAAAAAATTAGAGTATTAAAATCTACTTTCTTTTCTAGGTATGAGCTTACTTCTCCAAATTTTAAATCACTCATTATCTCTAAAGAAATCTAATCAAATATCGAATTTCTTAACTTTTCTCTTTCAATCTCGAAGAATTTCTTCTTTAGTGAATTTTAATTCTTGAGTAACATCAGAATGTCTTAGAATCATATCATTAGGAATATGAAAATTACCCATAAGATATTCAACCAAATCAGTAAGTCTGATAAATTGATTAAGGTTATATTCTCAATATCAAACTACTTCAATTCATAGAAACTGAGTATTAACATTATTAATATTTCACCATTTTCAATTTCCTGCATGCCATAAAATATCTCTAGGATCTCATATCTTTCAGACTTCTCAATTTTTTCCTATAACAAAATGAACAGAAGCCTGAGCCGTAGATTCTGATAAGTATTTCATATTAGAGGTAAATGTTCCTCATGCTGTATGATGAATAATAATTCATTTACAAGGATTAGTCCCTCTAGATTTTTTAGTAGTTTGTAATTTTAAAGTGAATGGATACATATTAATTGATTTCTAAATTAAAAATATTATATTTTAAGTGTCATTTTTATCATATAAAATGATAATTCTCCTTTAAGTCCCAACGTTGAGATAACGTGGGGACTTTTTTTAAAAACGGCTGGTAAGGTTATTACTTTACCATCTCTTTTTTTATTTCTGCAATTCAATCTTAATCCATTGAATATCAGTCTGGATCTGAGCTAGGGTAGTTTGAATATATTGAACATCTATCTCTCATTGAGCTTTTTCTAATGCCGAAATTCTACTATTCAATGTTGCATAACTTACTCCTAGCCCAAAAACAAAGCATAAGAACGATATCCAAACAGCAGGATTTCATAGATATTGTTTAATCTTTTCCATTTTTATCATCTCAATCAAGTAAAGGATCTTTTTTACTTTCTCAGACTTTTTGTCCAAAATAGAATGAGATTACCATTAACATAGCATTATTAAATAAAGAAGTCTCAATTCAGTTAACAGTTAAATAAACAGTCTGAAAAGATAGTACTAAAGTTAATATTAAGAATACTAATTTAGTAACACTCATTTTTACAAAAAATTGTTTCATATTGACTTGAATTTAAAAGTTAAAAAGGATATAACAACATCACTGAAAAGAAGTATTTCTTCTCTCCACTATATATAGGCTTTCCAAAGCCACCACCGGTCCACTCCGGACCATCTCAAAATTTTCCTCCCCAGCCCCTCTGAATCGCAGAGGGGCTTTTCATTTATGTTGAATTTAATACCTCAAATTCATATAACATGATTAATAAACAAAACTAAATAAAAGAAAGGAATATCTATGGAACTAATTTGTTACTCATTTCAAAACTTCTCAACATTACCGCAAGAGATGCAAGACTCTAAAGTTGAACTGGTAGTCAGCCTAGAAGGGAATGAAGAGATCTTATTCAACCACAGTATCATCATTCTTCATAACTGTTCGATTAGAAATATTCTAAGCAGTTCAAAAAGCTGGCAGAACTATTTCAAGATTGAGGGAGACGAAAAAAACAAAACGGTACGTATTCAGGCTCTGAAGTACGGCAGCATTAAACTCACTCGCACAAAAGATTAGTAGTGGTTTGAATAAAACCACTATTTTTTATTATCAAGATAAATTAAACACAATAATTCAAACACCATTATTACTTCATCATAAACTAACAGCACTACAACCTTTTAATGCAAATCCCATTGGTTTAGAATCTGAAGACATTGCAATAATATCAATATTTTGTTGGTTAGCATAAGAGGAATGAGGATATCAAACATTTAATCAAAACTTTTCACTTCTTAATTGCTGACTTCTAGAATCTCAATCATCCCAATAATACGCGGGGAAGATTAGATAATTATCTCAGAAAGTATAATATGTATTTCTATATTCTATTTTCGTTCAGCATTCACTTCTATCTCTATCAGAGGTGTAATATTTTGTTCAAGTAATATTCGTATTAAGTGTTGTATACATCTTATATGAATATGGTTGAAAAGCCGTATAGAGATTCTGTTTTATTGAAGATGAATCACTAAATAGATTTCTAATATATGAGAGATTCTGTGAAATAGTTGTTAGTGTTGCAGAACTAGCTGCTAATGTCGTTGAGGCAATAGTATTTCATTTAACGAAACTCATAGCACTAGAACTTGAGATAAAGATCTCTCTAGAAATTGAATTAGACCAAATCTCTTCCATAACATCACTGTGTTCACCAAGAATATTTAATGAAGTTTGAGAACTAATAATCTTATTCATTGCAACAGAAGAAGAACACATAGCAGAATAAGCATCGACTTTGTTACATATCGCATATAAACAGTTTCAATTACTAATAAGTTTATCCATAAGCTCAGAATCAGCAAAGAAATCTGTATAGCTTGAATATTTAGTGATATTTTCTCAAAAAATTCACAAAAAGATTTTAATCGCTTTAACTTCACTTAAATTATTATACTCAGTTTTAGCATATTCACTCTTTAAAAAATAAGAATTCCTAAGAACTGAATGACTCCAGAATTTAGTCATTTCTTCTGGCAATTCTAACATTTCAAGAAACGTATCTCATGCAGTAAAGCAGTAGCTAGCATCAATATAATTAAGGTTCTGATAAAATAAATCTTCTAGTTCAAATAAAGTATCAGTGTTATTCCTATTAATGTAATTTAATGCTACAGTTGATTTAGCAATATAGTTGTTATAGAAGTTATCATTAGCTAAAATCTTTCAAATATATTTATTCATTAAATCTTCAATATCATCTACACTCTCAATTCATAATGAGCTATCTATATATCAGATTTGAGTATCTAACCTTTCAGTAAAGTTAAAGAGATAGTTCGTATCATTTCTATTAAAATATGTTTTAGCATATGTTGATGGATTAATATAAGTATTATACAAATAATCATGAGAAATAAGTTTACCATACCAGGTATTAGCAATTTCAATAATATCCTCTCAAGAAGTTAATCATAAATCTTTAACTAAAAGATTAATTTGAGTATAACATCTCTCAGTTAATCTCCATACATATTCATAATTTCATTGAGAAATCTGATAAGCCACTTCATCAGAAAGTCTTACAAAATCAGGTTTATTCTCAATATTATTCCAATCAGTTAAAACATTAATAGAAGAGGAAGCAATTCATGAATTTCTAAAATAACTTCAATCTCGAATATATAAACTTCAATTAATAGCATAAGCTTCTCACTCAATACTTCACATCTCAGGTAAATCTGATATAGAAGATAATTTTCATCTAAAATTTATTCATCAAGCTGGACCTCTTTCTCATTGAACTCAACGAGGGCCAACAGGCCCAATAAAATCATAAAAATCAGAAAGCTTTATCCAATTATTATCTCAATCATATTTATAATAAAAGCATTTATTCTCTACTTTTAACTGTAATTTCTTTCCATCATCTCATTTTTGTCCAGCTATCACTGCATGAGATCAATCATTTTTAGGATAGATAAATTGTCAATCAATATGCTTTCAAACTAACGTTGCAGAGACTAATCAAAGTCTTTTAGCATTATTTCTTATATACACCTGTTGAACCTCTCATCAGGAATTAATATCAGTAAAATTTAAAGTCAAATTCCATGAAATACTAAAGTAACACTCAGACCATCTATGATCTCGAGTAGATAAAGATGACTGACCAATAATCTTAATTACTCAAGTAGCTAGATCATTTAAACTAACAGACTTTTTATTTAAACTAATCGTATAAGTTCTTCAATTAGCAGAGATATCTCTTACCTTATTAGAATCAACTCATAAATAGCTCATCCATCATTGAGCAGGATTATCAGAATATAACGTAGCTCAATTATTAGCATGCTGAACAAACTGGATAGTTCAAGATAGAGTAATTGGTTGAGTTCAATCGATATCAGGCGAAGAAATATTAAAAGGATAAGAAAATCCTGAAGCAACAACCTCTGCACTTCTTTTAATATAAGTGTCTTCATGAACAATAACTCAATTCGTTTTTTGTCTTAACGCTTGATTAAGTTTTCAAAGACAAGAAAAATAAATATCATTTCAGGTATTAATAATCGTAGATCAAACAATGTAGTTTCAAGAAAAGATATCAGAATTCTTATTAGGATGACCATAACAGATGAAATAATTCATAGCATTAACAATATTATCAGTCTGTCTTAATCTTACAACAAAAGGACTTCAAATAACTAAACTTATTGTTTTATCTAATTGAATAGTATAACTTCATAATCAATTTATACTATCAGCTTCTAATTCTCAACATGCAAGAACATTTTCACCTATCCAATAATTACCATTCTTAGAAGCACTCATAACTTCTACAATAAGTTTAGTAGTTGGTAATCATCACTTATTAAGTTTTAAAGTAACCTGAGAAAAGCTTCTTCAATTAGATAATCATTGCAAATCTAATATTTTATTATTCTCTTCTTTTCAGATATAATATTCAGCTACACATTCTAAATAGTTAGGTTCTTCATGAACATAAGTATCAGCTCAAATAGCAATATCAGAAGCTGAAATAAATAATGAACCAATATATTCAGGAACCAAATCTGAAACTTTAGGAACAAGAAATACTCATTTTCAATCAGTATTTTCTACATTATTAACATTCTCATTACTAGCTATTTTAACCGTTCAAGAAGAAGTAGTTGTAGCTGCTTTAACTAATCAATCTTCAGAAATATCATGGAGTATTCAGTTAACTGCATCTTGTAACTCTTGAATATGTTTAGCCATAACAAAAAGAGATAAACAATCTCAAGCATTAAAATCGAATCTTTCACTTCAATCAAATCATCTAGTTATACTAAATTGATCTCAATCGATAGCAGTTACTTCAATCTTTTCAGACTTTAGTATTCTTCATTCATCATCTCTCTTATTTAGCACAGCTATAAATGGAGGTAAAGGAAAAACAGATCATGTTCATTCTTCTACGATAAGCGTAGTAGCAATAGAAGAGATTCAAAAGCTAAGTTTAGTTTCCGCATTGTCCTTAACATTATACATGAGAAGAAATTAGGATTAAAGATAATGAGAAAATAAAGAAATTATTAAAAAAACAGAAAAAAATTAATTAATAATACTGCATTAATGAAGTATTAAAAAATAGAATAAATTTGACAGAGCAACAAAAAGTAATTAAAATTTTAATAGATTTAACAAATAATAATAAATAAAAAGAACTATTTAATTAAATAAAAAAACATGCTCAAAAAATCACTAATAATAATATTAACTATAACAGGATTAATAACAATAATACTATCAATCCATTATTGATTATATTATTATAATTTTAAAGATGCATGATGCCTTCAAAATAAAGACTGATGCGAACCAATATGCCAAAGATTCATTCAAGATTGCCTTGAAAGAGAAAGAGCCAAACTATGATATTGATGACAAATAGTTCTAACCGGACGAGTTGAAAAAGTTAAATATAAATGTCCAAATATCTGTTCATTATACACAGAAAGTCGTTGATACTTTGCAGATGAAAAAGAGCAAGAAAACTACTTTAAAGAAAAAGTAGAAGCGTGTAATAAAAAACTCAAAGAAAAACAAAAAAAAGAAAATAATTTTTTATGGTATACAAGCTACTGTAACAAGTACTGAGAAATTGAACAATCATTAAATTAAAAGACAGAGTTATATTAATTATAATTAACAATCACTTTCTCTAATGAATTATAACTATCTAAATTAATAACAGCTCAATCTTTTTCGTAACGAATTTGTTTAACAGGCTTTCTCTCAATTTTCCAATCACTATTCCTAATTGTTACAATATCTCAAGGTTTTATAGTATAATAATCTATTTTATTATTTACTGATACTCTTATAGTATTCTTTACGGCATGCCCAATAAATAAAGAATTCATTCTTAACTGAGCAGTAGAAAAGTTTTTAATTGAGGTATCATTAACAACTAAATAAGATTCTCAATACTTTTCTACTTCTTTAGCATTCTCATTAATAAGATTACCTCAACTATAATTCACTCTAAACCTATTATAATAATCAGAGCTATCTTCTTTAATCTCAATTCAATACACTTCATTTCAGTACGTTAAAAAATGTTCACGTTCATAAGGTCAAAATAATACTTCATTATACTCATTAACAAACAATCAAAAATCTGAAGTATTCTTAAGGATATCTTGTAAAAATCAAAGAGCAGTATTTCATGAAGAACTAATAGAAATACTACTTCAATAATTCTGAATTTTTTCTGTAATAAATAATCAACTCACATAAGTAAAAACTGTTCTAATTAACACTCAAGGATCATTATTATAACTTCAATCACTCCACGGTTTAAAAGCTAACAATCAAATCATTCACGAAACCTCAATACTACATTTCTTTCAACTTCTATCAGCAGTTTTTTCAATTCAAATAATAAATCATTGATAAATAATTTCTCATTTTCTTAAAAGTTTAACAATCTGCCTATGTTCAAATTTAAAATCTCAATAATAATCAAATTTAAAAGAAGAAAATCCGCTATTGACCGTTGCAGAAAATCAAAAATTAGAAGAAATTTCTTTCTCACTGAGAGTTATAAGAAAATTATTTTTCCTATCATAAATTTTAATATTAAACATAAGTATCTCTATATTTTATAAAAATCTCAGTATTAAATTCTCAATTAAAACTAATACTAATAGTATTTTCTCAAGTTTTTAATTCTCAGAACTCTCATAACCAATCTATTCAATATTTTCAATTCTTAGCTACATCCAACTTTTCTGCATTAATAGATAAAGAATCTCATGTTTTTATTGTTTCATTAACAATCAAAGACTTATCATTAATCTTTAGAATAACCTGATTTACATTAAATGCTTCTTTAAAAGAAATAAATACAGAAGGTTTAGCTTCATGAGTTCAGTTAGAATAGAGGAGAGTAGCAGTAAGATTTGCATTAACATCAAAATAACCAATCTCACACATCTTCATAGAATAGAAGAATGGATCTAAAATTTTAAAAGTAATAGAAATCTGAAGAGAATTAATACTCCAAGATTCTCTAGGCAAAGAAAAATCACTAACAACTGCTTTTGTTTGAAGGATTGAATTTTCTTTTTTAAGATAGAGCATTCATTCTCAATTTAAAAGATTAGCTTTTATTCTTCTAATCTTAGCATCCAATTCAGAAGAGCTTTCAGCTAACAACCATCAAGATATCGTTAAAGTTTTATCTTTTATTAACCAATTAGATAATCATAGACCATGAGTAGAACGCTCATATGTTTGAAGATCTAAAGTATTTTTATCATAACTATCAGGAATATTAGAAATAATAATATCAGAAAAATCATATCAATTAAATCAGATTAAATCGATATCAAAAAGATTCTCTGTAATTTTTCTAATTGTATTAGATCAATAAAGAAAAGTAGAATAAAGAGAAGTTCAATACATAAATAGCAATAGATTAAAATAACTTAGATATATTTAAAAATAAAAGAAAAAGTAATTTAGATGTAATAATTACTACATTTTTGAAGTAGTTAAGATTTTTTCAAAATCCGTTTATAACATTTTTCAAGCTAATATATAACATTGACATTTTAAATAAAATAAATATTATATTAGAGATAAATAAAAAAATACCTAAACCACTAAAAGAAAGGGGAAATTATGAAAAAATTTTTAATAACATTTAAAGTACTCTACGATGGAGTTCTGACATCAAAAGAAGACATCGGAGAATTAACATTAGAAATTGAGATGGATGAGGAACGTATCAGAAAGAAATACCAATTCATCGAATCTGAGAACGACTATGACTTCGATGAGTACAACCATCGCATCCCAGTTAACTATGTTGCAATGTACGTAAAATCAGCAAAGGTTATAAAAGCATGTAATCTCACAGATGAAGAAAAATTTAAATACAACATCTACGAGGATACAGTTAAGATAACAACTAAAGGAGATGATATTCTTCTTCACATTGGATATCCAATGCCTTGCTAGATCCTAAGCAAATGAAAGGAGCCTATATTAAGACTCCTTTTTTATTGAATTTAAAATAATAAATTAATATAAAATTTAAAAAAAATAACAAAAATAAAGCTAATATATAATATTGACATTTAAAATAAAATAAATATTATAACTGAGATAAATAAATAATACAAAAACCACTAAAAGAAAGGGGAAATTATGAAAATTAAAATCTATGCTTCAAAAGAGCTCAAGCAACTCATGGAAGAAAAAGGTATCAAGATCGATGACCACGAGAACGGTATCCTGAACATCATCACTAGCAGCGACAACAAAAATGCTATGAATGATATCTCAAGTGTAATAACACAGATTCTTACGGATAACCGTGATCTGTCACTAGTCACCATGAATACCCGCGACGAGCCGGACGGTAAATTTGTTGCTATCGCAACATTCATATCATTCCTGAATATCGCATATATGATGAAAGATCCAGGAATGTACGCTGTAGTGAACGGTCTCTCAAAGATCTGGCCGCCATTTGGATAATGGCAATTCGAAAAAATGAGTAGGTGATTTCATCTACTCATTTTCATTATAATAATAAAGCTCAATCTTAATTAAATCAGGCAGTTAATATCTTCCATTCTCAACCCTTAGCTCTACCTAAATACCAAGTATAATCAGAAATATCACTATCCGGTTCTAAAACAAGTGAATCTTTAGGGATTTGAAAACTAGAAGTAAACACAATACATTCATCTCATGCATTAAGATTATTAGCATCAGACATTTCCTTACAATAATTTAGATTATCTTTTGAAAAATCATCTCACATATAAGATATTTTAACATCAGTAAAAGGAAATTCCCAATCATAATTAATAACACCATAAATAGTATCAACAGCATCTTGACGATCTAACTCAGAATAGATAGCAGACTCTCAAAAATCTACACCATCATAATCACTTACTTCATTTTCAGCCTCACCTAAATATTCTTCTAATGTTATTCATTGATTCATAATTGTTTTTGCAACATCAACATCTCAAACATATCTTAAATGCCAAGGTTCATATCAATATCATGTTATATCTTCCTTACCTTCAAGATATCTAAGAATAAATCAATAATCTGCTAGTTTAGCATGAACCTTATCAAAGATTTCAACTTCTTTTACCATATCTTCATTTTCATAAATAAGTTCTCAATCCTTTATAAGACAAATATCCAAAGCTAGGGCAGTATGATGTTCAGAAAATCAAGGAATAGCTACATAAGTCTTAGTATATTCTTCACCATATTTTTCTAGAAATTCATCCCAAATTTCTTGTTGCTTAGAAACAGAACGATAAACACTATCGAGTTCAATATCAACTCATTCTTCTAATAAAGCCTCTCTCAATTCTTTAAATTTTTCTAAAGCTTCTTTTTCTACCTGAATAGTTTCATCATAAGCATTTTGAACTTCAACTAAATTAAGTTTTCACTCCCAATCATCAGGGAGTTTATGCTGCTTATTAACAAGTACAAGATAATCTAAACGAGATTCATCAACATTTTGACTCTCATTATTTGTACATCAAACTAAAGCGAAAGAAAACATAGCAAAGAATAAAGATAAAAACAGCTTTTTCATATATAATGATTATCAAATAAAATGGACATTTAAAGTATTTTAAGATTAATTATTTCTCATAAAATGTATGATTCCCTTTTTTTCATAAACAATCATCATTAAGTAATGAAAATAATAAAATTAATTTGATATAATAGATATTTCTAAAATTTTCAAGTATAAATTAAAGAATTGACAAAACAGATAGATTATTCACAACAAAAAATACAAACTATAAGAATAGTTTATTTAATCAATTCAGTGAATATAAGAAAGTGGTTTCAATAAAATTAAATTAAAATTTAAAAGAGTAATTCCAGCATAAAAACAATTGAAATAGTATTGACATTTCATTATATTATTATGGATAAATAAAAAATAATAATTAAACAAAAAATAAATAAAAAACATGAACAACGACAAAAAATTCAAAGAAAGAGCCCCAGAGATGTGTCAACTCTTTGAGGCAAGAGTATCAAATGAAGTGATTGCAAAAGTAATGGGAATTTCAGTGTCAACCGTAACCAAAGATCGTTCCCGAGTTGAAGAGCTTTACAATATAAAGCTCCCTAAACCGGCGACATCATCTGATGAAAGGGATATCTGTTTCCAGAAACTCTTAAGAACCTATGTCGGAGTAAAGCTCTACAGGCATAACTCTGACGATCCCCTCTACAAAGCTGCAAAAGTAGCAATAGACTTCGAAAGCATCAACAGAATCATCGAAACATTCGAAATCTTCTACGACAGAATGCAGTACCCGATAATTATCGCAAAAGACCCCGGACAAATAAACTACAAGTATTTCTTAGAAATATTGACTGATGAAAGAAATTTCTATCCAATATTTGCTCTTAGAAAAGAAAAAGACAAGATTGATTCATTCTACGAGTGTCTTTATAAAGGGATTATACCAATTGAAGATATAGAATATGAACACCAACTGATTGAACGCGCAAGAGACTACTACTGCAGCATAGATCGGAGTAAATTCAACGTTATCACAATTGATAATCCAAAAGAAATAATTGAAAAGTTAATGGAAGTCCTAACAGAGATTGAAAAAGAAATCTTATGTTATTTGTTTGGTCTTGGAAGAGAGAAAAAACACATTGATGACATTAGAAATATCTACGGTCTATCAAGAGAAAATGTTCGTAAAATAATTGAAAAAGCTAAAAGAAAGCTAAAAATTGAACTGGAGAAAAAGAAGTATCTTATCAACAGTAAGGCAAAGTATGAAAAGTTAAAAGCAGACTATGATCAGCTAAACGAAGAATACTCAAATTACCGCGAAAAGACGAAAGAAATTATAGATGAGAACGAAGCTTTAAAAAATAAAATAAACAACCTTGAAAGTGAAGCAAAAGCTCCTGAAAATCGTGACTCATTAATAATCAAATTCTTACTCAAACCAGTATCTGAAGCACACTTTTCAATAAGACTAGTACATTGCTTAAAGAACTACAAACGCATGATAGATATAATCGACGGATGGAATAATCTAATAAAAGAAAAAAACTTCGGCAAAAGATGCCTCCTTGAAATCGAGGATTATATCAAAAGCTTCGGAATAAACAGAGGGGAAATTACTAAGGAACAAAGAGAACAAGCAAGAAAAATTGCAATCCAACTAGATTAAAAAATACCTGGATACTTATATATGAGTATCTAGGTTTTTTCAAAAAATAGAAAACTTCTAATAACATCACAAACTCTTATTCCTAAACACCTCCATCATAACATTTCTCACTCTTTCAGAAAACTGATTAGCATCATCTCAATTATTCAAAATAACATCTCAAAAAGAAATATTAACATTAGGACTACAATTCTGTGGACTCACAGAAATGGTTCAGTTGGTCAGAGGCCTAAAATACTCACCATGAATTTCATTCACTCTATAAGTCTGTCACGCTAAAACAACTCATCATGAAGCCCTAGATCAAACAGCATTAACAGATGATGAATCACTCCATAAACTACTGATAGCATCTCTAGCAGATTGAATACTATCCCATATTCATGAAATCTTATTACTAATCCAATCTAAAGCTCAGCTACAAATCTCTTTTAATCAAGAAAACGTAGAACTCCATATTCAAGTTATAACTGACTTTAAATTCTCAAAAATTTGTGGTAAATCAATTCATAAATCTTCAAAGATACTGACAGTAGCTTTTCAAAACTCATCAACAATATTAACTAAATTATTAAAAGCCTCTTCCCAATTTCACTGAAACACATTAATCAAAAAAGATAAAAATTCTGAAAAAACAGTTAATCAAGAGCTCACAACATCTCATATAACTTTAAAACTCATACTAACAATCTCAACTACAGCTCCTAAACACACTTTAACCACTTCTCAAAAGACTTCCCAAAACGGAGCTAAAATAGGCTCTAACTTCTGATACACTTCTTTAATAACACTCCATATCTTTTGAAAACACTCACTAAAACTAGCAGCAATTTCACTAACCACAGGACTTAATTCACTCCAAACCTCATTAACATAATCTCTAAATCATCAAAAATTACTTACATAAGCAGCTCATAAAGCACTTAAAACTCAAATAACAATTCAAATAGGTCAAGAAAGTAATCAAATAGCAGTGCTAATAGCAGGTAGCATTAAACTTAAGCTTCATAAAACAGTTAATAATCAAGCTAATGCAGTTCAAACTAAAGCAATTCAAGAAGCTAACTGTGGATGTTCAGAAACCCACTCAGCTAAAGAAGAAACCACATCAGAAATAACAGAAATAACTCTTTCAAAGATTGGTAATAAACTAGCAGCAATCGTTTCCCTAATATCATTTAAACTTCTTTGTAAAAGGATCATTTTTCACTCAGCAGTCTCTCAAACAGTTTTATTAAAATCTCTATAAGTAGTATTAAGGACATTTACAATAGCATCAACTTTCTCCATTTCAGTTCCATTAGCAATTAATGCTTTAGTTTCCTCATCTAAAATAAATCAAGTTCTCGATAAAGATGCATAATTACCATTTAAAGCTTGAGCTAACCCATTAGCCATCATCCTATACTCCTCACTACTAGCACTAGCTCATTTCTCAGCTACAACATAATCTACAAAAGCATTTGTTAATTTTCCTATAGCCTCAGTACTCATATCAAATGTAGCGAACTGAGACATTGAGGCAACAATATTATCCTTAGTAGCAACTCAAACCTTTTCTAAACTTTCAGCTTGTTTAACTAAAGCTCTTACTTGACTATCTGTTGCTCCAGTAGAATTCTTTGTTAAAGTTTCCAATCTTTTAATAGAGTAGTTATATTCATTTACATCATCAATTCCTTTCTTTAAATAATACGACATTCATGCAAAAGCGATTCAAGCAGCAGCTGTTATCTTTCATTTATTCTCTTCCCAAACCTTTCATAAACTTACAGAACTAGAAGAAAAATCTGATAATTCTTTTTGAGTTTGTTTTAAAACATTTGAAGCATTATCAGTTGCCGAAATAATAATATCAATATTATTCTTTGCTGACATTTAAATTTTTTAATAATAAAGAGATTGCATTTAAATACCTTCTTTCATATACTACTATTAATAACAAAACCACTAAAAGAAAGGATAAACTATGAATGTATTAAGAGAGACAAATTTGTTTAAAAGCTGTATCGTTCTGAAAGGAATAACCTGTGAAATCTTTGAGCATGATATTGCATACTTCTCAGCTAACAACCGTAAAGACCTCACCTTTGGCATCTCAAAGCTTTTAGCTGCAAATCCAACTTTCAAAGTTGATTGTATGAATATCGCAGATGTTGAAGGTAAAGTGCAGGCAATTGTAACTTTTACTGAAAGCATTTTTAAGGGAGAATAATATTCTCCCTTTTATTTTACTTTAGCTTCCTGTTCCATTCTAATTAAAATAGCTTGAATAATATCATAAGGAGTAGAAAGATATTCACGATAATTCCATCACATATATTTCATAATTTCTACAGCTAGAATAATCTGATTATCAGTTCATCACATCTTCTTAAAGACTTTAGAATATTCATACTCTAGTTCTTTTTTTTTACTGGATCTATCATAGCATTAATTCTTTTAGCAATTTCTTCATTCAATAAAGAATAATCGTTAATAGAATCCATATCCAAAATATACTTCTCAATCTTTTCTTTATCATAAACTCAATTAATAGATCTAATAA
>CAMOEC010000023.1 GCA_946611795.1 uncultured bacterium
CGTTGGACAGGAGTTATTTTTACTTGAATTCCTTGCCATAGCATAGGATATCTATATTAAATCTAAATTAGATTTATATTATTTTAAAACACTTCATTCTAACTTAAATACAACTCATTTATCTATTTTAGCATTTATCATTTCTCATAATTCAAATTCATTCTCTCATTTAATAACAATTTGTTTATTGTTATCTGTTACTCCATACCATTCTCATCTTTCTCACTTTTCATTTATCATCACCCTCCTAATGTTTCATACTTCAGCCTTATTATTTTCTTCTGAAATTCTATATAATAAGTCATTTAATCTTTTCCATCTTTCATGTTTTAATTTATATGGAATATCATCTGGATATTTTTTGTCAGCAAAAGTTCATGGACGATTAGAATAAATACCCATATATATCATATCAAACCTTCCATATTCTGTTAATTTTAATGTCTCCTCAAAATCAGCATCTGTTTCTCATGGAAATCATAGGATAATATCTGTTGTTATTGATATTGGTCTTTTCAATCCTCTAATTTTATCAATAAAATCATAACATTGCTGAGCTGAATATCCACGAAACATCTTCTTCAATACAGCATCAGATCATGATTGAAAAGGGATATGAATATGAGGACAAAGTTTCTCTTCATTTTCATGAAGCTTTAGTAATTCATCAGAATAATATGTTGGATAAGGAGAGGTATATCTTAACCATTCTAAGCCATCCAACTTTAATAATTCTTTAATAATAGTAACAAAATCAGGATGTTTATTAACAATTTGTCCTAATAAAGATATCTCTTTAACTCCATTTGCCAAATGAATTTTTGCTTCTCTAACTATTTGATCTACAGAAAACCATTTTTCTAATCAACGAGCAAAAGGAACAATACAATAGGCACAGAACTGGTTACATCAACTAGAAATTGGGATATATGCAGTTTTGTTATGAGAATTCATACTTGAATTGATTCATTCTGGAATTATTGTTGAATACTCATTTGTTAACTCTTTATCATAAGAAACTTCATATCATAGTCTTTTAAGCATTAATGGCAAAAAACCGGTATCATCAATACGGAAAAATAGTTCAATATTTGGCCATTTTTGAGATAGAGAATGGAATAATGGATTAAAGGCATGATTTATTCCAACAATATCTGATTCTCCTTTTCTTAACTCATTAATTTCATCAGATGTTATTCAAAGGATTTTTGGTTCTTTTGTAGTTACACTTCATGAGAAATTTCATACTTTCAATTGTTCTGGAATATCTTTTTTTTCTGATATTTTAGCATTTCTCATAGTATGTTGAATCATACATCAGGTAATCCAAACTTTTTTAGTTAGTGGGATTTCCTTTAATTTTCAAGTTACTTTATCTTCAGACTTTTGACGAACTGAACAGGTATCAAAAATAATAATATCTGCATCATCAATTGTTTCAACTGGAGAAAATCAGCAATTCTTCAAAACTGAAGTAATCCTTGCTGAATCAGAATAATTCATCTGACAACCTAATGTTATTATATGGAATTTCATCAATAGATTTCAAAATAATAAACCGATGAAATCATAGTTATTTCCCTTATGATTTCAATTTTTGTTCATAAGAAATTGCTTTTATATTCTCCTTGACTTTAATTCTCAAATTATCATATTGAAGTTACAAGTAAAAACGAATTATTTCATAGAGAATCTTAAAGTTTTCATTACATATACTATTAAATATCTCCATATGGCTACTCTTCTTTATATCCTTGATTACTACCTACCTCATAAATGAGGTGTTGAAACGGTTTTTGAACAAATCATCAACCGTTCATTGAAAGAATGATACAAAGTTATCGTTCTCACTTCTTGGTATGATAAAAATCTTAAAAAAGAAGAAACTATATGAGACTTGCAAATAATCAGGGCTTGAAATTCTAGGAAATCTTTTGTGTGGCAATGATTTATCGAAGGAAGAAAGATTCTAAAAAACAATCCTGATATTATTTGAATTCATACTAGCACTTATGGATGAGCAATACCTGCTAGTTTTCTATGAAAGATCTACAATAAGAAAGTATTATTAACTGTCCATGAAATCTTCTGAAAATTATGGAACCGCTATAAGCCACGATATTCTGCATGGATTTATCGTTTATTCGAACGATTTATTTTTCAACTACATTTTGACTTATATCACTGCGTTTCATCATATACCTTAAATTCTCTTAGAGTTTATTACTGAATATCTGACAAGAAGCTTTTCCTTGCTCATAATGGCGTTGATTATGATTTTTGGGATAAGAAAAAAGTCACTGATGAAGAATCAAAAAATATAAGAGGAAGATTCTGATTAGATAATAAGCGGAATTTACTTTACTTTTGACATACTTGAATATCTAAAGGTATTGATTTACTTATTGATAGCACTACTGAGCTTCTAAAACAAGAACAAGACCTTCAACTTATTTATAATTTTATCCCTGCAAAAAGAGATTCTTATATTAAAGAAAAGCTAAAATCAAACCTTATGGATCTTCCAAGCAAAGAGAGATGAAGAGTTAAAATTTGGAATGGGTTAAGTAAAGAAGAATTAAGAGCATTAGTTGCAAATGTTGATTGAGTTATAGCGCCATCACTTTCTGAAGGCTTTTGATCTGTACACACAGAGACATTAGCTTTATGAGTTCCTCTTATCACCACTTATGTTGCCTCACTTCCTGAAGTTGTATGATGAGATGTTATATTCTTTGCTCCTGATAATAAAGAAGATTTATGTAAGGCTGTTCATAAACTAAAAGTTTGAGATTATAAAAGACTTGAAGAAAAACATTTCAGTTGGGATGATCAGTATAAAAAACTATTAGATTGGTATAAATCATTATAACCTAGTCATATAATTTAATTCATTATTGTGATATATTGTGTTTAAAACGAAAGAAAGACTACAATGAAAGGATGTAAGATTCCTTACAAAAAAAAGACAAGTTTTCTCTAATTGACTGTTAACAATTTTTTTTGTTGAGCAATATCCTAATCGTAAATTTCATCAATTTTCTTACCATATACCTCTCCTTATTTCTAAAAAAGCAGTTATAAGACATAAAGTTAAAAGAATTCTTATTGATTCTTTAGAAAAACAACTCCCCTCTTTAGATTTTTGATGAAAATACTATAAATGTTATATTAGTCTTCACAAGATGAAGCTCCAACAACTTCTTGAAATTCTTGCTGAAAAAAATAGTAATCAATTAGTTAGTTATTTAGAAAACGAAAATAAAAAAGCCTTTACCTCCTTTTGTAACTTTCTATGAAAAAAGCATTAGTAGAAGCCAAAGAAAAAATAACAAAAAAGATAGAAGAAATTTCTGAAAAAAAATCTGAACCTAAGCAGACACTTGTTAGTTTAACAACAAAGACTACCCTAAAATTTTGGCTTATATGACTTGTTTCAGTATTCCTTTGATATCTTTTTTTCGAATCACTTGATGTTTTATATATGATTCTCACCTCTCTAATCATAGCAGTTTCAATGGAGGGATTAATTCTAACACTTCAAAAATGAGTTAAAAAAAGAGGCGTTGCAATCATATTGTCCTACATTCTTCTTATTATTTTTGTAATTTCTTGAGTTGTTTTAATCGTTCCTTTTTTAATTTCTCAAGTTGCTTATCTCATTGATTGGATTTCAAATATTATCTGAAATATTAAAGTTTTTGTAACCAACAATACACGACCTGATGCTATCAGCCAAGTTACATGGCTTCCAGCCTTTTTTCAAGATTATCTTTTAGAACATTGGTGAGAACTTAATGTCAATTGAACTGAAATACAATCTGCAATACTTTCAAGTTTAAATACCCTTTTAGATAGTTCTGTTAATTATCTAAAGCAGTTTTCTTCTTGAGTATTTACCTTTATTGGTAGTTTTTTCTCTGTGATAGGAGAATTGGTTATTATCTTTACACTATCAGTCTTTTTCTCTATTGAAAAGGATTATCTAGTACAATTAATAACTAGATGCTTCTCAAAAGCTAAAAGATCTCTTGCTAACAGAAAAATTGAACGCATCTATTCTCAATTATCTGCATGGTTAAAAGCGAGAATTTTACTTTCATTAATCCTTGCTACTATTTTTTGAGTATGTTTATGGATTCTCAATCTATTCTGAATAAAGATACCTAGCGTACTTACCTTATCTGTAATTACATGACTCTTAGATATAATTCCTTATATTTGACCATTTATTGCGGCTATTCCTATTATTTTACTCGCATTTATCCATAATGGATTCTGGGCTATGATCATTGTAGGATGTGTTTTCTTAATTATTCAATGGATTGAAAACTATGTTATAGTTCCTGTTCTTATGTGAAAACAACTTTGAGTTAATTCTATTCTTATACTTATCTGCGCTTTGTTATGAGCGGTAATTTTATGATTCTGGTGAATCGTTTTATCTGTTCCATTAGCAGTTATACTTGGTCTCTTTATTGATGATAAAAATAATGAGTAATATTGAACAAAGTATTAGAGAGAAGTTATTATCTTTAAAAGATGACAAGAATCAGATTTTTGTATCAAAATTAATTCCTAATATATCATCCGATAAAATTCTTTGAATAAAGACTCCTGTATTAAGAAATATAGCTAAAGAATTATCCAAAAATAAAGATAATTTTGATTTTCTTAATAGTCTTCCCCATTACTATCTTGAAGAGAGCACTCTCCATTGATTTTTAATTGAAAACATTAAAGACTTTCATACCACACTTACTTTAACGGAGAAATTTCTTCCCTTCATTGATAATCGAGCTACCTGTGATTCATTTTCTCCAAAAATTTTTAAAAAACATCCTAATGAGATTTATGAGAAAATAAAGTTATGGATTAAATCTGATGATACCTATACTATTAGATTTGCTATTTGACTACTCCTCTCAAATTATCTCGATAAAGAATTTAAAGAAGAAATGTTATCCTTAGTCTCAGAAATTCACAGCGATGAATACTATATTCAAATGATGCAAGCATGGTATTTTGCAACAGCATTAGCTAAGCAAGAGAAAGTTACATTGAAACTTATAAAAAAGAAAGAATTACCAGCATTTGTTCAGAACAAGAGTATTCAAAAGGCCAGAGAATCAAGAAGAATTTCCATAATATTAAAAGAAGAATTGAATGCTTATAAAATTTAATCACTTTTTCTTTTGACATAAAAATTAAAATCCTTATTAACTAAGTATATAATATCAACAACTAATATAAACAATGGCAGACTTAAAGACTTTTTTAAAAACAACACCTCTTTATTTAAAACTTTTGGGGAATAATTGAATTAATACGGTTAAGGATTTTTTCAATTATTTCCCAAGAGCTTATGAAAATAGAGCAAGTATAAAACCACTTAATCAATTAGTCTTTGATGAAAAATGAATCACTTCAACTAAAGGAAAGATTCTTTCTAAGAAATTTTTTGTTCACAATTGAAAAAAGATTTATGATATCAGCTTTGAAGATGAACTATGAAATCTATGAAGTATTTCTATCTTTAATTCATGATACTTAGCCAGTAAACTTCTAGAAGGATGTTGGTATATTATTGTTTGAAAACCAACTTATAAATATAATAAAATTACTTTTTCTCATCCTGATGTTGTACCAAGCTGAGATAGTTGAGAAATAGAAGAATTATACAATACTTGAAGGATTTTCCCAATTTATTCAGAGATGAATTGAATAAAGCCTTGATGGTTTGCAAAAAAAATATGGGAACACCTTAATGATATTCCAGAATATTTTTCTGAATACTTACCTGATGAATTTCTTAAAGAATTTAAACTCTTAAATGTTCAACAAACTATTCGTAACATACACTATCCTGATAATGAAAATTTAAAACAACAAGCTATACACAGAGTCTTTTTTGATAGATTATTAAGAATTCAGATTTTTTCACTTATTAATAAATTAAGTTATCAAGCTAATAATAAGGTTATTTCTGAAGAACAGCAATGGAATGTTTTAAAAGAAATGCTACAACATATCCCTTTTGAACTAACTCATGCTCAGAAAAAAGTAGTAAAACAGATTATTGATGATTTTCATAGTTGAAAACCAATGATTAGACTTTTACAAGGAGATGTAGGAAGCTGAAAAACAATTGTAGCAACATTAGCTGCATATTATTTAAAAAATGTTCTATGAGGGCAAACAGTATTTTTAGCACCATTGGAAGTTTTAGCTCAGCAGCATTATCAAAGTATTGCTAAATTATTGCTTCCATTATGAATGAGGGTTGAACTTTTAACATGATCTCTCACTAAATGACAAAAAGATAAGGTTAAGTCTGATTTAAAACAATGAAAGATTGACGTAATTGTTTGAACTCATGCGTTGCTACAAGAAGGAATAGATTTTCAAAATCTTCAATATGTGATTATTGATGAACAACACAAATTC
>CAMOEC010000024.1 GCA_946611795.1 uncultured bacterium
GTTGAGTCGAAATCTGTGAGGATTTTATTTTTAATCTCTTCTTTTGTTTCATCATCTACTTCTTTAACAACAACATATTTTACAAAAGTTAAGATTTTATCAATTTCATTAGTAGAAAGTTGAAGGAGTTGGTGAATACCTCCTGATGGAGAATTCTTATACCAAACGTGAACAACTGGAGAAGCTAGATCTACATGTCCCATTCTTGTTCTTCTTTCTCTTGAAGATGTTACTTCTACACCACATCTTTCACAAACGATTCCCTTATATCTTACTCCTTTATATTTTCCACAACTACACTCGAAGTTTTTAACTGGTCCAAAAATAGATTCACAGAAAAGTCCACTTTGTTTAGGCTTTCCTGTTCTATAGTTTACGGTATCTGGATTATCTACAACCCCATGAGACCATTTTTCAACGTCTTCCATTGAGGCGAGTGTTACCATCAAACCATCAAATTTTGTTTTATTCATTATAGGAGATTTTATAAAAGCTAAAAGTTAAATATTATTCTATCTGTCCAAAATCTTCAAGGTCTTCAACAACTTTTCCAATCATTTCACCTTTATCCTCAGATTCATCATTATCATCAGATACAATTCACATTTCTTGTTCTAATGATGCTGTCATGATTCCTGAAAGACCAAGAGACTTAATCTTCTCAACTCTTTCCTCATGGATTTGTTCAAGTTCATCAGCAGTCAATGCTGTAATGTTTTGTCCAAGTCCTTTAAATAAGTATGTAAGGAGATTAAATGATTCTGGCAAACCTCCAATTTTTGGTTTTTGAGATTTAATAATAGCTTCATATAATTTATTTCTTCCAATAACATCATCTGATTTAACAGTCAACATTTCTTGAAGAGTGTAAACTGCTGAATATGCTTCAAGAGCCCAAACTTCCATCTCTCCGAATCTCTGTCATCCTTGTCTTGATTTTCAACCAAGAGGTTGTTGAGTAATCAATGAGTAAGGTCCAACAGATCTTGCATGGATTTTATCTTCAACCATGTGGATAAGTTTAAGCATATGCATATATCAAACTGTTACTTTCTCTGCATATGGTTCTCATGTTTCTCAATCATATAATGTTGTTCTTAATTTATCTTCTAATCCAGTTTTCTTAGCCAAAGCAACTAAGTCATCAACACCAAATCCTCAGAATGTAGGAACAGCAAATTTAACACCTAATTCATGAGCAATAAGTCCTAATTGAGATTCAAAAAGCTGTCATAGGTTCATACGAGAAATTACTCATAATGAATTAAGCACTACATCAACTGGTCTTCAATCAGCTGAGTATGGCATATTTTCTTCAGGCACTACGATAGCAACAATACCTTTGTTTCCGTGTTTACCTGCTAGTTTATCTCATACTTCAATTTTTCTTGTTGAAGCAACATAAACCTTAATCTTTTTTCTTACTCCAGCCATTAGGTTATCACCTTTCTTTGAATCAAGGATTACAACATCTACAACCTTTCCTTCACTTCCTGATGGCATATATAATGATGTATCTTTAACATTCTTTGATTTATCTCAGAAGATTGCTTGAATAAGTTTTTCTTCTGGAGTTAACTCTCATTCTCCTTTTGGAGTAATTTTACCGATAAGAAGATCTCATCATTTAACAATAGAACCGATTCTTATGATACCTTCTTCATCAAGATTTCCTAACTTAGACATAGAAACTCAAGGAATATCGTTTGTAGTTTCTTCAGGGCCAAGTTTAGTTTCAGCAACTTCAATTTCATATTCACTAATTACGATTGATGTTAATTCATCATCCTTAACTAATCTTTGAGAAATAATAATCGCATCCTCGTAGTTATATCATTTCCAAGGCATATAAGCTACTCTTAATGACTTTCAAAGAGCCATTTCTCCATTTACAGAACAAGGACCTTCAGCCAATAAGTCACCTTTTTGAACTTTTTGTCAAAGTTGAGCAACTGGAACTTGAGTAATACAAGTCTTTGAGTTTGATCTAACAAATGTTTGAAGTTTATATTCTTTAATTCATTCCTTATATTTTACTTTAACACATCCACCATCAACATAAATAACTTCTCATTCTCATTCAGCTTTAATAACAGCATGAGTCATTTTAACGATATCACCTTCTAATCATGTTCCAACTAATGGAGCATCATTTTTAAGTAATGGCTGTGCCTGTCTTTGCTGGTTCGTAGCAACTGAGGCACGCACAGAGTCATTATGATCTACGAATGGAATTAATGATGTATTTGGTGAGAAGATTTGTGATAAGTTAACATCCATATGAGTAATATCATTTACATGGAATGTTTCCATTTCACTAAAGTGTCTTGCAGCTACTCTATCAGAAAGAATATTATTGTGTTCATCAATAGGTGTTGTAGCATCGGCAATAACTACTTTTTCATCCATTTCTGGTGAAATATATTCAACTTCTCCTGTAAAATAAGGTTTTACAGCGATTGGTTTCTTTAGTTTTCCATAGAATTTAACAATAGCTTCAGCTGTTTTTTTATCAATAACTTGATCTTCTTTTATGATAAGTTTTTTTGTTGGATTTCCTTTAGCATCAAGTTCGAAAATATCACGGTGAGCAATTCTTCAAACTAAATCTTCAACAGTAGGATTAGCTTCACGGAAGATTTTTAATGCAGGAGTCTCAAGGAATCCTTCATCATTAATTCTAGAATATAATGATTGATAAATTACAAGTCCGATGTTCTGTCATTCTGGAGTTTCAATAGGACATATTCTTCCGTAATGAGATGGATGAACATCTCTCACTTCGAATTTAGCTGTCTCTCTTTTCAAACCTCCAGGTCCAAGAGCAGTAATTCTACGTTTATGTTCTACTTCTGAAAGTGGATTAATTTGATCCAAGAACTGTGAAAGTTGAGAAGTAGCAAAGAATGATTTAATAGAGTTATCAATCATCTTAAAGTTTACTAAATCTGTAATCTTTAATGGGTTTTCCATATTTAATACAGATAACTTACCTCTTACAGATTTTACGAACTTTCTCATAACTGGTTGTAAGTGAGCATACAAGATTTCTCCCATTGTTCTCACTCTCTTATTTGATAGATGATCAGAATCATCTGTATAATATCATTTTTTATGATTACATAAGTTTACTAGGTATTTTACAGACTCTACGATATCTTCTCAATCAAAAATATTTGATTCAGGAGATTTTAGAGGCTTATTAAGATTTAATTTTGCATTAATCTTTCTTCTAGCAATATTACCAACATAGATTCTTTCAGGAAGTAAGAATTGACCTTTAACGTAATCAAGAGCTGATTGTTGATCAATAAGTTCTCCTGGTCTTAATTTACCATAGATATGTTCTGCTGCAGTTAATGCATCAATTGTTGGATCTTTTTTCAAAGTAATATCGATGAAATCTACATCTTCTTCTTCAAGAGTATCTTTAAATACTTCTCTAATAGCTTCATCTGTTTCAAGACCAAATACTCTTAACAAAGAAGTAATAGGGAATTTTCTTGATTTATTAATTCTTGCTACGATATTACCTGTTTTTTCAACATTAACTTCAAGCCAAGGACCGTTTTCAGGTATTAATTTGAATGAATACCAGAAATCTTTCTTACCATAGAAGATTCCATATGATCTAATGATTTGAGAAATAATAACTCTCTCAACTCAGTTAATAATATAAGAAGCAGATGGAGTCATCAAAGGAAGAATTCAGATATTTGCTCTTTTATTGAAAAGAACTTTTTCAGATACTTTCTTAGTTTTTTCATCCTCTACTCTTTCTACTAACTTTACTTTAGCAGTAATAATACCACCATAAGTAAGTTCCTTTTTTCTACAAATATCAACTGATTCAATTGGTTCTGATACTTGAAGATCTGAAATAGTAACGTACATTTTTTCTCATGCTATATCCCAGATATTTTCAACATCAGCGAATAATTTTCCAAGATATACGTTTACAAAATCATCATATCATTTTTTTTGCAATTCCAAAAGATCTGGTAATTCACCATAACTTCTTGGAGTTGTAAGATAAATTCTACCATCCTTTTGATAGTAATCTTTAAAGATTTCTTGCAAATGAGGAGGTAATTCAGAAGCACTAGCTTTGATAGGTGTTGCCTTCTTAGAAGCTGATGCTTTTACAGCAGTTGCTTTTTTTTCTGCTGGTGCTGCCGCAGTTTTTTTTGTTACGACAGAAGAAGACTTACTTGTTTTAGCAGCCTTCTTTTCTCAAGATTCTTTTTTATTTACCATAGGTGTTTTTCTTGATAGAAAATAAACAAAATAGTTGGGTATAATACCTTTAGAGATTAACTGAAGGAAGAACAGCTTATTTCAAAGACCACATCCATTGTTCAAGCCTTCGTCTCCAATCTTCTCTATTTTGTATTAAATTTAATCAATTCTTTTAGCTATAATTTTTTCATTAAAAACGCCAAAAGACAGAAAGGTTATTTCTGTCTTTGAACTGTTAATTGATGTCTTCATTTTGCTCTTCTACGAGCAAGGATTCTTCTACCAGTCCATGAATTCATTCTTTCTCTAAATCCATGAGTTCTAATTCTTTTAGACCACTGATATTTCCTTATTCTTCTTAATTTACTTGCCATGTGAATGGGATACTAATCATATAAAACACTATCTGCTAATAAAGCTAAGTAATCCTAATGTTCTAGCTCTAATTATTTCCTGCCTTACTTTCTTCTGAGTCTTTACAGAATTACCAGTATAGAGTCTTGGTTTAATATCTCCAAATCTTGTAAGGTAGTATCTTAAGATTGGGATTGATTTCCAGTTAATATATTTAGCATTTTTAGCATCTGCAAAGAAATCAATTTTTTGACCATATTTCTTTTCTTTTAATTCATCCAATACTTTATCAAATTCTCATTGTAATTTTTCAAAGTGGAAGAATTTTTGATCATTAGCCATCTTATAAATTTCATATTTTACAACAGCACTGTTATAAAGAAGGAATGATCTAACTTCTTTAACTTGTTCTGGGTTAAGAGTTAATAAATATGAAACAAAATAAGCTTTAGTATTTTTGTCCTTGAGTTTAAAGCAAAGATTTTGAATTCCAATTTCATCTTTGTCCTTTACCTCAAATTTCGCTTCAAGATCAGCTAAGAATGCTTTTCTATCTGCCTCTGATGTGTTAGCATTAAGCAATAACACCAATTCATAATTTTGCATTAACTTGCGAAATAAATAGATAAAAAGATATTTTAGATTATACGCCGACTAATTA
>CAMOEC010000025.1 GCA_946611795.1 uncultured bacterium
GTAAGTTTAACTTTTATTTTCTTATATTAGTTGGATAATGCTTTTTAATTTTCAGTCTTTCATTGATGAAATGAGAGAGAAACCAGATAAAAAGGAAATCGTAGAAAAATACGAGAAACTTTATGGTCCTATCCAGTGAGATGCTGAAGATCAGTTATGGTATACTGAATATCTTTCTAAGTTTTCATATGTTCCATTTATTACTCCAGATGAGTTAGGTGATGATTTTGATTGGGCACTTTTGGAGAAATTAGTTACTTGATCATTTTCAAGTGATTATGAATTAAGATTAGATAAAGATACTCAAAAAAATGAATTATATATTGCTGTTAAGAGTTGAGATCAAAGTGTTGTTAAGACTGTTTCTGAATTATGGTCTTTCCAGATGTTAAGATTATATGAAATCTATGTAGAAGAACAGATGAATCTTCAAATCTTAAGAAAGGAAAATCCTGAAGATGAACAAAGTACTCAAGCAATTGATTCTGAGAGAGAAATGAGATTAAAGAAATGGGAGGCTGTTCTTGATACTATGTGAAGAGAACAATTAGCAAAAGATACTAAAGCTGAACAAGAAGAGAAATTATGAGATCTTTTGTGAAAATTATAGAATATTTATACTGAGATATAAAGAGGCCGCTGCGGTCTCTTTTTTCTTGAAAAAGCTTTTAACATTGATAAAAGTTTGTTGATGATTTTTCATTTCTTATATATTATGTTATTATGGCAAATTCACTAGTTACTGTATGATTAGAAATCCATTTGAAGCTTTCTACAACTACTAAAATATTTTGTAGATGTAAGAATGATCAAAGTTTAGATAATAATGAACCTAATACCAACATATGTCCTGTATGTACAGGTCAACCATGAGCATTACCTCAATTAAGTGAAGAGGTTGTAGAAAAAGGAATGCTAATTTGAAAAGCATTAAATTGTAAATGGAATAATCCTTCTCGTTTTGATAGAAAATCTTATTTCTATCCTGATTTACCAATGGGATACCAGATAACTCAACTCTACACGCCTATTAATGTTAATTGAGAAGTTCCTTTTTTTATGGATAATTATGAAAAAGAAAGAAAGGTTAGAATATTAGATGCACATTTAGAATGTGATACTGCTAAAGCATTACATCAGTGAGAAACAATGTATCTAGATTTTAATCGTGCTTGAACTCCTTTAATTGAAATTGTTACATGACCAGATTTTTGTTCTTCAGATGAAGCTGTAGAATTTGCTAAAGAAATTCAAAGAATAGCTAAATGGAATGACTTATCTGATGCTGATATGGAAAAATGACAGATGAGAGTAGATGTTAATGTTTCAATTAGAAAAAATGAGTCTGATCCATTATGAACAAGAGTTGAACTTAAGAATATTAATTCTTTTTCTGCTATTAAAAGAGCTATTGATGCTGAAGTTTTAAGACAAGAACAAGCACAAGCAGCATGAGAAGAAATTTTACAACAAACAAGAAGATGGGATGATTTAAAAGGACAATCTTTTGTTATGAGAAGTAAAGAAGATGCCTTAGATTATAGATATTTCCCTGAACCTGATTTGCCTGAACTTTATTTAAGTGATGAATTGATAGAGAAAGTAAAGGCAAGAAGTTTAACTATTCCTTTCGACCATATTAGAAAAATGAAGAATGAATATGGATTCAATAAGGAATATATTAATACTTTGATTTGAGATTATACTACATTAGTTTTCTTTAATAAACTTTTAGAGAAAGGATTTGAGGCAAAATTAATTGCTAAATGGATTGCATGACAAATTAGTGCTTATATGACAGCTCATTTTGTTCCTATTACTGAATTACCAGTAGATGAAGAACAGTTGATTGAGTTCTTTGAAATTGCTAAAGAATGAAAGATTATTGATAATCAGATGAAGATAGTAATGGAAGAAATGTTAGCAACTTGAGCTTCTGCATCTGATATTATTAAAGAGAAATGATTTGATGCTCCTGCAATTTCAGCAGATGATTTAAGAGGTGTTTGTAAAAGTGTAATTGCTGAGAATCCTGCAATTGTAGATCAATATAAATGAGGTAAAACAAGTACTATTGGTTTCTTTGTTTGACAAGTAATGAAGAAAACTCAATGAAAGGCTAATCCTAAGGAAATTACAGGTATTCTTACACAAGAGTTATGAAATTAGAAATGTTATTTAAATAAAAAATTAGTAGAGCAGTATCTACTAATTTTTGTTTTTGGGAAGTATTTTTAGTAAATGTAGTTATCTCATTGTAAGAATGATGGTAATGCTTTAGTTGCAAGGGTTTCTGTTCAGAGTTGTCTATTGTTGTAATATCAGATACTTATTATTTTAACAGTTTCTTGTGCGATATCTCATCATTGAATACAAATGTTTTGAGATTCTCAAGTTAGTGGGTTTGCTGCTATAAAATATGGATTACGTCAATTATCAACGTCAGCTTTAATCGGATTTTTATCTTTGATATTACTTGCCATACCTTGCCAATTACTAATGTAAAGCGTATTTTCTCAATTCATCCATACTATTCAATAGTTCCATTTTTTCTCATTGTTACTTGTTGCTGTAATTCAATCTAGATTTCTTTTATCAAGATCTGATTCATTAGGTTTTTTCAATGCGTTACTAATACTTGAAATTTCGCTTGAGTCTTTATAAAGAGGAATTATAGCAGATAATCATGGTTTTATTTCTTTTAATCCTTCAGTACTACAATTTTGATAACTATCTCAAAGTCAGTCTATTTCAATAGAGAATTTAGATTCTACAGGACAGGTTTTTCATTCATCAACAGGAAATGGACATTCAAAATTTCAATTAATAAGGTTTCATGAATCTATGCTATATACTAATCCAACTTCACGACTTCAAACAATGGCAAGTCATAGCTCTGTTCATGCTTTTGCTAGATAACTTGTTTTTTCATATGATGTAATTTCATCACTATATCTGATGAAGTTTTTCATATATAAAGCAACTAGTACTCACATAAGAGCACAAGAAAGCAAAATGAATAGCGTTAGAATAGTAATGTTCCCATGAAATTTTTTTATTTTCATTGTGATGCTTGATGTTAAGAGTAAATACTAGGAGTTTCTCATTTTAGTCCGTAGAATAGTTGGATAGGTAATATACTACTTGTACTTCGTCTTTGGGGATTATAGAATTTAGAATATATTGCACCAATTGCCCAAAATGCTGGTTGTCATGGTGCATACTTAGTTACCATATTGTTTATAATGTTTTTAGATGTATCATAAGGCACAACTCTAAATTTTATTTTACTAACTAAGTATTCTCAGCTTCAGTTTTCTGAGTCTCATAGAAGTACTATTTCAGGTCATTCATTTCATCTTTTTAGGACAAATCTACATGGCTCTCAAGTGATTTCTGGTCTTAAGTATTCTTCATTATATAATCCACTTGATGCTTCACAAGATCAAGTTGAATAAAGTGCTGTTCAAGTCCAAATATCTCATGTAAGATAAAGATAGTCTGTGAATCATCTTACTTCGTCTTTGCTAAGGTCAATCATTTCATTTTTATATCTTTCGTAATCTATTGTAGCTGTTTGTGCGATATTATCCAATACTTGAGAAAGAATAAGCGATTCTTTTGCTAACTCTTTATCTTGTCCTATTCTAAAAGATACTTGGCTTATTGTTGAATAGGTTTTTAACATAATTCCTGAAAGCATTCAGAATATTACGAGTACAATTAGAATTTCTACTAAGGTAAATGCTTTTCTTTTCATCCTTGTGAAATTATAGTAAAATAGATAATAATTATAGTTCTGCTGGAGTTGAGTCTTTCATTCCTATAAAACTTTCAAGTACAATCTCTCCTGTTAGTGAACCTCTTTTGTAAAGAGTATGAGAGGAAATTTTAACGATTTTATTTGTATCAAGTGTATCTCATCCAGATCATAATTCATAGATTGGTGAGAATTCAACATATCTTGCAAATCCTTTTCATGGAAGTTCTGAAAGTGTTCAAGTATATCTATAATAACCAATTGCATTGTTCTCATCTCAAGTGTAGAGTTCTAGAGCAAAGTTTTTGAAAATTTCATCAAATGACATTTTGTTTCAGTCAACAGTTATAGATGATTTTTCAAAGAACCAATAAGGATTATTTTCTGTTGAGAATCCTATTTTATAGATAGTATTATCTCAAGATCATAGGTATTGGTCTCCTTCTGCTCCTCATGTTAAATAATTCCAAGGGAGTCATTCTTCAATTCTACTATCTCTGAAATTATATGCGATTTCTATTGCTTCTTTTGCTAAGAAATCTGCTTTTGTTTTTGTTGTGATAGTATCAAAATATGCTAATGAATGAGTTAAGACATTAAGTACTGTTAATATACCTATTCAAAAAACAAAGATTACTATTAGTGTTTCTATTAAAGTAAACGCTTTCTTTCTCATCGGTATTGACAAAAAAGTAAATTCTTGGTGTATTTTATAGGAATCGCAATTAAAAAATCAACTATCTCTTTTATATTTTAGGCAAATCCTTAAATTTTTTATGTATTTATTTTTTCTTATAGTGAAAAATGAAACATAATGGTTTTGAAATTAAGGTTTCTGATATCTTAAATTCAAAAGTAACTGATACTATTACTTTTGAAAATAGGATGATTCCTGAATTAGAAAATCTTACAAAAGAAGGAGTGTCTTGAACGATTACTATTCAATCATTAGATCATGAATCTCTTTTTGTCACATTGGATGTTGAATGTGAGTTAAATGATATTTGTGATCGTTGTTGAGATGAATATAGACGTAAGGTTTCAATAGAAGGCTATACTGCAAAGTATGTAACCGAACAAGATCCAACAGTAAAAGATGATGAAGATGAGATTTTGTTTATTGATGTGAAATTAGGAATTATCGATGTTGAAGAGCTTATTTATCATGCTATTCAACTTGAAGAACCTTTTGTAAAACATTGTGAAAAATGTGCAGCATTGCCTGTTGAGGAGGAAGATGAAGAGGAGAATGATTGGCTATAAGATTAATTTTGTTTCTCCTTGTATTTTTTGTTTAAATTAATAGTCTCAGTTTTGGTTAATTATTTATATCTTTAATACAAATTTATGGCATACACAATTGAAAAAGTACACGCTAGAGAAGTGCTAGATTCTAGATGAAATCCAACAGTAGAAGTTGAACTTACTTTAGATAACGGAGTAATGCATAGAGCCTTAGTTCCATCAGGAGCATCTACAGGTGTTCATGAAGCTCTTGAATTGAGAGATGGTGATAAATCTAGATATTTAGGAAAAGGAACATTAAAAGCAGTTGCTAATGTTAATACTACAATAGCAAGTAAGATAATGGGACAATCTTTTGATGGATTTAGAGAATTAGATAGAACATTAATAGAGCTTGATGGAACTCCTAATAAATCAAATTTAGGAGCAAATGCTATTCTATGAGTTAGTATGGCTTTTGTTTGAGCTTGTGCTAAATCTGAAGGGAAATGGATTTATGAATATTTAGGACAAAATTGAGGTAGAGTTCTTCCTTATCCTATGATGAACATCTTAAATGGATGATCTCATGCTGATAATAATGTAGATATTCAAGAATTTATGATTATCCCTAATGGAGCTCCTAATTTCCATGAAGGATTAAGATGTGGAGCTGAAGTATTCCACAATCTAAAAGCTATTTTAAAGGCTAGATGATTAGCTACTTCTGTATGAGATGAATGAGGTTTTGCTCCTAATCTAGGTTCAAATGAAGAAGCTTTACAAGTTATTGTTGAAGCTATTGAAAAAGCTGGATATACAGGAAAGGTTTCATTAGCATTAGATGTTGCTTCATCTGAATTCTATGAAGATGGTGTATATAACTTAGCTTGAGAAGGTAAAAGATTGACAGCAGATCAATTGGTTGACTTATATAAAGATTGGTGTGCTAAATATCCTATTATTTCAATTGAAGATTGAATGGCTGAAGATGATTTTGATTGATGGAAATTATTGACTGATGCTTTAGGTGATAAGATTATGTTAGTAGGAGATGACTTGTTTGTAACAAACATTCAAAGATTACAAATGGGTATTGAAAAGGGTATTGCTAATTCTATTCTTATTAAATTAAATCAAATCGGAAGTGTTTCAGAAACAATAGATGCTATTAATATGGCTCACGCTAATGGAATGACTGCTATTACTTCTCATAGATCAGGAGAAACTGAAGATACATTTATTGCTGATTTAGCAGTTGCATTGAACACAGGATTTATTAAGACAGGTTCTGCTTCAAGAACAGATAGAATTGCTAAATATAATCAATTATTAAGAATTGAAGAAAGATTAGGAGATAATTCTCAATATGGTAAATAATATATGATATATACTAATAAAAAATCTAGTTCGTTATTGAACTAGATTTTTTTTGTTTTTGAGGAGATATTAGATTTTATAGATTGTTTTTTTTGCAACAAGGAAGGAGTTATTAGCATTTTCTCGCGTTCTTGTAATTTGTCATTTCCTATCAAGATATTCAATTGTTATCTCTTTTAATCATGAGAATTCGGAATATCTTTTTAATTCATCTAATGAATAAAGGTGGTAATATCTGTATTGAGTTCAATTATCACTTGTTCGTGGTATCATAACATCTCTTCGAGTTGTTTTTCAAAAATTTATGATACTTTTTAATCATGCTAAACATATTGGTTTTCGATGAGTTTTTAGAAACCATTTAGAACATGCTCGATTAGTAAAAATTATGATTCAATTGTATCTAAGAACTCTATAACAATTTTTTAGAAGTGCTATTCTTTGTTGCTCATCTGGTAGATGTTGAAAACAGGCAAATGCTAGTATGATATCAGCAGATTCTTGTGGCTGATTCGCAAGATAGGAAATCATATCACTTTGAGTAAAAGAAAGATTAGGATGGTCCTTTTTTGCTAATGATATAAGATTCTTTGAAATATCTATTCAGGTATAGTTAAATGGTTTTTGGTATTTTTCTTCGAGAAGAGAAGCTCATCTTCATCATCAACATCAGAGTTCAATAATGTCAGGGTGTTTTTTTTGGCAATTTTCAAGTGCTTCTAAAATCATATCACTTTCTGCTCGGTGCTTCTGTCTTGTTTGGTGATATTTTGTTGCTTCACTATCATAGAACTTTTCTAAATCTTTTGTGATTGACATGGTGTGTGGAGTAAATCTTGTGATTAAAGTTTATTGTCTTTTATTTATTTAAAAAGGTACTTAAATCAAGGAATTAAACTTATTTAGAATTTCATAGTAAACAAAAAAGAGGCATTATAGCCTCTTTAAGTTAAAACTTATTATAATTAATTATTTAATTTTATAAGTTTCTAAAGCTTCTTTAATGATAGCGTAAGCTTCTTTTTGAGCTTCTTTAGCAGTTTCAGCAGCTTTATTGATGTTAGCTTTTACTGTTTCTAAACAATCATTCTTGTCTTTAGCTGTATTGAATTTGCTAGCATTATCTTCGAAGAATTTATCAAGGATAGCGTGAAGAGCGTCATTGATAGATTTTTCAGCTTCACCAGTTGTAGCTTCAGCAGCTCCAGTAGCAACAACACCAGTAGTAGCTTCAACAGCACCTGTAGCAACAGCTCCAGTTGTAACATTACCAGTTGTAGCTTCAGCAACAGTTCCTGTAGCAACAACACCAGTAGTAGTTTCAGCAGCTCCAGTAGTAGCTTTAGCAGTAGCTTCTGTAGTTCCAGTAGTAGCTTCAGCAGCAGTAGTTGTAGCTTCTACAACAGTTCCAGTAGTAGCTTCAGCAGCAACAGCTCCAGTAGTTGCATCTTCAGCGAATGCGTTAGAAACAACAAGTGCTCCAAATAAAACAGCACACATTGCAATACTTGTCTTTTTCATAATTTTGAAAATATAAAAAAATAAAACTTCTGGAACGTAATACGAATAGAATTTTATTTTGTGACAAAAAAATATACTTTTTTTATTTTTAAGTATTTATTGCGTATTTAATCGCTCTTTTTTTGTTTTTTTTGTTAAGTTTATTTATACTTATTATAAGTTATTTTATTATTTTTGTGTGAAATTATGACAGAAGAAGAAATGGAGAATGGAAATATTAAAGATCATTGATATTTGAAACCTGATCAGATTCCTGATGATGAGTATTTTATGGATATTTGTCGTGTAGTATGAGAAAAAGGAACTTGTGATCGTTGAAGGAGTGGATGTGTTATTGTTAAAAATGGTCAAGTAGTTACTACTGGTTTTGTTGATGCTCCAGAAGATAGTGTAAAATGTGATGAAGCAGGACATCAAATGTGGACTGTTATTAAGGATACTTGAGAAGCAACTCAACACTGTATGAGAAATTCATGTGCTGAATTAAATGCTATAGCTCATGCTGCTCGTCAATGAATTTCTTTAGAATGAGCAACAATATATACTAAAATGACGCCTTGTTATGTGAGGCATTGTGCTCATTTAATTGTTGCTTGTTGAATTAAAAGAGTAGTATGTGAAAAAAAATTTCATGATGCATGATTAAGTGAAGAGGTTTTTAAAAATGCTTGAGTTGAATTAGTATATTTAGATACTTCTGTTGAAAACTATTAATATGGAGTTGATTGGAAAGTAAGATATATTAGTTATTAAATAATTGTTAAGGGATCAGATACTTTTTAGTTTCTGATTTCTTTTTTTCTTGAAATAGTCAAGTAAATTGCTATATTGCTATTGTTATGCTCAGGTGATGGAATTGGTATACATGTACGCTTGAGGTGCGTATGCCTTTGGCTTGTGGGTTCGAGTCCCATCCTGAGCATATTTGAATTGAAAGTTTCTCTTAGTATATGATGTCTTCTATATTGAGTATAGAGGATTTTTTTAATAAAAGATTTTTTTCTTATTCCATTATATGTCACATCATTTTCTATTACTCGTAGTCTATAATGGGAGAAGGGGGATTTATTTTCTTGTTTCTTATAACAATGGGATGGATTGCTTTCTTCATGGTTTGAATTATTGGATTTTGAGGTAGAGAAGGTCTTGAGGTTTTTGCTACTGCATGAGTTGTCTTTGGGGTTCTTTATTTGTTGCTCTGATCTGCATTGTTTAATTAATTAATGTGGTAATGTAGGCTTTGACTATCTCTAAAGTGGTTTTTTGTTAGTTTAAAATTTGTATTTTCTGTTTGTTTTTTGGTTCTGTAGTTTGTGTTTAAAAGGGAAGTAAATTTTCCCTTTTTCTTTGTTGATTTTTATATAAATTTTTATAAAAGTTATTTATTGCTTTTATGCATTTTAATTTTGATATTCATTCATGTTATTCCATTTTACATGAATTAAGAATACTTTTGAGAAAAATTATACAGTAGAGTATCTTATTGAGTGAGAAGATTATAATAAACCAAAAGCTTTCTTATCAGAGGAAACAATAATCGTATTATGATTTGATGAATATAAAGAAGAGCCTAAAGCTTTTTGAAATTTTTATGCTGAAATAAAAGCAAAATCTTGAGATATTGGAAAACTTATTGGTAAAGAAAAAACAGTTGAGGAGTTCCTTGCACAGTTAATTAATATGGAACTTGAAGTTGTAAAAGTAGGTTCTTATTCTGAAGAGTTAAAGGAAGAAAAAACTAAACCAATAATTGAAAGATTAACGGCTCAATTAGTTGAACGTAAGGAAGCATATAAGAAAAAGAAGGAGGAAGCTTCTAGAAAAAATATGTTAACTTATACGGATGAAAGGTTAAAGAAATCATATGTTGCTATTGACCAAGTAGTTGAACAAATAGATCAATTACTTCAAATCTGAGATTGAAATATTTTGCCAGAGACAAGGAAGAAGTTTGATGATATTAGATGAGAGATTGCAAAGCTTCGTTTGGCAACAAATATTGATAAAATTATTGATGAGTTGCATGTTGCACTAAATCTTATTATTGAAACTCAGGACTATCTATTAGGAAAACTATGAAAGGAAAAAATATATAATGTGGTTGCTTGATCACAGGTAACGAATATTGAAGTTATTAGAGAACAAACAAAACTTGTTAAATCAAGGATTTTACAGACCATTTGAGCTCCAATGACAACTGAGGAGTCATCATATGTTCAATTGTGATATTGAAAACTTTTTGCATCTTTTTTTGAGAAAGATTTTTTGTTTAGGATACAAGATAAGTTTCCTATTGTAAAATGATGCTTTTGATGAGCAGAGTTTTTGGTACTTTTTGTACTTTTAGAAATGGTTATTTTGTCAGTTTTTGGAAGCTATATTTGAGTAAATCTTTCATTACAAAGATTCTGAATTATTTTCCTTTATTTATGAGTATTGTGAATGCTCTTTAGGGTTATTAATGAATATATTCGTCCTAAGACAGTAACATCGTATTGATTGTGTTTTGTGTTACTTGTTGCAGTATATGTTTGAATAATGTATGGAATAAAGATTATTTTAGTTTTCTAGGAAGCTTGTTTTGATTTATTTAATAGTTCTTTGTATTTGTTTATTGTTTATGGCTTTCTTTGCTCTTTTAGAGCTTTGGTATTTTTGAATATTCCCATTGATTTTTTTAGTGATGTTTTTTTCTCAGAGTTTTGTTGATATGAGAATGACATTACAAGGAACTGATTTTCTTAGAAAATATGGGTTATATTGTTTCTCATTATTGGCGTTCTTTTGATTATTATGAGTCTTAGAATATTTTTGATTATCACATGAAATGTCATTTTTTTCATTGTTGATGCTTGCTTGGTTAATGTGGTATGTCTCTTATTTTATAGAATATGAGGATTGAAAGAATTTGTTCTTTCACTGATTCTTGTTTATTCTTTTGTTGTTACTTTGAAATAGCTATGTTGAGGGTGGATTATCTTGATTGTCTAATATGTTATGATTTGTAATAGGAATAGCGATAGTGGCCTGTTGATGATTATGGTTTATAGTAGGAAGTTTTAGAAGTGTAGATAGAAAATATTTATATTATTTTTACTTTTTTATTCTTTTGGGAATATTGGATGTAATCTTTATTAATGTTAAATTTCCTTTATATGCTTTAGATATTGATTTGCTGGTTTATCTTTTTGTTATGATTTTTTTATCTTATGCTTTAAAACATTATGTAGATAAACCTGTTCTTCAAAAAAGAGAAATATCTTTAAGAAGAGTGCTAGCTTGAGAAAAGATATTAGCAAATAAGAAAGATGAAAATAAGATTCCTCTTATAAAGACATTATCAGATTTTGTGCATTTTACTCCTGATTTGGTAAAATATCTTTTAGAGTATCTTAATGTTGTTCTGTTAATTGGAGTTTTACTTGCTTATTTGATTCCTTTATTCCAATGAAATTCTTTGCCTGAAACTTGGTATTGGTGAGGAATAGTATTGTTTTTGATTAATTCATTCTTTTTGAAAAAGTATTGGGTATTCTCTGTTGTTACAAGATTTGCTGTAGGTATTGTTGTTAATTTTTCTTTGTATGTAAGTTTACTTACTTTCTGAGATAAGATAACTGATATGTTACCATGGTTAATTGCATGGAATATCTTGTGTTGAATTGCTATCTTTTATACTAAGCTACCTGCTGTTAGAGCTTATATTAAACAATCTGATATTGCATTTTGGTTGGTTACTTGTTTGGTTGCAATGTTACTTAATATTGTGTTGCTTTTGAGGAAAGAAATTTCAGGTCAGATGGCATTCTCATTAATATTCCTTTATTTAGGTGTATGGTGATGGATTTCTTATTATGTTATTAGATTGATTAAAGAATATCCACAACTTATTGTTGAAGATAATGGAGATGTTGATCCTTTGGATGAATTATTAGATCAAGAGATTGAGGTGAAAGAATAGAGCATTATTATAATGGTTTTGAGGAACTCTGTTTTTATAGAGGGAGTTTTTGTATTTTGTGGATTTATCCAACATTGTATTTTCCTATAGTGATATGGGCTTAATTATCTGTTCTTTATAAAAAGTCGTGTAAAAAAATGTAAAATTTTATAAAAAGTCGTGTAAAAAAATGTGAAATTTTATAAAAAGTCGTGTAAAAAAATGTGAAAATTTGCAAAAAGTCGTGTAAAAAAATGTTATAAAATCTTGAAATAATAGTTCTTATGCTGAGAATCTAAAGTTGCGTATAATGTGTAAATTTGAAATAGGATTTATAGTGACTATATTAATTTTCAAAGCTCTAAATTATATCATTTATATATTTGACAAGTTAGGTATATTGCTGAAATTTTTTACAAAAACTATAATGATGAGGTTTGTTTATAAGACAGTTTTTTCTCATAGTTCAGGTATTTCTAAAGTGATAACATTCTTTTCTAGTGTGAAATTCTTTGGTGTTGATAATTGATCTCGGTTGTTTTTCTTTTTTCTAATAACTTCTAGTTTAACGATATCACTTTTTTCTTTAGAACTATTTAGTTCATAGTTGGCAAGTTTCATAAAATATCATTCAGTTGATGCTAGATTGATATAATAAAGGAATAGTAATCAAAAAGTGCAAGCAGCAAAAAATAGCAAGCCTATTTTAATAAAATCTCATAGCTCTTTTCTTTCTCTATACTTTGTTAACCAACTTTTATATGATTTATGGAAGTTATTGAAAGATTGGTAAGCAAATTTTTTTATTTTAGTTTGAATATGTTCTCACATATTCGAATCAATATTTTCTTCTTCTGGCATGTTTGTTATTTATTCTAAAGCTTTTGAATGATTCTGAGTTTTGCACTTCTAGCAGCCTTATTCCTTTGTACTTCTGTATAATGTGGTATAATAACTTTTTTGTTGATGAGCATAAAATCACAGCTTTCTGCAAGTGCTTTTAATGCATTTTTTGTTATCCTATCTTCAACGCTATGATAAGTAATAATGAAACATCTTCAACCTTTTTTTAGAGTTGTAGGAAATTTTTCTAAGAATATTTTTAATTGATCTAATTCATTGTTAACCATAATCCTTATTACTTGGAAAATTACTGCTATTTTCTTTTGATTAAAGTGATTGTTGAGAAGAAAATCTTTTAATTGGAATGTTGTAGAAATTGGACTTTTTTGTCTTTGTTCACATATTAGTTTTGTAAGGTATTCTGCTGTTTTTTGTGAAAAGTCTCAGTATTCTTCAAATGCAGATTTTATTATTTCTGGTTTAGTTGTTTTTAGCCATTTTTCAGCAGTCATATCATTTTTAGATTGGTCGAATCTCATATCTAGAGGTGCATCTGTTTTTATTGAAAATCAGCGACTTCAGTCTTTAAAATGCTCTAAATTTACTCATAAATCGAGAAGTTCGTAATCAAATAATCATTGTTCTTTAGCAATCTCTGAAATGTTAGCGTATGAGGAGTGGAGAATGTTAATATTATCTTTATATTCTTTAGTTAATTCTCTTGCTTTTTCTATCATGTTAAGGTCGATATCAGTCCCTATTATTTTGATTCATGAAATGTTTCTTTTCTTTTCTTCATGAGATAGAAAATATTCTGCATGACCTCAATGTCCAAAAGTTCAATCAAATCATAGTTGTCGATTTTCTGGAAGATGTTCATATATTTCTTCTGCTAAAACTGGGATATGGCGTAACATATTTTTGATTATTTTAATTAAAGTTCATCATATTGATATGAAAGTGTATTGTATTCTTCGGTATCATATGCGGTAATTCATTCTTCATGGTAAAGAAGGAATTCTTTAATTCATAATTCTAGTGCTGATTTAGAACAGATAGTGCAGTAAGGTTTTCACGCTTTAGATGGTTTATTATCTTTATCAAGACGAATAAAATAAAGAGTAGCTCATTGTATTTCTTCTGGATGATTTCTTAATGCATCAAAAAGCGCTCTTTGTTCTGCATGAATACAACAAGTTTTGTCGGTTACTTTTCTATGATATGATGATTTATCACAACTACATCTTCTCTGCGATTCTAGATTTTTTGCAGGGGAGTTGAATCATGTTCAAATTATTTTTCAATTTTTAACAATTACTGATCAACATTTTGATCTTTCACAGGTTGCTGAAAGTGCAACTTTAGCGGCTTCTTGCATGTATTTTTCAGCTTGTATAGCTTCTTCTCAAGTAAGGATTCTCATTGTATATTGTTGGTTGATAAAATTTTTATTCTGAATAGTCTAGAATAGTTGTTATTACTTTTTCATAATCAATATTATTAGCAAGTTTATTACAAGCTTCTTCTTTATTGAAGTTTTTTGTTTCTTGGCCTATTCTGTCATAAGGGACTTTTATGAAGATATGTGGTATATTAAACTTATTAGTAACTATTTCAATCCCTCGAGATTCCATGTCAAAATAAGATTCTTCATTAATTTGGCTTTCTAGAACAATATTTTCTGAGCAGTAACAACTTTTTATTTCTCAAAGAATAAATGGAAGAGGCGGAAGTAGCTCTTTATTTGTATGGATGTTTTTTATTCTTCAGATTTGAATAAAATTTGGAGGAGTAGATCCGTTTGAATTTTGATATCAACAAATTCAGATGTTTAGTAAAAAGACTTTTTCTGCTGAAGAAGTTGAAAGGTGGTTAGTTAGTGTATATATTGTTTCATAATTTCAGATTCCTGTGCAGAGATAGAAAATATCGAAATTCTTTTTTAATTGCAGTTTTTTGATTTCTCATTTAACCGTTTTTAGTTCTCATGGAGTAGCACAGCAAACAATTAGTTTCATAGGTTATATATTAATAATAATTAGCTCATCATAAATCGGAGGGACGTTGTTTTTTTTGTATCAAATCATATTTCTCAACTATTAACGAGTTGTTCTATCGTATCAGGATTCTCGTTTTTAGGAAGAAGTTCACTTAAGATATCTAAAGCAGGGAACTCTTCTTTTTCTTCATTATCTAGTGATTTTTCTTTAAGATGAGAGATTAGATTTTCAGCTTTTTCTTTACATTCTCATGTTGGTAGTCCTTCATAACAATTGCTTATAACAAGAAGAGAGTAGTCTTCTTTTAAAATTTCTCTTAAATCATTAGCAACTTCTGAATTTTTCTCTCCTTTTTTAACAAAGATAACGCGATGATTAGGATTAATATTTATAACACTCAAGTAACAGAATAATTTGTCTAAGTATTGGTAATGATTTTCTGTTGTCTGTTCTAAGTTTTCTAATTGGCTAGGGATATTTTTGCTGAAATCTCGTGTCCTTCAAAAATGAGGTCAAACTTTTCAAGTGTAGAGCATAGCTGATGAAGGTAAGTCGTCAACTTGAACTAGAATTGCAAGTGGTTTCTCTTGGTTAAAAGAGAGTAATATACTTGAAAGGAATATTGTTGTATGAAATTCTAATGTCCATGGACAAACAGCATAATGAAAGTCTTTTTGTGGATATCAGACAAGTTGTTCTGCTGATACGGTATTAATCATTATTTCATCGAGAAGTTGCTCGTAGTTCATAATATGAAGGGATAGGTGAGAAGTAAATATTATCTAATATTGTTATAGTATTTCATTACATTAAGTGCGAATTTATCAGTAAGTCTAAGTCTTGTCTCTCGTTGTTCAGAACTCATTGTTGTGATAGATACTGTTTCTATCCAGTAATCTCTAAAGCATTCACCAATTTTGTTTTTGAGGTTATCTATTTTTTCTTTTTCCATATTGTTATAGACAATGAAGAGATCTACTCAGATTTCTTTTCAGAAGATATTTCACCAGAAATAACTACTAATTTGTTCTCATTCTTCTTCAAAGATATCTATAAGGTTTTGTTTTAAGGCTTCAAAGAACAACTCTCTGAAAATTCATTGAACACTTGGCTTTAGATGAATAGACCATCAAGTATGCTCTTTGTCTATTTTTATAATTCAAGCATCATCAAGGGAATCGGTTTGTTTTTTAATTGCAGGGAATGTCCATCAAAGTTCTGTCTCCAATGCTCTCATTGACACTCACTGTCTTCTAAAGATAAGATATTTTAGAATGTCTACTTTTGTTTTACTACCGAATAATTTTTCAAGGTTCATACTGTATTTTTTCAGAATTACAAAAAAATATACCTCTTAACAGAGGTTTTTTTATTTTTTTTGTTCTAAAATTCAAGTAAAAACTTGCATTTTTCTTATTTTTTGGCTGTCGACTTGACAGGTTTTTTTTCTAATTTTTTGACTTCAGCAATATGCTTAAGAAGTTCTTTTTCTGACAGGTATTCACGTGATGGTCAACATCAGTGGATACTTCAAACTTCAACATCTGGAATAAGATGAAAATGCATATGATCAACAGATTTTCATCATGAACCTCATATAAATCAGTCTCTTAGGAGTAAAGCAATATCTGTATGTTCTTTATGAAGAATTTCTGTCCATTTACTAACAAGATCCATAAGATTTCTAACTTCTTCATGAGATAGAGAATTGAAGAGAACTACATGTCTATTAGGGATAATTAAGAGATGATCTTTTGTGTATGGTGCACGAGCATAAGTAACAGAAAAATATTCAGATTTTTCAAGATAGAAGTTCTCTGGTAAAGAACAAAATGGACAAAGATTATGTGCTATATTGTAGGCATAGATTTCTGAATATTTCATGGCGTTTTAGTTAGTTGATTTAATTACTCGATCAAGATATGCATCATCTACAGAGTCTGGATTAAGTGTTATAAGCTCAGGAACTTTATAGGGATGTTGCTTTTTTATAAAGCTTAAAAGCTCATTCTCTTTTTCTTTAGGATATTTAATAAAGACAATTTTTTCTTCATCTTTTTTTATTTTGTTTTCTCGAAGATAATATGATTTTCAATAATTAATAACATTACAGCAGGCAACTAATTTTTTTTTAAGAAGTGCTGTAATGAGATTTCTTAATTTTCTTCAATCATTTGGATAGGTTGTAAGCAGAATTTTCATTGAAGATATCTTTGGTTAAAATTGTGCTATCTTATATTTTTTACCTCTTTTTAGAAGAAGAATTCCGTTTGTAGCATCTTGTTTAGTATAAGTTTTAGCTAGGTCTGTAACTTTTTCTTCATTTACTGAAATAGCGTTTTGTTGGATAAGTTTTTTAGCTTCTCCATTTGATTCAGCAAGTCAGGTATTAACAAGAAGTTCAAGGATTCTAATTTCATCACTATCTATTTTAGCTCCTCATGTTTCATGCATAAGTGCTTGTATATCTTGTTCTGACATGCTTTTAGTGAGTTCAAGTTTATCTGATTTTCAGAAAAGGAATTCAGAAATTTTTTCAGCTTGTTCTGCATCTTCTTTTCAGAAAAGTGTTTGAATGACGTAGTTAGCAAGCTGTTTTTGTCCGTATCTTTCTTCAGGATGTTCGTTATGCTTTTTTATGATTTCATCGATTTCATTAATTTCAAGAAGAGTGAATGCTTTTAGATATTTTTCAACATCAGCATCTGCTGTATTAATGAAGTATTGGTATACAAAATAAGGGCTATTCTTTCTCTTATCAAGCCAAATAGCATTTCCTTCTGATTTTCAGAATTTCTTTCCAGAAGAGTCCATCATTAGAGGAATTGTCATAACATAGATTTCAGCTTCTCAATCAGTCTTTTTTCTTAACATTTCTGTTCAAGTAACCATATTTCACCATTGATCAGATCCTCCTATTTGAAGTTTTACTCCATGGTTTTCATATAGTTCAAGGAAGTCGTTTCCTTGAAGAAGCATATAACTGAATTCTGTATAAGTTATTCAAGATTCAGGGTTACTCATTCTCTTTTTTACTGATTCTTTAGACATCATTGTATTTATGGTAATGTATTTACCAACAGTACGATAGAAATCAAAAACGCTGAAATCTTTGTAGAAATCGTAGTTATTTACAACTTCAAATTTAAAATCTTTTCATGTAAGTTTTTTTAGGTTCTCAAGAATTTGTTGTACTTGAATGGTAATAGCTTCTTGATTATGTCTTAATTGATCTAATCATAAGAATGCTCTTGCTTCTGATTTTCAAGTAGGATCTCCAATCATTCCTGTAGCTCATCAGATAAGCATAACAAAAGTATTCCCTCTTTTCATGAAGTTTACAGCTGCCATGAATGTTAGAAAGTGTCAGAGGTGGAGAGAATCTGCAGTAGGGTCATAACCACAATAGAACTTTTCTCAGCCTTGTTCATAAATGTCGAATAATTTTTCATTAGTCATTTGATAAAGTAAGCCACGGGCTTCAAGTTCTTCTCTGAGTTTCATTAGCTTTATTTTTGAAAATTTAAAATGCAATTTCGAGTATAGTATTTTAGCTTTTGAAGTCAAAAGAAAAATAGTCAATTTTTGCAAAAATATGGCATATCGAGTATAATTTTGATAACTATTTTAGTCTTTCTTTTTATGCTAATGCCAAAGGAACATATTTGAGAATGAGAATCAGTTGAAAAATCAGGTGTGGTTGCGATTAGTCAGGAGGATATAAACATGATTGCAAAGAAGGTTGATTTTGAAGCAAAGAAAATTGAGAATATTAAAGATAAAAAATCTCAAGTAGAAGAGCTTCTTTGAAAATATCCTGCTCTAAAGGCTTGGATTGATAAAATTTCTGCTAACTGAAGCTTAACAATAGGAAAGAATTCAATTTATGAGAATTTCGTTTTTGATAAGGTTGTTTCTATGGAAGAAAATGAAATAAAAGATTTGAAAGATACTGATTTATCTTCTATGTTTGAAAGTTGGAATGCTGAAAGATTGGCTAATCTGAGAAAAAATTTAACCTTGGATAATCTTCAAAAGTTTTCTCTTCATCATCAAAAGAGTTTATTATGAAATTGAGATAAAAGTAAAAATGAAAAATTTTTGGAAGAATTTAAAAATGAGACAAAAGATGAAGACTCTTATGAAAATGCTGTTGATTTTTTTTATAACTATTCTTTGGAAGAAATTGTTTGAGAGGTTTTATTGCAAGAAGATTTTAAAAAAGATAAAAACGGTGTTTCTGTTGGATTTGAAAAGATACAGTGGATAGCTTCATTATATGTTAATGAAAACCATTCTTTTGAAATTTTGCATGATTGACGTTGGTGAAAACAGACAAGATCTTTTTTTAGAATGCTCTTAAATAATGAACAGTTTATGAATTCTCCTAATTGAGCATTATATAGGGAAAAGATTAGGTTGCTTTTCCGTCAGAATAGAGCATGAGCAGAAGATATGAGCTTATATGATTCAATGTCCAATGTTTCAAAGCGTATGGAAGAATATGTCACTGATCCTATAAAATATTGGAAGGAACAATCTGTTTTATCACGTCATTTTGTTTGAGTTGAGGAATCAAAAACACCTTATCCAAGTGTTGATAAAATGTCTGATTCTGATAAGGATTTTATTTCGTGAAATAGAAGTGAAAGTTTAGATTCAGATCTTTCTGAGCTTTTTGATATGAGGTGAAAAACCCCAGAACAAAGAAGGGAAATTATGGAGAGATTGATGTCTTTAATGCCAAAAGAGGAGTTAAGACAACATTTAACAGAATTCTTAAAAAAAGAAAATATTAGAAAGGAGTTTTCAGAACTCTTTAATAAGCCTGCTAGTGTTTTAGATGATCCGATGCTTGTTGAAACAATTGTTAATGATAGGTGATGACAAGAAAAGTTTAGTGATATTAGAAAGTGGATTACTTCATGAATGTGGGCAAGTATTTGAACATGAATAACATCGTTATCTATTGATCTACAGTCTTATATTAGAAAGCAATGTGGGTTATCTGCTTTATCTGTTAGAGGAAAATTTCTTGAATCTGTTTTCTGAGAAGGAACTTCGTTTGAAACTGTTGATAGAGAGATAAAAGTTGACCCATCTTCTGCAGAATATCCTATTTATTTCAGAGATAAAAATAATCCAAGTACGGTTTATGAATATCGTCCAAATACTTGAGATATCTTAGCTGAGAAATATTATTCATCTGTTGGTTGAAATCTTTCTTTTTGAAAGTGAAAACAAGTTGAGGCACCTATGTCAATTCATACTATGAAAGCAAAGTTTTCTGATTTTATGCAGAATATCCCAGTTGCTGATCTTCTACCAAAAGATAGAGTAGAGTCTCGTAGTGATTTGAAAGATGTAATTTGAAAAAATATTGAAGCTCATATGAATTATTCTGTTCCAGCAGAAGAAGGAGAAACCATGAGAAAAAAGAATGAGTTAATGAATTTAAAAAATGGAACTATTGATTCAGCATTAAAATTATTTGGACTTTTAGATTCAAATAATGGAAGTTGAATTAGCTTATCTAAGGAAGAAAATGGTCCATATTATCGTATGATGAAAAAACTTGTAGATAATGTTGAAAATGCAAGTGAAAGAGAATTGAAATTGTTAAATACTTTTATGGAGGATTTAGCAGATAAGGTTCAAAATGCTGAAAATTTAGAAATTAAGAGTATTACTAATCCTATAGTTAGATTTGTTGTATCAGAGTATAAAGGATTAAAGGCTTATTGAGAAGATAAAGTTAAGGCTTGAAGTAAGACTGAGGAATGGAAGAAAAAAGATGTACTTTTATGAACAGTAATGGAGTCAGTATTTGATTGAGATAAACTTGATTTTGACAAGTTGAGAATATTAAATGATTGAGTCAAAGATGCTAAGTTTAGAGAACTTGCTTTAAGTATTGAAACCAAATATAATTGAGTTGCTGAACAGAATGAAATAGCTGTTGCAGGACAGATGTTCGGTAGTGAATTACATGCATTGAGTCAAGATATTGTTGTTTGAGAAGAATTTGGTTCTCGTTTAGAGGAAGCATATGCATAATAAGATTTTATTTACTTTAATATAAAAATAAAAACCATGGAAATTTTTAATGCAAGAATTGTACAAACTGATATTAGTAATTGAGAATGACATGTTGCTTTATTGAATGTAGAGCAGGCTGCACAATTTTGAATTACAGCTAATGATAAGATTTCATTAATTCGTAGATGAGAGGAGTATGTTGTAGATGTAGCACTTTCTACTTTTATTAAACCAGGAGAAATAGGAGCAACAGAAGAACTTTTAAAAGCTTATCCATTTCAAGAAGGTGATAGAGTATTGATTTCATTTGTAAAGAATAATCCTTTATCTATTCAAGCGATTAGAAAAAAGTTATTAGGTGAAAAAATTAATAAAGAAGAGATTGAAGCAATCGTTGAAGATATTCAAAATAATAAGTTATCAGATCTTGCATTAGCATATTATACTGCAACAAGTTTTTTCTATAAAGCTGATATTGATGAATTAGTATATACTACTAAAGCAACTGCATATACTTGAGATATGTATAGATTCCCTGGAATTGTAGCTAGTAAATATTGTATTGGTTGAGTTTCTTGAAATGAAACTACTATGATTGTTGTTCCATTGTTAGCCTCTTTAGGTATTACTGTTCCTAAAACTTTTTCTAAGTCTATTACTTCTCCTGCAGCAACAGGTGAATGTGTTGAGGTTTTAATGCAAAGTGAATTAAAGAAAGCAGATATTGTAAGATTGGTTGAGGAACATGGTTGTTGTTTAGCTTGGAATGGTAATTTGAATTTAGCTCCAGCTAATGATAGAATTATTAAAGTATCAGCACCAATTGGTATTGAACCTTATGCGAGAATGATTTCTTCTATTATGGCTAAAAACTATGCTATGGGAGTAAGTCATTGTCTTATTGATATTCCTGTTGGACCTACAGCAAAAGTAACTAATCAAAAAGATGCTAAGAAGATGGCAAAGCGTTTTAAGACTATTGGTAATGCTTTAGGTATTAAAACTGAAGCTACTATTACAAAAGCTATTCAACCTATATGAAATTGAGTAGGAGCGGTTTTACAAGTTAGAGAAGTATTAAGAATCTTACAACAACATCCAGAAAGAGCACATGATCTAGAAGAAAAAGCTTTGGATTTATCTGCTCAATTATTAGTTCTTTGTTGAGTTACAACATTTTATAAGAGTGCTTATAAGATGGCTAAGGATCAATTAGTTTCTGGTAAAGCTTGGGAGAAAATGAGAGACGTTATTAGAGCTCAAAATGGTAAGAATCCAGATATTAATTCAGAGGAACTTGAATTATGACAACATTCTTTTGAGGTATATGCTCCAGCTGATTGAAAAGTTAAGGCTATTGATATGAAACATCTTAATATGGTGGCAAGAATGTTATGAGCACCTTCTGATTTAACAGCATGAATTTATCTTTGTAAAAAGTTGGGAGATAAAGTTAAAAAAGGAGAAGTTATTATGATCTGTTACGGTTATTCTGAGAGTAAATTATGAATGGCTAAAGATTTCTTGGATACAGGATTGCCATATGAGATTAAATAATATTTGTTTGTTAAATTAATTATTGTGATAAGAAAAGACGCTAGCTTATTTGTGAGGCTAGCGTCTTTTTATTCTAGATAGAAGTTTGACATTCTATGATAGTCGATAGGATTTAGTTTTAATCCTACAAAGAAACTGGTTGTATCTCATACATATGAGAAAGTTGAAATAGGGTCTCAAATAATTTTATAGGTGTGAACTTTTTGAGTCCAATCTTTTTTTTGAAGGGTATCTGTAAGCATTAGGATAAAGATTTTATTAGGAGCAGATCATGGATTGAAGGTACAACAATAATCTACTTTTCTATGTTTTGAAACGATATAACAGAGTGTTCAACCTAAAGAGTGTCAACAAACTCGTTTTTTGTATTCTGGATGTGATTTTCTTACTTCATCAAATAGTTTTAGACTTCATGTTACTCTTGGGTCGATTGCATTTACTCAGAGAATAATTTGAGCATCTGATAAAAGGTCTTTTTTCTCGTTTACTTCTGTACCTCTATATCAGATAATACATATCTTTTCTTGATGGTTAAGATAGATACAGTGAAATTTTGAATTATATGTTGGTTCAAGATAAAAATTATCTATTTGATATGGTCTTTTTTCTGGCTCCATATATGAAAATTTAGTGATTTGAGCACAAAGATTATCTTGAGGTGGAAGTGTTACTCCTTTTTTGAATTTACTATTGGAAATAAGTGTTGTTACTGTGTTTTTTGCAGAAGGGGCAAGTTCTTGGATATCTGATTTTACAGCGTTTAGTTCTTGTTCAGTATCAACAGCAAAAAGATCTTTACCTCTTTGAACAGCTTCTTGAGTCATAGCTACTCATTTTTCTCAAGAATTAGAAACTAATTGCTTACCTTTATTGGTAAGATTCCTTTTAGTATCACCAGCCATAGTTTTTACATCTTCTCGTCGTTGTTTAATTGTCATTTTCTTCTTTAAAGATGTCTAAAAGGTTTTTATCACTTAAAATATTAATCATTTTATCCATTATTTTTTGTTTTTCTTCATTAGTTACGGTCTTTCTTTTTCAGAAGATAAGTCCTATCATACTTACTTTTGAATCATCCATTAGGTCTTCTTTTATATAGAGGGTGTTTCTATCAATTGCAATATCAGTAATTCCTTGTCTTCAGAGCTCAGAAAATTTATCTTTAGCAGCTTTAGTAAAGATTCTTAAGTCATATGGATTAGTATAAGTAACCATATAATCTTGCATGGATTTGCTTCACATTTTTGTTAGTTCTAAAAGATATTTTGTGAGTTTATATGCAAAGAATAGGATATAGATGAAAAGTACTATTCAGTTGAAGATTAGAATGAATTTTCATAGAAAAGTACTGATAAAAAGAAGTGATAATAATAGTATAAATATGAAAGTTACCATAGGAAATGATCTAATGAATCCTGCTACATCTTTTATTGATACTGATTTTTTTTGGTTTAGTTTAATGTAGAGGAGTGAACGAGTAATATTTGTTTCTCTAGGTATTGTTATTTTATGAGCAAAGAAATCATCATTAATAGTATGATCGTTATCGTAAGTTTCTATTTCTGCTCATTGGATTATTGAGTCTCGGCTTGTTTTTTGAAATGAATATTTTACATCCATATCAATACTTAAAAGACTTATGAATCCAATTTTTTGCAAAAAATCCATGGTTTCAGGGAAGAAATCATTGTTTTCACTATATTGAAGTCATAATTTTGGTGCTTCTTCTTCGAAAGACATAGATTTTTTTGTTTTTATTTATAAAATCTCTATA
>CAMOEC010000026.1 GCA_946611795.1 uncultured bacterium
ATCTTTAACTGTCTTTGCATTTGTTAAGATGAAATGCCTTCTAGATTGAACATCTTCACCCATAAGAATTCTGAACAATCTGTCTGCCTCTTCTGCATCAACAATTGTAATTTGTTTTAAGATTCTTGTATCTGGATCCATCGTTGTTTCCCAAAGTTGTTCTGCATTCATTTCTCCAAGACCCTTATATCTTTGAATTTCAACATTATCATCTGGAGCAAATCCATACATATCTGGTGTATGATCTTCGTTATATACATATACATGTTTTGCACCTTTAGAGAATTTATAGATTGGAGGACATGCAGCATATACGTGTCATTCTTCTACAAGTGGTCTCATAAATCTAAAGAAGAATGTAAGTAATAATGTTCTAATATGTGCACCATCGACGTCGGCATCGGTCATTATTATGATTTTATCATATCTTAATCATGATAAATCAAAGCTTTCTTTTATTCAACATCCGATAGCTGTAATAAGTGCTTTAATTTCAGCATTAGCCATCATTCTTTGAAGTACTGCTTGTTCTGTATTTAGAATTTTACCTCTAAGTGGAAGAATAGCTTGGAATTTAGAATCTCTTCATGATTTTGCTGAACCTCACGCTGAATCTCCCTCCACTATGTATAATTCAGTACCATGTTTTCCTCTTCTTGAACAATCAGCTAGTTTACCTGGAAGAACTCAACCTGAAAGAGCACTTTTTCTAAGAACGGTTTCTTTAGCAAATCTTGCAGCTAGTCTAGCTCTTGCAGCTAAATCTATCTTAGAGAAGATTTTATCAAATTCATCTGGATGATCTACAAAGTATTGTTTTAAGTAGTCATATGTTAATTTTTCAACAGCACCTCTTACGTATGAGTTTCCTAATCTTCCTTTTGTCTGTCCTTCAAATTGTGGTTCAGGAATTTTAACTGTAATAATTCCATAGAGTCAATCTGTTACATCTGAAAGTTGAAATTCTCAGATTTTTTTATCGATTTTTTCTTTTTCTTTTCCTATTTCGTTAATAATTTTAAGTAATGCAGATTTGAATCATAGGATATGTGTACCTCAATCTCTTGTAGGAATATTGTTTACGAAAGATAAGGTATGATCATTATTTGAATTAATAAATTGGAATGATATTTCTGCTAGGCAATTATCTGTCTCAGCTATGAAATAATGTGGAGAAGATAATGCTTGTTGTTTTCAAACAAGATTCTTTAACCAAGTTTTAATTCCTCATTCATACATAAATCTACTAGCAACTCCTGTCTTTTTATTTTTGAATGTGAAACTTACTCCTGGAGTAAGATAAGCAGCTTGCTTCATTCTAGCTATTTCATTTTCTTCAGAAAATTCAACAGTTTCGAAAATTGTATCATCAGGCATAAATGTTACACTAGTTCCTGTTCTATCTGTATCTCAAAGAACTTGTAATTCTCATTGAGGGATTCATTTCTCGAATCTCATTTTATAGATTTTACCGTTTTTGTATACAGTTACTTCTAGCCATTTAGAAAGGGCGTTAACTACTGATGCTCATACTCAGTGAAGTCATCAAGAAATTTTATATGCTCATTTATCAAATTTACCTCAAGCGTGAAGCACAGTATATACAGTTTCTAGAGCAGATTTCCCTGTTTTAGGATGGATATCTACTGGAATTCATCTTCAGTTATCGTGAACAGTTACTGATCAATCTTCATTTAATATAGAAGTAACGTCTTTACAATATCAAGCTAATGCTTCATCTACAGCGTTATCTACTATTTCTTGCACCATATGATGTAATCATCTTGAATCTGTTGAACCGATATACATTCAAGGTCTTTGTCTTACAGGTTCTAGTCATTCTAGGACTTTAATCTGTGATGCATCATATTCATGCGTTTGTTCTGGTGTAGTTGTCATTATTTTCTTTTTCCAATAAAAAAATAGGAAATTAAAACTACTTGTAGTAAAATAAATTAAAAAAACAAGTGAAATTTTAAAAATACCGCTTGCTATTGTTGTGAAAAATAAAAATTTGAAAGTTTTGTAATTTTTTCAATATTTTGTCCATTTTGAATATTTTTTTATTAAATTTGATATCTTTTTTTATTTTGGAAGGAATATGCTTGGTTAATTTGATGATTATTTTGCTAATATTATCTGTGGCTTTACTTAAATTGTTGTGATTGAATTTTGTGCATATATTACTATATATGAGTTGAATATATACTTTATATAATCTCTGTTTTTATGCTAAAGAGGATTCTCCTTATTACATTATTAGTAATCGTTTTCTTATTGATAGCGTTTATTCTTTATTATAAATTCTATTTTTTACGTAATCCTAAACGTAAGATTCCTCATAAGAGTAAATTATTTGTAAGTCCTGCTAATTGAAAAGTTATTGCAATTATTCGTCAGGATGAATTAACTGATAAAAATTCTGCATTATATAAGGAAAATGATGTTGTAATAGATGATTGGACGGAGGGGTTTAGTTGAGCAACTTTAGTTTCAATCATGATGACTCCTTTTGATGTTCATTTTCAAAAGGCTCCAACAGATGCAACTCTTATGACTCAGAATTATGAAGAAGGATATTTTTATAATGCTATGAAAACAAAGAAAGGTATGCGCTCTACTTTTCAGAATGAATATAATAATATGTTATTTTGAACTGATGAAGGATATCGTTTCCGTGTTATTCAAATAGCATGATTTTTCGCAAGAAGAATTGTTCCTTATTTGAATTTACAAGATGTTGTTAAACAAGGTGATCCTATTGGACATATAAAGTTTGGTTCTCAAGTAAGTGTAATATTAGATAATAATTTTAAAGTTAAGGTAAAAGTTTGAGATAAAGTTGTTGATTGAGAAACAGTAATTGCTGAGAAAAAATAAAATACTTAAATAAAAATACCTGTTATAAGCTATTTTTTGTATTGTTTTTTGGATAATAAAAAAATATAGTTGAAATGGGTTTGTAAAAAATTACATTGAAATTGAGTGAATTTTATTCCTTATTGTTTTTGCAATGAAAATTAGTTTAGAATTAAAAAGTGTAATTGAAATCCTTGATATTGCATCAAGATTCGTTTCAAAAAATTCAACACTTCCTATTTTACAGAACATTTATTTAAAGGCTTCTATTGATACTTTGCTTGTAAGAGCAACAGATATGGAAAAGTATATTGAGATAGAGCAACCTTGTAATGTTCAAATTGAATGAGCAATTACTGTTAATGCAAAGACATTTATGGATATCATGAAGACTATTGATACTGATGTTGTTGAATTTACAGTAGATCAAAAGTCTAATATTATGACTATCAAAACAACTAAAGATACTTTCGAGATTAATTGAATTCCTGCTTCAGAATATGTTGCATTACCTGAAGTTCCACAAGATAATTCATTAACATTAGATACTTCTATTTTTGTTAAGGGATTGGATAAGGTTGAATATGCAGTATGAGAAAAGAGTTTCTCTCCTGTATTAACATGAGTTGTTATGAAATCAAAGATGGAAGATGGTCAACCTAAGATTATTTTTGTTTGAACTGATAGTTTTAGATTATCTGAATTTAAAACACTTAATACTCATTCAGATGATTTCTGTTTGATTATTCCTAAGGTTGCTATTTGAGATATCGGACAAGTTGTTAAGTATGCTGTTGATAAAGAAGTTCCAGATATGATTGTTAAATATTCTGAGAATTTAGTAGCATTTGAACTTGTTATTGATTGAGTAAAAGTAGTTGCAACATCATTATTAGTTCAAGGTAATTTCCCTGAGTATGAAAGAGAAGAAGTTATGCCAACTCAATTTACAGGAAAGATTATGTTAGATAAAAAAGATTGTGAAAATGCAATTAAAAAGATTGCTATTCTTACAAGAGATATTAATAATTTTATTCAAATTGAAACTCAAGGTACAAAAGTACTTATTTCTTCTTGAAAGACAGATAAATGAGCTGGAACAACAGAGATTCCTGCAATTATTGATTGAGAAGCTGTTTCTTTTGCTGTAAATGGAAGATATATTACAGATTTTATTAGAGCTATGGCTTCTGATACTTTGGTATTTAATGTAGTTAATGGTCAGAAACCTCTTGTATTAATGGATAAAGATGATGATACAAATAGATATGTTGTTAGACCTCTTACAAATATCTAATTTAAATATTTTATCGATATGTATAAGAAAAAAGGTTTTACTCTAATTGAGCTCATCCTTGTATTAGCTATTTTGTCTATTCTTGCTTGGATGTGATCAAGATATCTTTCAACACTTGATGCAGAAAGAGCGTATTCTGAAAGTTGTACGAATGCGATTTATTCTGATTTAGCTGATTGGGTTTATTATGCTTCAACATCAAGAGTATTAGCTAATGATGATACTCCTGATTATTATATCCTTGAAATGGATTGAACATGATATAATTTTAAGTATTGAACATGAGATGTTACTTGAGAATGAGTATTATATCTTTCAAGACATATCGAAGATTTCTATTATTGTAGACAGAGTAGGAATTACCATAATGTTTTAGTTCCTGATTTTAAGGAAATTAGAATGTTACCATGATTGATTCCTGATTGAGATAAGAGTGGGTTTAAAGTATTGGTAGATAAAAATACAAACTTTAGTAAGAGAACTAGTGGATGAGGTTGCTCTTTTAGCGAATGAAATTATAAATTGTGTCCTACTTGAGCGATAAATATTAAGTTCTGTCCAAAATCAGATGATGAAAGTGCTTGTGTTGAATATTGACAGGTTGCTTTTGATGCAAGAACTTGAATGGTAAAAAAGAAACTTTGTAAAAAGTATAAGAAAAATGAGCCATCAAAATGTGAAGAACGAACAACATGAAGATAAAGCATTCCGTTTTTATCAGATAATGTGATATCCGATTCCAAAGAATGGGAATGCTTTTGCTTATTGTTCAAAATTAAGTGTTGATAAGAAGTGAAATGGTGAATTTTCACGGAATGAAAAATCAGAATATTTGGATGAATATATTTCTTATATTAATAAATGGTGATGGATCTTCTCTTATCTTCCTTTTGTAAAAGAGATCTATTTGGCTAATAGTATTACGTTTAATTCTTTATCTTCTGAATCTGATATTGATTTATTTGTTGTTTGTAAAAGAGGAAGAGTCTGGACATCAAGGCTTCTTGTGAGTTTTTTGATGATGTTCTTTTGAATAAAAAGAAGTAAAAAAGATTATATAAAGAAATTTTGTTTAAGTTTTTTTGTTGATGAAGATAATGAAAATTTGAAGAGTATTATGCTATGATCTAAAGATGTTTATTTAGTTTATTGGGTTGCTCATCTTGTTCCGTTATATGTGGAAAATTGAGAGCCAACAATTTATAATAGGAATCCATGGGTAAAGACTTATTTACCAAATATTGATTTGAAACAAAATATTTTTTTGTGAAACAAATTATTTTCATGAAAACGTATATTTAAAAAAAGTGTTGAATCTATTTTTTCTGAAAATTTATGAGATAGGTTTGAAAATTTTGTTCAAGAAAAATGGGGTAGCCGTATGAAAAAAATTATAGCTAAAAATCCTGATGCTCATAAGTGAACAGTGTATGAAAAATGAATGTTAAAATTCTATAAAGATATGAGAAAGTACTATTCTGACCTATTCTTTTGACGTGATAACTAAACGTTTTTTATGTGATTAGTAACTGATAACTTTTGTATATCAGAATTCAAAAAAATGATATTGTCTTTTTTTTTAATATACCTAAAAAGTGGTTGTTAAAAATTTTTTATATATGTATGGCCGGATATCTATGAGAGACATTAAAGCGGTATTTGATATCGGAAATGATACAATCAAAGCTGTTGTTTTTTGAAAAGATAATGAGAAGGATGTTATTCTCGCTAAACAAATGGAGCCTGCACAATGATTAAAGAAATGAAAAATTCTTGATGCAGAAGCTTTTACAACAACAATAAACAAAATTATAGAACATTTTATTAAAAAACTCTGAGGTGATTTTATTGAAGAAGTTGTAGTTTGAGTGTCTCATCCAGAAATGTTTGTTCATAGAATCGTTGAAGGGAAGAGGATTATGCAGGAAGAAGTTTCTAATGAGGATGTTGAACATCTTTCAAGAATTGTAGCTGAAATTTCTAGTAAGAATAATTTTGAAACTATTAAAATTGTTCCTGTTTGTTGGATTATTGATGAGGATAAAAGAGAAAAAGATCCAGTTGGATTGAAGTGTAAGAAATTAGAGTTAATGGCTGATGTATTCTTATTACCTAAAAATTTCTATACAGGATTAGTTGAAGCCTTTGATAAAGTTTGATTAACAATCACTGATATCATCCCAAATATTATAGCTGCAACAGAAGTTGCTATGGATTATGATCATAAAGATTTATGAACAGTATTAGTTGATATTTGAAAGAATCAGACAAGTTATGTTATTTATGAAGATGGTTATCCATTGTGATATGGTACAATGGCATTATGAGGTGAAAATGTAACAAAGGATATTTCTATCTGAATGCAAATTGATATTAAGGAGGCAGAGGATATTAAGAAGAAATATTGAATGGCAATGATAACTGATTGAATTACTCCAGATTCAGAAATGGATATTGTATTCTTAACTGAAATTATCAATGCGAGATATGAAGAAATTTTCTCTAAAATAAATCAACATCTAGCAAGAATTGAAAGAGATTGAAGATTACCATGATGAATCTTACTTATCGGTTGATGAAGTAAAATGCAAAATCTCGATTATTTAGCTAAGAATGTATTCAAGTTGGCTACATTCTATGGAAAGGATTTAATGGTTGATGTTGGAGATTTATCATTAAATATTCAATTTGTTAACTTATTAGGAATCTATTATTGGTCTAATAAATATTCAGATGAATCTTCTAGAGGACCAAAAATCTCAACATGAAAGATTGTTAAGAAAGTTTGAAAATGGTTTACTGATCTTTTCTAAAGATAGAAAATAAATAATTAAACGAAAAAAATTATTTTATTATTATATACTTATAAAAAATGGTTGTTAATGAAGTTATTCCTGAATTTGTACCAGGAGCTAAAATCAAAGTAATTTGAGTTTGAGGATGTGGAAATAAAGCATTAAATAGAATGATTCAAGAAGGATTAGAAGGAGTTGAATTCGTAGCTGTAAATACTGATGCTCAAGATTTGGCAACTAACTTAGCTCATCAAAAAGTTAATATTGGTCTTAATATTACTAAATGACTTTGAGCTGGTGCTAATCCTGATATTGGAAGAAAGTCTGCAGAAGAAGATGAAATGAATATTAAGTCTGTTTTAGCAGATACTGATATGGTATTTATTACTGCTGGTATGTGAGGAGGAACTGGAACTTGAGCTGCTCCAGTTGTAGCTAATCTTGCTAAAGAATTAGGTATCTTAACTGTTGGTATTGTTACAAAACCTTTCTCATTTGAAGGTAAAAAGAGAGCTGAAAACGCTGAAGAAGGATTGAGAAGAATGAAAGAAGTTGTAGATACATTAATTGTTATCCCTAATGATAAGATTTATAATCTTGTTGATAAGAAAACTACATTTAAGCAAGCCTTTACTATGATTGATAAAGTATTGTTCTTGGGTGTTCAAGGTATTTCAGATCTTATTATTAAACCAGGTGATATTAACATCGACTTTGCTGATATTAAAAATGTTATGGTTGGTTCAGGTAATGCATTACTTGGTATTGGATATGGAGCTGGAGAAAAGAGAGCAGTTGATGCTGCAAGAGAAGCTATTGAAAATCCACTTCTTGAAACAAATCTTGATGGTGCAAAGAAAGTTATCTTTGCTGTATCTGGAGGAAATGATCTTACTCCTATTGAAGTACAAGAAGCTGCATCTATCGTTGAAGAAATTCTTGATCCTGAAGCTGAAATGATTTGGTGAATGAGTTTTGATGAATCTTTCGATGATGAAGTTAAGGTTACAATTATTGCTACTGGATTTGAAGAACAAGCTAAGGAACGTGTTGCTGTGAGAACAGGTTCTATTTGGACTACTTCTCCAATTGAGAGAAAAGCTCCAAGAGAAGCTATCCAAAAGCAATCTGATAATTATATCACAAGATCATTAAGAGATACTGAAGAAATTGTTGATCCTGTTGAAAAATCTAATACTCCTGTAGAGGATGATGATACTCCAGCTTTCGTAAGAAGAAAGATGGAACAACAAATGAATGGATTAGCTAATTAGTAAAAAAGTCAAGGTTTTTTATTTAAAAATGTGTCTGATTTTTGCTTCTTAAGAAGAAAAATTGTATACTTAAAGCGGAGTTTTACTTCTTTGTGTTAAAAAGATGCAATTAAAAATCGCTACAACAGGGAATGCAACAGTCTTCGATGAAGATATAGAGCAGGTTATTCTTCCTTGAGAATCAGGATCAGTAACATTGTATGCTAAGTCAATTCCTGCTATTGTAAAATTAGTTCCTTGAATTATTGAGGTTAAAAGTAATAATTGATGAGTACATAAATTTAGTATATCAAAAGGTATTGCTTTAGTGAGTACTTCAAGTATTAAAATAACTGTTTCAATGGCTACAGAGAAACCGTTAGCTAAACTTGTTGAACTTCGTTGAACTTTACATTTATTAGAGTTGAAATTACAAAAAGTTAGAACTTTCTGAAGTGTTGAAGAAATATCTCGTTTGATATGAGAGGTTGAGAAAGTTAAAGCTGATATTCAACTCGCGCAAGGATAATTAATTAATAACCATATATGAAGAGATGAAGAACTTATAATGAGTTCTTCTCTTTTTTTATTTTGTTTGGATGTTTCAATTACTGGTGTTTAATACTTTGATTATTCTATGAAAAAAAGTTTTTATTATAATAAAAACTTTTATGTTTTTCTCATTTTCTTTTTATTATGATAAAAACTTTCAAGAAAAGTGAAATTGATTTAGCAAATATTTATTCTTATCATGGTTGATTTATAATTAATATCATATCTGTAAAGTTATTTGAAATAAAACTTCATTTCTATGATATAAGGCATAAAATTTCTTTTAACATTCCTTGAATTCATTGCTTATTTAACTAAAGATAACGTATTGTTTATTGCTTGTTTAAATAAACTATGTATTTTGCTGTATTATGAAAAAATAAAGAACTTAGTATGAAGGAGTTAGAATATGTAAATCCTAAAAATTTACATGTTTCAGCTAACCAACAAATTGTTCTTTTTGATGAAGCTGATGAAGGTAAACTTTCTGATTTAGCTTGATTAGTAAAGTGGTGAAAAGTGATTGATTGAGAGTTATCAGACTTTTTTGCAAAGGCAGAAAAGAGGATTCTTTGAGTAAGTGATAAACAATTAGGTATTAAAATGAAGAAACAATTTTGATTAAAAAGATTTAAACAAGTTGATTTGTTTCATACTGATCTTGAGGTTAAAAATAAGTGAATAGAGTTGATTAAAATTGGTAGTAAATGGTGAGAAGTTTTATGATATCAGAATATTAAATTATATGAGGTAGTTGATTTTGAAAAACCATGACGTAGCATGCAAATGTGAATGATGCCTGCTAAGTTAACTCATACCTTAATTAATATCTGATTGTCTATTGATAAAGAACAAACCTTAATTTATGATCCTTTTGTTTGAAGTTGAACAACAGGTTTTTTGGCTAATTATTTTTGATATGATTTTCTATGATCTGATTTGAAATTAACTTTTGCTGATAAGAATTATTCTTGGTGGAAAGATTGAAAATGGTCAACTCCAGATAAAGAATTTAAGTTCTTTGTTCATGATGCTACTAAGGATTATGAAGATATGTCTATATTTAACTCTAAAACGCCTTTGATAATTACAGAAGGATGGCTTTGACCAATAATTAAAGCTTCAACTACTGATGAACAAGTCAAAGAGTATCAAAGATGGGTGAAGAATGTTTATCTTCCTTGGATAGAAAAAATGGCTACAGTTTTTGAAAGGAAGCCTGTAATGGTATTTACTATTCCTTGGTATATATGATATGAGAATCTATTGGAACATCAAATTATTGAGACAGCAGAGAAAGTAGGATTTGAATTCTCTTCTTTACAAGAAATGTATAAGAGAGAACAGCATAAAGTTGCTAGAAAAGTTATTATTTTAAAATAATGTGTGAAAATGAAAGAAAAATTAGGTATCCTATCTATTATCTTTAATATATTAAGTTTTTTTCTAATTCCTTATATTGATAATTTTTGGTTAATTTCTTTGTTCTTAACGATGATTTTTTCATTGTTGGTTGTTCTGTTTTTTGATCGTTGGTATAAATATCTTTATCCTATTTTTGCTCTTAGTTGTTTTGTTATTGTTATGAGAATTTGTTGAGCAATTGAATTCATGGAGGTTAAAGAATTATTTTTGTGCTTTTCTTGAATAGGTTGCGCGATGTGATGTATTGGCTTAGCTTTAAAAATAGCTTTTAGTAAATAGTTTTTTTTACTCTTATTATATAAAGATGAAAAAAATTTTTGGTTTATATACTTTATTGTTGGCTTTTTGTCTCTTTAGTTGATGTTTCGTTTCGGTAGATGAAGGTGCTCAAAATGAAGTTAAGGAGATGACTTGAAAAACTGTTAGTGTTGATGATTTTAAGGCAAAGTATTTTACAGCTTTCTGAACAGAACCATACTGGGATTTTGAAATTTCATGATGAATTGCTCATCTTAATTCTCCAATGTTTGAGACTGATTATAGTGAACCTGTAAATATCTGGAAAGATGGTGAAAACTATTATTTTTCTTGAGAAGAATTAGATTGAGAGTTTATTAAGAAAGATTGTATTGATTGATGAAAATGAGACTTGCATTATTATACTGTTTGAGTCTCTAAGTTTAGAGAGTATGCTTATGAAGGTTGCTGAGATGATGAAGAGGGGATAAAGATGAGTGATGAGGAATTAGTTACAGAGAATAATATTCCCGTAAGTAATCTTGATTTATCTTGAATAGAAGGTTTTATAAGGAATTGTGAAACATATCAACCTTATTGGTTATCTCGTTCTGATATTGCAGAAAATATCTCATTTACTTGGAATAGTAAAGAGAATGTTTGAAAGTCTTATAGAATAGGATGATTTATTAAGTATTCTATTGATTGAAATGAGTATTCAGATAATGTTGCTTGTACTTTTATGACTAGTGAGGTTTCTGAAGATTGAAAAGAATATTATTCATACTTACAGCATAATGAGGCAGTAGATTCTCCAGAAAGAATGGATTGTCTTGATTGAATAGTAGGTTATCAACCAGAATGGATGAATTGAGATCCTTCAACAATTATTACTGTTTGATGTTGACCTGAAAACTATTGAGAGAAATATGTTACATGATATCTTTATACTACTACATATCCTGATTTATGATTAAGAATTACAACACCTACATGATTTGAAACATTTCATAAGAAAGCTGAAAGTCCTATTTTTACAAGAAATTGAAATAGAATTTCATATATGAATTGAGATAGAGAAGTTGAATACTTACAAGTATATGATAAAAAAGAGTCAGAGAGCTTAGAAAATCTTATTAAACAAAAACATTTGAAGGAATGATGTGTAGTGATTGAATATAATTATTATACTCAGGGTACTGTTTTTGCTGATTATCCATGAACTATTCTATATAATGTGTTTGATGAGAGTTGATGAATGCCTTGAAAATGTCTTCCAGATGATGAAGCAAAAGTATGAGATGAATGGGATTGAAGAGCTGTATTTTATTTTGAGTCAAGCGATAAGAGAAAATATTATAAGTTAGTAAGAACTGATTGATGTGCTCCTTGACCTTGTTCTATGTTCTGAGAAATTGAAATCTTTTAATTAGATAAAATCCCTCGTAATACACGAGGGATTCGTTTTAATGGCTCGGTTTTTAGGCCCTAATGAAGCATACGGTACGCTTCTCACGGGCTGTACACTGGTTGATTGACTTGACTGTTGCCAACTTATAGTTGGGGTTTTCATCCTCGATGAGGATCATGGCCTGTTCTATGCCATTTAGCATTTCGTCCGTAAAGCCGTCGGCTTCCAGTGTAATCTCATCGTTTTCATTAACGATACCATTTTTTGCCACTCCTTTAATTTTAACGGAGCATTCTAACATGACTTCACTCGCTAATTCAGCGGTGATAGTTGGAACAAATTGATCATCCATAATTTAATTTTTTTATTAGTTTTGTTTTTTTTTGTTTTTGCTAAAAAGCATTTCCTTTATTATTTAAAATATTGTTTAATTCAAGTAAAATGTAAAATATTATGATATACATTAGTTATATGTTTTTTTATAAATGTCAATATCTTGAAGAAATTTTGCACTGATGGATTTTATATGTATACTTATTATATAAGATTTTATTATCTGTTATTATATGCTAAAATTTGCAAATAGTGAAGAAACAAAACAGCAGAAAGTACAATCGTTGATTGTGGTTTTTCTTGTCGTTTTCTGATCTATTATAGCTAAAGTAGTTTCTGAGTGTTATGATTGGTTAAGAGAACATGAGATTAGCAGCTGTTTAGTAGTTTGAATTATATTTTTAGCATACTTGTTTTATTATTTGAGTCTTAAGAAGAGGAGTAAGAAGATAATAAGAGATGTTATTTATTATGATGCTCCTAAAGATTTTACAGCGGCTGAAGTTGCTGTTATTGATGCTTGGGGACCAACTTGAAATGTTTTCCCTGCTATGCTTTATGATTGGGTAGCTAAAAAGAATGTGAAAATATGAAAGACTGAAAAATGAGAACTATTTTTTGAAAAGATAACAGATAAGCCAGTATTTATCTCTGATGTTAAATATCTTTATTCTGAACATAAAGCATATAATAGAGATCCTGAAGATGATTTTTGGAAACTCTGTTTTAAAAATAGAACTCGTGTTACTGTGCGTATGTTATCAAAAATTCCATGAATCGACAAGTTAGCTAATGATTTTTTTTATCAAGTTCAAAGACAATGTTTGGATTGGGAAGCTTATAGTAATGATAGACAATCTCTATTAACGTATAATATGGAGTTCGGTTTAGGTGTTTTCTTTTGTGGGGTTTGTTTGTTTTTATCTGTGTATTTTGTTTGGTTATTCCCATTTATCCTTATGTTATCCTGACTTTTAAGACTTTGGTCAATATATAAGGTTAAAGAAAGAAATGATAGAGATTATTATTTAACAGATAAATGAGTTAAAGTGTTAGAACATATTAGGGGATTGAAGAAGTATTTATTGGCTGTTGAGGACTCAAAATTAAAAGTTATTTTACATGAAGATCCAACTTATTTTGAGAGGATTCTTCCTTATGCTATTGCTATGTGAATTTGAGATTGATGGGTTCATAAGTGCTTTTCGCATATTCAATATGATGCTTTTTGAGGTTCTATTAATACTAGTTGATTTTATGATACAAAGCTCTCTCAGGAAGATTTGAATAATTTTGCGAGCAATCTTTCTTATATAATTTCTTCAGCACAAGATTTGTTATTAAAGAGGAGATAGTAGAAGCGTACTTATGTTTTTCCTTCCTAACATGAGTATACTTTATATTGTTTTTTTTATACTTTTTTTATATAACTATCGCAGTAAATAAAAATCATTATTAACAAAAAAAACATTGAAACTATGGTAGATCTTTTACTAATCTTATTCGCTGCAGTGGTGTATTACGTTGCAGGTTCTTGGTTCCTTGAAGGATTCAAGAAGGAGCACAATGACGAAGGAGGCAGGATTTTTGGTGGCATAGCGCTTATTATTGCTACTGCAATTACTGTTTGCTATCTCTTGGATTTTGTTTATCCGGTTGTGATTATGCTGGGTATTGTGGCTGGTATCTTTGTTATTCTTGGGCTTTCGTTCTTGAATGATAAGCAAGATGTATTTATCGGCTCTAATGTTGTGTTCGGTGTATGTGTTCTTTTCTTTGGGCTTTTTTCGGGACTATTAATGTCCTTATTAATGCTAGAAGAAGGGTGGTATACTGGATGTGCTTGCGTAGTTAGTGCATTTATGGCATTAGTAGGTGTGATAACTATTAAGAAGAGTTATAAGATGGATACTTTTTCGTTCTCTTATCTTATTACGTTTGGAATACTTCTTATTGCAAGTTTGACGATATCATCGATGTATCCAACAGATCATGCATTAGTCTTTGGTTCTTGTTTGGGTGTTTTGCTTATATTTAGCTTCTTTTATTACATGAATATGATAAAGATTCCTGTAATATAGAAGAGAGATGTGAGTGAATTGGTATCTTTTTAAAAAAGTAGAATGATTTTCATTCTACTTTTTTGTGTCTATTATTGAGCTTTATAAAAAATATAGATATTACAAGAGGAACTTTTTATTTTTCGACTTTATCTTTAGTATTTTTTAAATTATAGTCAAAGCAACGTTTTTGATAAGTATCTTTTATGAGAAAAATAAATTTGTCTCATTGGGGATTGTAACGATGTTCAAAAGTATCTCTATCGCATTGCATAAGCATTTGTAATAGCCTATAAGAGAACTTCATCTTAATATTATCTAGGTTTTGTGTAATTACTTCATTTCAATATGCTAAATCAACATGTAATGTTATGAAAAGTTGCTTTTTAGTATCATATCAGTCAGTATAAATAATTGATTCTATCTCTCATTTCTTAACTAATTCTTCAAAATCTTTTTTATCCATAGAGAAAAAATAATCAGTATCTCAGCAGCTATTAATAGTTTGAAGACAACCTTTCATTCCAAAAGCAAATGATTTAAAACAATAAAAGAGGATACTAAAAAAAGGATATATTTTCAAGATTAAATAGAAATAATAAAATTGAGTATTAATGTTTTTAAAGTGTGTTATTCCTTATTATTATAAACAATATAGAATTGTTAATTTATTTGATATAGCTGTTGTGAGATGTCTTAAATTTCTGAAATCGTTAGTTATGGGGGTGTCTTTGGATAAAAGATATTAAAAACATACCCATAACTGGCAGTTTCGTGAAAATATATACTATTGATGAATCTAATATGGAAATAAGCATCATAAAATTCATATATGTCAATCTTCGAATTCTTAATTACTCTTAGTCAAATCTCGCTCCAGGGCTAGACGTTAATGACAACTTATTGACAATTAAAATAAAAGTCTTGTCTATACTTTACATATTAAAAAATAATAAAAAAGAAGACATAATGCCTTCTTTTTTTGTTGGTTATTAGTAAGCTACTCTATGAACTTCAGTTAATGTAGTATCTCACTTTATTACTTTTAATACTCAGTCTCGTTGCATAGGTATAAATCATAGTTTTTTAGCAAATGGAACAAGATTCTCTCAAGGTTCTTCTTTCATTATTTTTTCTCTCATTTTTTCTGTTATTTCAAGAGCTTCTATAATTGCTTCTCTTCATAAGTATCATGAATTGTTACAATAGTCACATCCTTTAGCCTTACGAACTTTTCATTCATAGTTGGTTCATAGTTCTGGATGATATTGTTGAAGTTCTCATAATACGGTTCTTATTTCTAAGTCTTCTTCTTTAGAAGCTTCAACTCGCTCTCAACAATGAGGACATATTCTACGTACAAGTCTTTGTCAGATAATAAGTTGAAGTGCAGGAGTAAGAAGATATGGTTCTATTCACATATTCATTAATCTTGAAATTGAATCAAGAACTGAATTTGTATGGAGAGTTGTAAATACAAGGTGACCTGTAAGAGAGGCATTAATAGCAATTTGTGCTGTTTCTTTTGTTCTGGTTTCTCATACGAGGATAATATCAGGATCTTGTCTTAGGATTGCTTTTAGTCAGCTTTCATAATCATATCCTTTATCATAATTGATTTGTGATTGTTGTATTCCAGCAATTTTATATTCGATAGGGTCTTCAAGTGTAATGATTTTTTTTGTTCAATCATTTAGTTTTCTTAGAATAGTATAGAGAGTTGTTGTTTTTCAAGATCATGTTGGTCAGGTCATGAAGATAATTCAACTTGTTTTTTGAAGACTTCTTTCAAGAATTTCCATATGAAAGTCTGTAAATCAGATGTCTTTGAAATCTTCTACACTTTGTGATGCATCTAAAAATCTTATTACAATACTTTCTGTTTGAATTCATGGCATAAACGAGATTCTGGCATCAATTTTTTTAGTTTCTCCTATTCTGTTAACTGCTTCAAATGAAAATCTTCAGTCTTGTGGAATATAATCGATATTCATTTTTACTCATGACATGAACTTTATTTTCTGCATATATTTCCAGAACTCTTGATGAGTAAAAGTTAAGATTTGATGAAGTACTCAATCTATTCTTAATCTTAATACTACTCAGTCTTCTTCTGGTTGAAAATGAAGATCTGAAGCTCATGCTTGAAAGCTTAATCTGATTATAGTATTAATGAAATCTGCAGGGTCTTTTGATTCTCTATTCTCGTACTCTTCTTTCATAATTGTGATAGCTGATTTTCAGTCTGCTTTAGCTGCAGTTTCTTGTTTTATTTCTTCTTCTTTTTTTGCTTCTTCTAGTTGATCATATCGTTGAAGTGCTGTATTAAATCCTTCTGGAGTAGTATAGAAGATTTTAGTATAATATCATTTTTTAGTGAATTCATTTAGAACTTTTCTTAAATCTTCAGGGAAATTGTTGGTTGTTAATATACTTAATTCTCTTCTTTTTTCTTCAGCAAAAACAAGTGTTTGTGCTTTTTGAGCAACTTCTTTTGGTATAAAAACTAAACGAGAAAAATCCGGTTTGAGTTTTTGTATTTCTTCATTTTCTAATATCGTATTAATTAGTTCGCTCATGAATAATATTTAAAGGGGTTATAAAGTTTATAACAATTATAGTTAAATTGTGTGATTTTTGCAAAAAATCAGTGGTGATTAACTTTTTGTTATAGAGAGTTTATTTTTTTAAGCATATAGGAAATATGAGAAGCCTTTAAAAGATTCCTATAATCTTATGTTTATTTTGAAAATTTTAATAAATTCACATATGATTTGACAAAAAGTATTGGATTGCTATAGTCATTTTAGTTTTAGATTTTTACTGATGGTATGAAAACTTGATTGAAGTGGGCTTTAGTTTGAACTTGATCTGCTATTGTTTTAGCATGAGCATGGGCTTGAGCTACAAAGTTATGATATATTCCTAATTGGTTAGAATTAGAGGTATTGTGTTCATGAAATACAAATGAAATTGTATTTACATGAGATGTTGGAGAAGCTATTCTTAGCACATGAGATGTTGGAGAAGCTATTCTTAGCACATGAGATGTTGGAGAAGTTATTCTTAGTACATGAGATATTAATTCTAATCGTTGGGAAAATAGCTGGAATGAATTAGATTCTGAAAATTTTCCAGTAGTTAAGGCAGTTGCAATAGAGTCTGAAAAGGATTATAAACCAATAATTTATCTTTATCCAGAAAAAGAAACTTTAATTAATGTACAATTAGGATATCCTGAGAATTTAACGCATACTTATCCTAAATATAAAGAATGATGATGGAATGTTGTAGCAAATCCTGATTGAAGTTTAGTTGATGTTAAGAGTAATAGAAATCTATATGCATTGTATTGGGAGGGATATACAAAAAAAGAAAAGAATGTAGAAGATTGATTTGTAGTTAAATGAGAAGATACTATTCCTTTTTTGGAAGAGAAATTAGCTTTGCTTTGATTAAATGAGAGAGAAGCAGAGGAATTTATTATTTATTGGCTTCCTAAGTTAGAAGTTAATGCTTATAATTTGATTAGATTTAGATCACAAGAAGAGATAGAAAAAGGAATGCCACTTAAAGTAAATCCACAACCAGATAGCGTTATTAGAGTTTTAATGGAATATAAGCCTTTAGAAGAAAAAATTGAATTAGCAGAACAGAAGTTAGTAAAGAATGAGAGAAAAGGATATAGCGTTATCGAATGGTGATGAACAGAGATTTAATAGATTATTTTTTATAAAAACACCTGCAGATGTCTTTTATGCTGTAGGTGTTTTTAATTTAGAAGATATCAGTATTTTTTAATAATGGTTTTTAATTGCTTAGCAATTTCATAATCTACATTTTCTGCAAGTTCTGCTAGTCTATTGATACTTGAGTTGTGTTTATTTTCTTTTAGGCATCTTTCGATGATATTGATGTTGAAGGATTTTTTGTTTTTCCTTAACCATTTTTTTATGAGATCTTCACTATAGTTTTTTTGAATTGTTGAGGTATTATAGAGTGTTTCAAGGATGGCAAGTTCAGGTAATGCGATTGTGATTTTTTCTTTTTCTATTATGGTTGGTTGTGTTTCTTTATGAAAGAAAGCAAAGAGGTTCTTCTTTTTACTTGAGTAGGTTTTAAAGAGAATTTTTTTCTCTAGGATGAGGTTTTCTATTCCTTGTTTATTTTCATTTACAATAAGGATTTCATCTGGAGTTGTATAAATACCCATAGCTATTTCTAGTGCTTTAAGTCCTCATATGTATCGTTTTCATTTTGCTAAACTTTTTATTTGCTTGTTTAAGATACTTCGGTAGAGTCTGTCGACAATATATTCTTCATTGATTTCATCTTCAGGTAATTTTACGTAGTAGAAGTTTTTTTTAAGGTCTATAATGTATCATCTGTTTTTTAGATAATAGAATATTTTGTACATTCTATTGGTTGTATAGGAGTCTCACATTGTTTGTTCTATAAGCTCTCTTATTTTTTCTGTCGTGATAATTTTTCAACGATATTTTCATATCTTTGTGATAATAATCTGAAATGACTCATTTTTCATTTTCTGTGTTTCTATTTGACTTAAAAGTAAAAAAAATATATGAAATTTTCCAAAAAAATCAATATAATTTTCTTAAAAATTTTTTGCGTTTTTCTCTTGTAATTAAAAAATGTAATCATATAGATTGAGTCGTACAAAAAATATGAATCTATTTTATCTCAATATAATAATAAAAAAAATGCAAGTATTTCAGTCTCCACTATTATCAGATATGGCTTTAGATCAAAAATCTATTTGTGTAGAATGAATCACTGCAACGTTAACTCAATATAGTCAAACTGATTTTGAAATGCTTCTAGAGATTAATTCAAATAAGATTTTAGTAGCTTTTCAAGGTGCTATTGATAGAATTGAAGAACTTCAAATCTTAGCTGTTAAATGATTTGTAGAGTTGAGTAAGTCATTTATAACAACTATTAAAAACTTAGTTGGTCATTTGTTGTGTAGAATGGATTAAACCTATGAAAATATGAACACAAGATTGAGGGGCTTTTGCCTCTCTTTTCTTTTTATGATAAAATTGCGAGAATTGTTAGCTTTTGTCTTTATTTATTAATTATGAATTTAGTTTTTTTAGAAAAAATTATTGATTCGAATATTATTTTTATTACTATCTTCAATAGTTTATGTTTGTTTTAGTTTTTATGTTTACATGGTGGATTTAAAAAAAATTCCAGATAATCATATTGTATTTTTCCAATCTCAAGATTGAATTGTTCATCTTGAAGTAATGTATTCTGATGAAAATATTTGGCTTTCGCAAAAATTAATGGCTGAATTGTTTTGATGTAGTGCAGACAATATTTCGTTACATTTGAAAAATATTTATAAAGAATGAGAATTAAACGAAATTTCAACTGCCGAGGATTTCTCGGTTGTTCAAAATGAATGATGAAGAGAAGTAAAAAGAATGATTAAAATGTATTCTTTGGAAGCTATTATTGCGGTTTGATATCGTGTTAACTCTTCAAGATGAATTGAATTCCGTAACTGGGCAACTTGAATCTTGAGATCTTATATACAAAAATGATTCGCGCTTGATTCTGATAGAATGAAATATGGTTCTCGTTTTTCCACAAGATATTTTGATGAGTTATATGAAGAAATTAGAGATATTCGTACAAGTGAAAGAATGATGTATCAAAAAATAACTGATATTTATGCGACTTCATTTGATTATGACTCTAATGCACCTGAGACAAAAGAATTTTTTGCGACAGTTCAAAATAAACTTCATTTTGCTATAACTTGAAAGACGGCAGCTGAAATTATTGTAGAAAGGGCTGATAGTAGTAAAGATAAAATGTGATTAACTAGTTGGAGAAAATCTCCAAACTGAAAAATTATGCCAAGCGATGTAGTTGTCGCAAAGAATTATCTTAATAAGGAAGAGTTGTCAAACCTAAATCGTATTTGAAATATGTATCTTGATTACGCTGAATTACAAGCAGCAAAATGAAAAATTATGATGATGAAAGATTGGAAAGAAAAAATGGACGCTTTTTTAAAATTTAGTGAATATGAAATATTAAACGATAGTTGAAAAGTTTCTGATGAAGTCGCTAAAGCATTAGCACTAAAAGAATATGAAAAATATAAGATTAAACAGGATAGAGAATATATATCTGATTTTGATAAACTTATTGAGATAACAAAAAAGGGTATTAATAAATAGATTATTACTGTATTAGAAAGTTTATTAATTGAAAAACGATTGAAAAATTTTTTTTATAAGTGATATGTAAAGAAATATTTCATTAGCTTTTCTTTATTGATATTGTTGTTGAAATGATTATCTTTCATATCAGTTGTCCTTTAGGACATTTTTCATTTGTAGTTTAGTGAATTATGAAGATACAAGAACTTATTCAGAGTCCTGAGTATAAAAAGAAGTTTGTTTTAGAAAAACTTTTGTGTCATTATTTAAATAAGACAAGAACTGAATTGTGGACTGATGCAGAAGAGGAGTTAGATAAGGCTTTAGTTGATAAAGTTATTGAAGATTATCGTGCTTATGAAGAAGATAATAAGCCATTAGAATATCTTTTGTGATATGTTGAATTTTTCTGAATTAAGTTTTTTGTTAATGAAAATACGCTTGTTCCAAGACCTGAGACAGAGTATATGATTACTGCTGTA
>CAMOEC010000027.1 GCA_946611795.1 uncultured bacterium
AATGAAAAAATTATTAATTGTCATCGCCTGTTGCTTTATGCTTACAGGTTGTAGTAATGACGAAAAGAGCAAAGCTCCTGAAGAAAGAAGTGCGTGGAACATGAATCCACAAGACTACACGAAGGAACTGAAGGAAAAAGCTGGCCGCTTCACTGTAATCAGCCTTCCACAAGAGTACTTTGCATTACGGAATTCAAAAATCATCGTCGATAACCAGACACGTGTGCAGTACTTCTACCATCCTGGCACGACATCTCACACCTTGACCGTTCTGGTTGATTCTACAGGTGCTCCGCTCCTTTACAAAGGAGAACTCCCTAAAAAAGAGTAATTCTACAAAACCACAGAAGGTATCAGAGGTTTTCTCCTGATACCTTTTTCAAAAAATATTTTTCTTTATTTCAATACAGAAATCTTTATAGTTAAATCGATAAATAAATAGTCAAACCAATAAAAAAAAGAAAGGATTTAAAATGAAAAAAGCTTTAAAAGTAATCGGCATCATTCTTGGTGTAATTCTCGTATGTGTAATCTTACTGTTTGAAGTATCAGCGTTTGATCTCTACATCGATAGCAAAATCGTGAAAGCTAAGACTCCTGTGGTTCAAGCTCCTCCAACTGGAATCACTATTCCTACGAATTCAGACTACAGTGTCTCAACGTTTAACATTGAGCTAACAGCTACACCAGAAGAATTCAAGGACTATTTTGAAAATGTCCTTGCTAAAGACACCATCAATCAAATCATGATCTCTGGTCAACGGCTCGGGAATGACACAAGAAAAATGAAATGGGCAATTGTATATAATAATTATAAGCCCATGAAATAACCTTATTAATAGCGGTTCGTTTTGAATCGCTATTTTTTATTTATCATTTAAACCTAAAAAACATTAAAAAAAAACTACACCAAAAATTCAACAATAAAAACACTATAATTTCATAAAAAAAAGTCAAAAAAACAGAAAAAAAATCATCAGCAACCAGAAAACATATCAGGTAACAACTATGAAAATCAAATTACAACAAAATATTTGACATTTTTTATTTTTGGTATATAATATTGTTGTCAATGTAGAAATATGTTGACACACTCCACTTCATATACCTATCTCTTTAGGCATATTTAGTGAAGTAAACATATACTCTCAGAAAACACCTTTCTTTGTATATGTGAATATAGTAATAGGCCTATCAGAAATAATTATTCGATAGTGCTATTTATAGGAAACAAATTTCAATTATCAACAATAAATACTAGCAATAGTTTTTATCCGAGATCCTTGAAATCTTCTTATCAATAGGAATATTATTACTGATTCATGAATATTATTTAACCATTTACAAAGAATCGTCTTCTGAAAAGTATAAAATTTACTTCAAAAAATACGCTATCAAGTTGTTAGATATATGAAACGTATTGTCTTAACAATGAAAAAATGGGTTCTACACACAAGCCATTTATTCGTTTAACAAGACAAAACATGAGAAAACTCTATAAACATTCTAGAGAATGAGGGTTTAAAATGTGGAGATTAGTTGCAGTATTTGTTTTATGTGGATACGCTATATCATCTGTTCTTGCTTATGATATTAACGCAGTTCAATTAAACAAAGCTCAACAACAAACAGATTCACAAAGCCTTCACACTCAGATTGAAAGTGATGTTGCACTCTGAGTAAAGAAAGTTTGGAATAATCTCGTTAATTTTATGCAGGAAGGATTACCTTCTCACGAAGATAATTCAGCCAAAACTATTAGTTACGTAGAAACTAATACAAAAACATTAAATCAACCAATTATTCGTACAAATTATTCAGATAGTGAATCAACATTACTTCCTGCTTTTGAAGATATTTCAAAAGATCCTCAAAAGCAAAACATAGAGCTTTTCGCAAGTTTAGGTTTAATCAATGGAGATGGACAAGGAAAGTTTCATCCAACAGACCATGTTCGTTGCAGTGACTTCGTAAGATTAATCATTGATATCTACAGATATCAACTAGGTTATTCTATTGAATGAAGTGATTGATTAACAAACAAGAAACTCTTGGATTTAAAACAACCTAATACCCTCCTTTGAAAAAAACTAAACACAGCAAAAGAGCTATGAATACTTGAATGAGTTGATTTCATCGTACGAGATCAAGCAATTACTCCTCTTCAAGTGAAGAAGATCATTAAAAATACTTTAGCTTTACATCTCAATTTTGGCCAATGAGATAAAGTTGACATGATTGACACTACAAAAACAGTCATGACAAAATCTGAAATGGTCAAATATCTAGCAGAAATTTTCAAATTGAAGTTTCAGCAAAACGATGATGTATTTAGTGATATCAGCAATCACAAATACCATACAGCCATTACCATACTTGCACAGCTAGGGGTAGTAGCTGGAAGAAATGGTAAATTCTATCCCGATATAGAAATAAATCGTGCTAATGGAATTATTATGATTGCCAATAGCCTTCTTGTTAAACAACAAAAAGCCCTCGTTATAAACGATTTTTATCATGTAAATACTATCACCGATGTCACCTATTTTGCAACCTATCGTCCCCATTTGGAATATCTGCTTGAACATGAGATATGAAATTCTCTACTTCATGCTACACAATCAGGATATGTTATTGTACCTGATGCTGTGCTTACTAAGTGAGAAGCTTATAACCTTGTTGCCGACGCTGCTGGAATTAAAATTCTCAACGTTGATCCGTGAATGGCCACCGAGCCTATTACTAGAGGAGAGCTAGCAAACCTTCTTGTAGAAGCCTTTGAATTTAGTACTCCAAAAGGATGAACCAATAAAGTTGAGACAACTACAAACCCAACAACAACTACAACAACGAACACTAATACTACTTCAGAAAGTAAATCTCTGATTGTAGCTATGCTAAAAGATGTCATTAATCAACTATAAATGATATTCTTAAAATTAAAGCTTATTATTCCTTAGTTTAAGCAATTTTATTCTCTTATATAATAGAAAATGAATACAACAGCCACATATACTAATATTCTTCCTACACAAGAAGATATTAATACTTATGCACGTGAAGATGATTTAGCTAGAAAATCAGAATTAGCTAAAGTGCAAAACAAAAATTACAAAAACAGAATTCAAGAACTTCGTAATGAAGAAAATGATAATCTTTATGAAACAAAGTTCTATAGAAACAGCCTTATTTCAGCTCTTACTCTATCTGAATTCACTGAAGAAAAAGTAAAAGAAGTAAAAGCAGAAACAAAGAACAACTTGTTTGATGCTTTAACTGCTGAAAATGAATGAGATCTGTTAGCAGACCACAAAAAGGCTGCATAAAATCCTCTAAGCCCTATTGTTCTTTCAATAGGGCTTTCCTATAATTAAATTTTTTGAATCTACTTTATCAAAAATTTTAAATGAGAACACTATTTCATCAGACTTTTTTTGATTATTTTCAATTACTGAATATAATAATCTATATACAAAATTTTACACATACAAAAACAACAAATGCCAGAATTTTTAAGTCCACAACAAATCCTTAATAAAGGAGTTTATCTATGAAAACAAAATCCATTTTTCTTTCCAAAAGACTTCTTTCTCAATGAAGAAGAAAGACTTAATCACACATATATTTTATGAAAAAAAGACTCATGAAAAGAAGGCGCAGCTCTTAATCTAATGATTCAAGATATTCGAAAATGAGAATGAACATGTGTAATAGATCAAAATTGAGAATACACAGAATTACTTTTAAGGTTTATTCCAAAAGAAAGAGTTAAAGATGTTATCTATTTTGATGCAAGTGAAGAAGAAAGAATAATGTGAATCAATTTATACGATATAGATAACGTTGACCAAGCAAATGATGTAACAGAATTAGCAACAGAAATGCTATTACAAATGTATTGACCAGAAATTTTCTGACCAAGACTACAAGAATATTTCAAATACTGATCTCTAGCATTATTAGAAGATTTAGAAGATAAACCTACACTCCTTGATGTTGTTAGAATCTTTTGAGATGATGCATACAGAAAAATTAAACTAAAGAAAATAAAAAATCCTATAGTAAAACGATGGTGGGAATTTATCTACAACAGCATGCCAGAAAGCGCAAAAAGAGAAATTTTTCCTTATCTATCATCTAAATTTGTATCATTCATGAGTAATAAAAGACTAAGAGATATAATAGGACAAACAAGATCAGCATTTGATTTTAAAGATGTCATAAATAATAAAAAAATTCTTCTTATTAACCTAGCAAAAAATCATTTGGGAGAAATCGGAGAAGAACTTCTTTGATTAATATTAGCTTACAAATTTAAACTATCATTAATAAAAGGAGCATACGAACCTAGAGGAATACATTCACCATTCCATTTCTATATCAATAACTTTCAAAACCAGCTATGAATACCATATGAAGACCGATTTAATAAAGCAAGTTATAATAAAGTAGCATTAACACTTATCCAAGATTTTACTGAACAAAATACTGAAAAAAACTTTAAGAAAAACCTACTAGATATCATAAACAATACCTGAAACATTTGTATCTTTAATTCATTTCCTCATGATGCAGAATTCTTTGAAAAAGAAGTTTCAAAATGATTTGAAAAAAAGACAATAGAGAATTTAAAAAAGAACCGATTCCTATTTAAATCTAAATCACTTAAGAAACCGGTTAAACTAATGGGATATAAAAGACCTCTTGTACAATACAATGAAAAGATAGCACCAATACTTCAAGAATACAGTAGAAAAAAATATGGAAGAATAAATACCTATATAGAAGCAGAAATCTGCGTAAAATACTGAATGGATATAAAGTTAAAAACAGTAGAAAACGAAAAATGAGAAAAAGTCGACGTAATAATATTTAATGACAAACCTAAAACAAAAAAACAAGTAAAAAAAGAAAAGAAAACTGATAAAAAAGAAGTAAAAGCAAAGATAACTACATCCAAAGGAATAAAAAAAACAACAACTAAAAATACAAAGGAAAAAACAACAAAATAAAAAATAATGAATAAGTTTTTGCACCACATATAAGGATTATGTTTAAAATAGAAAATAATATTCTTCAAATTCTAATCGTCCGAGACATAAATAATCACTATCAATAAATTAAAGCATTAGCTGAATCTGCATACCATACCAAACACTTATTGCTCTTGAATTACATAAGTTAGTAAATTAATTATTACTTAAAAAATTTGTATTTTCTCTCAAAATACTACAAGACTGAATATTAATTCTTTTTAATAATTTATTTTACTCTGATTGACTTTTTTGCTTTTCAGAAGATGATTCAAGATTATTTAAATCATATTTAGAATCATCAAATGCCAATATTCATAAGAACACAAAATTAAGTAATACTAAACCAACACAAAATCCAGGTCATTTTCAAAATACTTTTCAAAGATAAACCTGAATAAGAATTCCAAAAACAAATGTTGCAATCATTGCCAACATTGAACACATTCATAGAATCCAATTAAAAAGATTCATAACTCATTGTGCCATAGGTGATCAACTATTCATTAATACCCATGAAATCAAAGAAACAATCATCCAAATTATTCAAATAATAGGCAACAACATAATAACCCAAAACCAACCTTTATGATTAACAATTTTACAAAGAATATACATATTATAAACAGGAATAATTGATTTCCATCATCATTCTCAAGCCTTAACAAAAATTTTCCAGTTACAAACAATTATCCATAATGAAAGAATAATAACTATCACATTTTCTAAACCTGAAGATCAGTCCATGATTTTATAGTAAAAGATAAAAGTTACCAGTATTTTACTTTTTTATTATATAAATACATTGGATAGAAATGCAAGCTGATTACGACAAACAGGAATATAAAAGTTCAAACAAATATCTTAAAATAATAGAGATAAAAAAGAAAGCTAAAAAAATAATAACTTTGTAAAATATCAAATAGAGAAAATCATTTACAAAAAAAGCAGCTCAAGAAAATCTAGAGCTGCATTTTTAAAAAGCGATGATTTCTACTTCAAGAGTTCATGAAAGTCTCTAGCAATCTTCACATCATCTGCCGTGAGGCAACGAATACGGTTAGTGTAAAATCTAACAGACTGAGGAGAACTCTGAACGAGTTGGTCCATAACTTTCTGAGCCAACGTCTCACAGTGAATTGAAGCGATTCCAGTGAAATGGAAAACGATTTTCGCTGTAAGATAGTTAGAAGTCAACCCCCAATACTTTGTCACTCCAGAATAATAGGAAAGGATCATAAACATCCATAATCCACGCTGGAAGATAGCAGGAACCCCAAGAGAGAATTCCGGATCATCTATAAAAATTGTTAAGACAGGTTCTTTACCTAAATCTCTGTTCTTACGATGTTTTCCGAAATCAGTGAAGGTATATGAAATATTGGGATTAACTCTCTCAACAAAATCGTATTCCTTAAAAAGCTCTCTCTTCTTCATACACTCAACAATCATATCGATGTTGAAGTTGCTAAGACCACAGAAGTCGAAAGCCTTACCAGTAAGCTTATTATAAGCATCCTGGAAAAGCTGTTTGTCACCGAGACCGTCAAGGTTACCAATCAATGGCACACCTCTAAAAGTCCCATCATTCCAAATCTCAAACGAGAATTCTAAGGATGGTAACTCCTCTACAAGGAGTTCCTTGTCGTTCTCAATAAGTTGTTGTAAAATTAATTGTAGTTTTTGCATAAAAAAACGTTTTTTGTTCGTACTTGTTTTATTTATAACAGGTGTAGTATAAATTTTTAGGAGGTAATTTTCAAATTAAAGTTAATGCACTTTTTTTAACAAAAAAACTTACAATCATAAAAAAAATTCGTATATCAAACTAATTACTATCAACCTACTATTATAGAACAATCAAAAAAGACAATCAATCATACCCACTACTCCACCTTCTCTAATATATTCTCAACATCATTTCATACAACTCTTAATTTCTGATATACTGCATCTGAAGTATCATATGCATTAAAAGCATCAGATCTCACATAATTAATCTCTTCTTTCATTGAATACAATAAAGACAAAATCCATATCAACAATCAAACAATAACAACTACACCAACTAACAAACAAACAGATATCTTAGATATTTCCTTTTTTTCTACTGTCATAATCAAATAGAACACATAATAAAGACGATAAACTATTTCTTAAACTGAGCCTTAACAATCCTAATATTAAAATGGAATGTCTTAACCTCTTCAAAATCCATTATTGCTCAAAACTCCTCTCTTAAGATATCAATCTGCCAAGTCATCATTTCTAAAAACATAGTTAATCACTTAACATTTTTTGTTAATTCTTCAAGTTGTCTAAACATAGCTCTATATAAATCTAATCCATCATCACCTCAAACAAATGCTACCTTAGGTTCCCATTTTTGTACATTATCAGGAGCATTATCTTCAAATGTCTTTGTTGGAATATATGGCAAATTAGCAACAAGAACAATATCCTTATTTTCTATTGTATTCTGTTCCTCTCATAAGAAAGCACATAAATCAGAAACCATAATCCTTGTATTATACTTTCATTCTCCTATAAGATGATCATAATTCTTTCTAGCTACTTCTAACGCTTTTTCAGAAATATCAACCATAAACACATCTCAAAACTTTCCCTCATTCTGTAATAACACAGAACATGCTAATACTCAAGATCATGTTCAAATATCTAATAAGACATTATCATTATTTTCTTTACTAGAAACATATTCAGATACAGCAGTAATCATATACTCTGTCTCAGGTCTTGGAACAAGCGTATTTTCATTAACAAAAAACTTAATTCAGAAAAATTCAACATATCACAAAAGATATTCTAATGGCTTATTATCTTCTTCATAAGCACGATAATCTTC
>CAMOEC010000028.1 GCA_946611795.1 uncultured bacterium
ACAATACTGATTAATAAAATATGTTGTAACTCCAGAATGAGCAGCGAACGTTTGAGAATTCTTCTATTGGGAAGCTCAATTAAGAGATGGAGATATTGATAAGAAGAAACTAGAAGAATATAAACATTGGTAAAGTACTATAGTATAGTCTTAATTGCTTTTATTAAGACATGTTTAAGTCATATTCTAGAAGAGGTATTTACTCCTTTTTCTATAGTATATTGTTTTGAATATTTTCTTTGTTTTTCTCAACAGACGATCTCAGCTTCTTTTACTTTTTCTCAAGATCATATACAATAAGAATCTTTACATAATTCTTCATTTAAACATTGTTCCATATTAAACGAGAATTTTTCATCATCTGTAATAAAGTACAAAAAGAACAATAAGACAAATACCAATAAAATAAATATTTTTTTCATGTAATTACATTTATAAGAACATAAAACTTTCAACTATTATTTATATTCTTCAAGAATTTCTGTTAACTGAATTATATTATGGAACTGCATTTCAGTCATTTTAAGAAATAAAGTACTATCTATTTCTATTAAATTATCGAATTTTTCTTTAACCAACGCATCAATTCAATCCTCATAATATAACTTTCAGTCTTCATATGATAAGTATCTACAATTCTGCAACGCAAAGTTCAATAAATTATCATGTGCATCTATCCATTCGAAACGAAGGTCTCTTAATTTTAAGATATTTTCTTGCACTTCTCATCAATTTATTCAAAAAATTTTTCAAACATAGCTATTTTTATCTCATTTATTATAATAATCATCCAACAAGTTATATAATTTTGAATACAACAATCTATATTCCGTTAATTTATTTTTTTCACTTAAAATTTTTTGTTCATTATCTATATTATAATAATTTAGCCCCACATCACCTATATCACTATTTAATAAATCGTCTAATCATTTTAGTACCTTATATTCTTCGGAAGAAGGATTTTGCTTTTTTAACATAGAATTTAAAATTTCAAAATTGTTTTCATTTGCATCGTAAATAGCATCAATTTCTTCATCATCAAGTTCTGAGATATCATATGAATCTAAATTATATGAATTTAAATTATAATTGAGAAACAACGCTCATATAATTATAATAAACTGAAATAATGTATAACATCAGACAAATATTCATATCGAAATAAATAATCATTTAAGCTCTTCTTTACTGGCTATTTTTCAATAATCAAAATTTCAAAAAGCCAATATATAAGTACAAAATGGAGCAAACAATAGCCCAATAACTGATAAAAATTTATTCCATCAGAATTTTCTAAAAAACAAATATACTGCTGACAACAAAAAGAATAAAGAAAATTGGCTTGTTAATAATGAGATTAACTTATAACATAAATTTAAGGTATTTGAACTTTCTGGGAGAAAATATCAAAAAAAAGAAAAAATTGGAAGGAAAATGGTCCATCACCACTTTTTTAATCAAACTTCTTCAAAAAGTATCAATGAATTGTAAAATGGTATAAACCCCTTCCACCAGCTAATTCATATTTTATTAAATACCAAAGAAAGTCAAACGGAACAAAATAAATAAATTGATAGAATTATTAAATAAGTCATTTTTAGATTTATTTATCCAAAATAAAATTTTAAAAAACATATACGTACCTTAATTGATCCTTTGATGAATATGTACAAACTCAATTAATATTAGAAGCGCGATCTCATTCTTTAAAAGAAGTACAGAGTTTTTCAATATTAGAGTTACTCTTTCAATTATAGACAAAATTAGATCATCATACTGTTTCTGTATTAGCCATTAATGCATATTTTTTTCAGCCATTTAATACCATATATCAATATTGACCATTTTCTATTGTCTCTCCATTAAACACAAATGAATTATTTCTATTTGGATCTGAAGGCAAATATGACATTTCTACAACCCTAAATAATTCATCTTTAATCTTAGATATAGGGATCATTATTGTAGCACTACTTGCTCAGGGATATTTCCCTTCATTATTATAATACGATAAAATAGCTGATCATAATTGATTAAGATCTGCTCTTCTTGCCGCATCCCTTGCTGCTCATTGTGATCATTGTAATGTTGGTAATAAAGCTGCAGACATTATTCAAAGAATAAAGATAAATAGAGGTATAATACATATATAAAATGCAAAATTTGATACTCAAATATTTGACAATTGAACGTTATCATTAAAAACTCATTCTTTATTATCTCGAGCCTCTTTGTTTGCAACAAGATTATTTTTCATATTTGGTGATTCCCCATTATAACACAAATCTTTCCAGTATATAATCACAATAATTCTAAGGATTAATTGTAAAGGCCATATCAAACCTGCTAAAAACATTCAAATTCGAATCCAATATTGTCTCGCATAAAGAAGGAATATTCATGGGAAGAAGAATATTAAAATATGAGAAACGACTCAAATAGGAAAATTCTTTTCAAGGACTTTTTTTTGTCATTCAGTAAGATCTTTCCATTTTTTTGCTAATTTAGCAGTTCTACCATTAAAACTCCATTCCACGAATTCAGGTGCTTCATTTTTTGTCATTTTAGATAATATAATATATAAAAGTATTGTTATTTGATTAACAATTCCTTGCTTTCCTTCGTCATGCTAATTTAGCTTCTTCCTCTGTACAGAACCATCTTTCTCATTTTGAGGTTGAAATAATAGTATCATTATAATTTTCACATCAAGGAACATGATATATTTTTTCTCCGTTGTAATTTATATTTCATTTTATATTACAATCAGATTTATTTATTGGTTTTTCCTGTGTTAAATCATCTATTACGTATTCACTAAAATGCTCCGCTTCACTGTTTTTTGAAACTTCATTAATAAAATCATCATCTATTATCATTTTTTGATCTTCCAATACCTCATTATCTTCTATCACAACAGGACATTTATATATTCATTCTCAATTTTTCATAGCTTGATTTGCTATGTCCTGATATTTATCTCTTAATCAGAAATCATATTTTGAATATTCTCTACTATATCATTCTTCAAGCATAGTCTCATTAACTGATTTTCAACTTTCCAAGTAAATATAACGAAGTTTTCTTCAATATTTATCTATGTCATCTGATATTGAATCCTTAATAAGACAAACTCTTTTATTTGATACCATTTTTTTCAACCTTTCTGATGCTTCTTTTCAGAAGCACTCTACTGGCTTATCCGGGTATACTGTCTCTGGTGTATTTATTCATATAAGTCTTATAGTTTCTCAATTTACTACAATTGTGTCTCAATCTTTAATTCTATCAACGACTCATCGTTCGCAATTATCTTCAGAGAATACTAACGGATTATTTTTATCTTCATTACTAATACCAAATTCATTACTCATTATAGTTGAAAACCATCACTTATCTTTAATTTCAATATTATTTTTATAGGAATCTTCCGAACTTTTGTTTTCGTTATCATGCTTTGCTTCATCTATATTTTTCTTTAGCTCAACATCATTTTTTTCTAATTTACTAGTTTTATTTCAGGCTAAAGGAATAAATGCTAAAATAAATCAAAATAGTATTAATAGTTCAAGAATTCATAGAAAAATATATGCCACTGTATATTTTTTTCTTATCGGTTTTATTGCTATATTATTATGGTAATATATGAGGAAAACATATACTAAAAGTATTATTGATAATACTGAAATAAATATTCGATATATAACCATTTTAATATTCTATAATAATATTAAATTATTTAATATAATTATCGGGTTCTAAAACATAAAATTTTTCTATTTCTTCAATAATATTTTTTGATTCATTAAGAGCTATTTTTAAATTATTTTTTATTTTTTCCAATTCTTCAGTTTCAGTCATTTTTTCTTCAGTATTAGCAATAACCTTTGTACTAATTTTATTAGTACTATTACTTTTATCCACTGCAGAAACAGATAAATATCAATATTTATCAATATTAAAATATACATCAGCACTAGCTTCTCCTTTTAATTTTTTAGGCAATCATTTTAGAGTAACTTCTCATAATTTTTTATTCATCATAGTGTATTTTCATTCTCATTGATATATTTTGAATGTTAATTCTGTTTGATAATCATCCATTGTTGAATAAGAATTTATTCAATTTGATGGCAACAATACTCATTTTCTTATAATAGTGTCAAATAATCAACAAATATATCATGGATAACTGCTATCATCACATCAATTTTTTCTATCTTCATAAGAACAATATTCATTTCATACTTTTTCAGAACATGTACCAACTCATAAGCTATTTGTTAAATACTTATCCGAAACAGTAAGTTGAACACTATTTGCATCAAGTGAATTAGATAAGAAATTAAGATAATCATTTAAACTATTTTTTATTGTAACTCAGAATCATTCAGAGATTCATAATTCATTATATAATTTTTCAATTTTATCAGCAGCATCTCATAGTTTTCATTTATTCTTTTCTATAAATAATATAGTTGATTTTATATTGTTCGGTGTAACATTCTCATTTAAAGAAACCAAATTTTCATAAATTTTGTTTATAACATCATGTATATCATATAAGTATTCATAAAAACGATTATTTTCATTCTCTATTCATAAAAGTTTAGGCATTTTTAAGATAGATACTTCTCATTTTTTTACCGAATTCTTTTCTATTAATCCAATAATATCATTTTCTCATGTTAATGAATTTCATAAAGATTTATATCATCAGATTACTCAAGCTAAATGAGGTGCAGACATACTTGTTCAATTCATAAACACATTTTCACCATTTATTCAATATGAATAAATACATTCTCCTGGCATTTCAATATCTGCTCAATAGTTTGTGAAATCTGATTTTCATTCAATTCAAAATGAAGCAACACTTAATGTTCATTCATAACTTGCAGGATAATATACTTTAACATCGTCTGTTTCATTTCATGCTGCTGCAACAACTATTATTCATTTTGAAATTGCTTCTTTGATTAATTCTTCCATAACAATATTCATTCACTTTCATCAAAAACTCATATTTATTATATTTGCATTATGATCAATTGCATATCTTAATCACATTATAATTGAAAGGTCTTTAAAATATTCACCATTATTTCAATTAACTTTAATTGGTAATATTTTTGCATTAGGGAATGTTTGTAATATGATTCAAGCAATATGAGATCAATGTCATACATTATCTGATATGTCTCAGTTTCAAGCTTCAATATTTACTCAATTTACATCATCAATATATCAATTATTATCACTATCTGTTAAATCTATAATTTCTTTTTCGTTATTATATAGGTGAGATTTTATCTTTTTATTATTTCAATCAACACCTGAATCTAATATTGCAACAATTATATCACTTGTTTTTTTTGAATTCAAATATTCATAAATAAATCAGTTATAATCCAATCAATTGACTCACGCTAAATTCCAATATGTGTCATCTTTATTACAAGGACTTACTCATCTGATTGGACCTGGTATTGGATAATCTGATACAATAATAGCTCACGATAAATGGCTTTCATTCTTTGTAATTAGTTCATAATATCATGTTGTGATAGGAATAATTCTTATATTTTTAGCTCAGCTTAATTGATTTTTCTGATTTTCATCAATAATTCATCTGTAATCTCTATCTACTATTTGTTCCTTTATTGTCTGTTTTATATCATCTTTAAATTCTTGAAACGTATCTTCATCTGAGAATAGCTTACTAATCAAATATAGCAACAATAATAAAAATAATAGAATTAATAATATATATAATATTCGCTTCAACCAGTTAGGGAATATATTATTATCATATCATCAATAAAATGATCATAACTGTTTTTTACTTTTGTTTCATCATTTTTTTCATCATTTAGATAATCAATTATAATGTCCCTTAATGGCATAAATACTCTGATTAATATTAACCATAATTAATTTTTACTATAATATTCTAAAATTCACTCTTTAATTTTGCTACGTGCATTTTTTAAGTCTTCTTCATCTTTTCATAATTCCACAGAAATTCAGTTTATTACATTTTGAATATTATCTATTTTATTATTTTCAATAATTTCAGCATCATTTAAGTCTCTCTTCATAGCATTATTAAATACATGAAGATTTTTTTGAAGATTGCTTGTCATTTTATCAAAAACCGTTATTGTTCAATTTAAACCCTTTACAATATTTTTACAATGTGTTTTTATATCACATATTTTTTCATAAATAGAGTTTACATTTCAAGAAAGAAGATGCACATGCTCTATTGATTTTTCTAAATCATTTTTTGGCATTCATGAAAATCTTAATCAAAATCATGATAAGCTAACAAAAACTCTTTTATCAATTGGCGAAAGAAGTTTTTTAATCAGTCTAAACAATCGTGTAATTGGTGAAAATAAAGTCTTTATCAATGTTTTTAATCCATAATATATATTTCAAAGATATATTTTTAAATGTTCTCGCGAAATATATTTGTATATTAAAATTATTACAACAGGTATTAGAATGAAATATATTAAAAATCTTCATCACACAACAAAAATTTCTCACCTTAATCAACTTGCTGTTAAACTGCCAGTCGATAATTTAATAAGAGTTGGTCAAACAAGTAATATTAATGAAAAAAGGAACAATACTGAGGTAATAATCCACTTTATCACTTTCGATGTTAAAACCTTTTGAGTTATAGATTCCGTTAGTATTATTCAAGCTGAAAACAAAAATGGCAAAATATATTTAAACATAAGAACAGTTTGCCGATCTGCCAAGATTCAATATCATCATCCTGCTTTTCATACATCAGAAGATATTAATAAATAATCAAAAAATACTATTAGTATAGAAAAAAGTATGATTAGTGTTATTTTAGTAAATATTCATTGCTGTTTCATTTCATTAAATGTCTTCATACTATCTTCTCAAAAATATGCCGCTCTTGGTTGCAGTGTTGCCTTCTCCTTTAGTTCTTTTTCAATATTTTCCTTTTGTTGTTCATAATAAGCTCTTAATTCTGTTGAAAGTTGTTTTTTTTCTTTTTCAACAGATTTACTTAAATCATTCTTAAATTTAGATATACAATCTCAAGCATCTTTACCAATATTTGTTGATATCTTATTTAAATCAGAAATATAAGTATTGATTTTTCACATATTATCCTGCAAAAGGACCTGTAACTGTGGAATTGTTTCCACAAGAGTTGAAGTTCAAGTAATCAATGACATTGTATTTGCTTTTTGATCGCTAATATATTTTATTTGTTCATGTATATTATTCATATATACAGATTTTATTCTGTCTGTTTCAGATTTTAAATTATCGGCAATTTCTTCTTGTTTTCTATATAATTTTTTAATCTCTTGTTCTGCATGCTCTTTCTTAATATTATATTCTTGAATATCCTTATCTAATAATTCTTTCTCTACTATAGATATAATCGATTCTATTGATTTTTTTCATCATTTATGATGTTCTGCATAGCTTTTTGCTAGTTCTTTGATATTTTCATAAATCATTTTGATATATTGTTAATTAAATTACTTATAAAATATTTTACAATTTTTTAAAAGATAGTTTTCATAAAAATCTTTAATTTTATCTTGAATAGAAATTCATGCAATTCAATCAATTCATAATAAGTATACTTTCATTTTTTCTCAATTTTCACCTTTAGGACACAAATTATTCAAAGATGGAAGCTGCTCAAATATATAATTTGTAAAAAGTGATTTAAAGAAATATTTATCTTTATAACTCTTTGAAATATTATCTATACTAAATTCATAAATAGCATCATTACAAAAGCTACTTCATTTTGTGCAATATTTTGACTTTAGAGCTTTTATGTCCTCAGGAGATATTTGAAATAAAAAATCTGATAATATAAGTGTTATATAATTATCCTTATAAATAGTTGGCATATTTCACAATAAATGATCAAGCATATATGTTCATTCACTCATTTTTCAATATCTATCATAAAACTCACTTTCTATTTTTTTCATTAAATCGTCTAGATTTTCAAAAGATACAGCTTTATCTCAATCAGATTTTTCTTCATCTCACAAAATATAGAAATAATCAATTTCTCACAACATATCATTAATTTCTCACAAGTCCTCTTCAACTATATAATTAGTTTTTTCACTAAGACAGGGTTGTCAGAGATATAATTCTGTAATATCAGCTAATTTTGTTCCTACTCATCAGTGCTTTAACAATCCTATAAACCTTAATATAATTCTATCTCAGTTTTCTAGCACTAATCATTCATCATTATTACCCTTTAAAAAGTCCTTAAGTCTTTCTATTCTATTTTTCATCAAATATTTATTTATTTCTCATGATGCTGCTGTTGCTCGATCAAAATATGTTAAATCAAGTGAAATATCATAAGTTCTACAACTAGATTCAGTTTTACTAACAGATACTTCTCTTCAATTAATTTCCATTAATCATTTATTTCATAGATCAATATCCTTTCATAAAATTGCTTTCTGCGTTTCCTTACGCAAATTTTGTATTTTAAAATCGCCTAATTCTTCTTCTGTAAAATTTATATTTTTTACTTTCCCTTGTAATTCCCGATCTGTTTTACCACATTCAGAAATTTTATTTTTACTGCATTTATATACGTTAACATTATATACCGTTTCTCAACCAATTTCACTTATAGTAAAACCACATCAAGTTAGGAATAATGCTCACATAATAAGCATAATGAAAATAAAATTTTTTTTCATTTTAATAACAATAAAAACTAAAAAATATAAAAAAAGACGATTAACCCCTGTTAGTCGCCAAACTAAGATTCTTGATATCAATGTACGATATGAAAAGAAGCAGAAGCTAACCGTCTTCTTTTGTACATTGAGATTATTAATCTCAAGAATCATTAATTTGGCAAATTCATATTAGTATTTCTTTATAAAAAATCAATAGAATCAGGTAAAAGAAAGATATTAAAATACGGATCTTTTTATTTGTAAATAAAAATTAGCAGATAAAGTTAATTATCTACTATTTTTTTCTATTTTCCCATATATCTTGTAATTAAGTCAACTTTTTAATCTTTTACAAAAAAAACCCGATTACTCGGGCTTTTTCATTATATTTAAAGGTATTAGTAACCATGCATATTTCTATAGTTTTCTCCAACAGGAAGTAATCTACCGATAATTACATTAGACTTAAGGTCTGATAAGTAATCAACAGCACCTCTTAGAGAAGCACCAACCATCACTCTGATCATTTCCTGGAATGATGCAGCTGACATCCATGAGTCAGTTTCTTTAGCAATAGTTGTAAGTCATAGAGCAACTCTTTGTCATTGAGCTGGTCTCTTTCACTGTGCTTGAAGTTCTGCATTAACTTTAATAAACTCTTCGTATTTCACATATGTTCATGGAATAAAGCTTGAATCTCATCCATCTTCAATAAATACTTTAGAGAATAATTGTTTAACAACAACTTCGATATGCTTGTCATTAAGATCTTGTCCTTGTGCAGCATATACTTTCTTAGATTCTGAGATGATATATCTTTGTGCTTGAATATCTCAAACAATCTTTTTATATTCCATAACATCAAGTGCTCAAGTAGTAAGGATTTCTCCCTTATATACTCTTTCTCCAGCTCTTGTTTTCTTTGGAGCTAATCCAACTAGAGATTTAGAGAATACTTCTTCAACACCCAATACTATGTAATCTTCATTAACTTCAAGAACTTTACCTCATTCCTTTACCTTAAGTTTAGAAGCTCATCTTTGAGCATAAACTGCTCATTTAGCAAGTTCTGTTCCTTCTTTAACAACAACTTCATAATCAGATTTTACAAGATATGTTTTCTTTTGAATATCTGATGTTACTTTTAACTTACCAAATTTACCTCCTTCTGGAGTTTCTTCAAATGATAATACTCAATCAAATGGAGATACAACAGCTGGATTCTTAGGAGCTCTTACTTCAAATAATTGTTTTACTCTATCAATACCTGAAGCTTCTGATGAACCGGCAACTCATCCTTCATGGAAAGTATCAAGTGTAAGCTGTGTAGATGGTTCTCAGATTGATTGAGCAGCTATTACTCAGATAGGTACTCAAATCTCTACTAGATTTCTTGTAGCAAGATCCATTCCGTAACATTTCTGACATACTCATGATACACAATGACATGTTAATGGACTTCTAACTCTTACCATAGATACATTAGATGATTCAAGAAGGCTAAGTGCAGATTTAGTAATCATTTCACCTGCCTTAAGTACAACATTATGATTTTCATCTTCAGCATCTTCAGCTAAGATTCTTCAGTATATTAAGCTTGAGAATTTTTCTCACTTAATTTCTGCTTCATCTCTTGAGTAAATTACAGATTCTTCAGTACCACAATCCTCTTCTCTTACAATCATTTCTTGTGAAGCATCACAAAGCTTTCTTGTAAGATATCCAGATTCAGCAGTTCTAAGAGCTGTATCGGCTTTACCCTTTCTTCAAGAGTGAGCTGAAATAAAGTATTCAATTGGTTTAAGTCATTCAACGAATGATGATTTAATAGGAAGTTCGATAATTTCTCCTTGTGGATTAACAACGAGTCCCTTCATACCTGAAATCTGTGTAAGGTGGGTTTGTGATCATCTCGCTCATGAGTCGATCATGGTATAGAGATCATTACCTGCACCAATAATTGATTTCAAATCCTTTTCTACATCTTTCTTAACTTCTGTCCAAATCTTAACAACAAGTCTATGTTTCTCTTCTTCAGATAAGAATCCTTTGTAGAAATATTTTAATACTTCATTAGCTTTAGTATCTCATGTCTTCAATAGATCTTCCTTTTCTTTAGGAACCTTCATGTCTAAGACATTAATTGAAGTAGCAGCAATTGTTGAGTATTTAAATCAGTAATCTTTAATAGCATCGGCAACTTTTACAGTTGTTTCCATATCATACTTATCAAAGATTTCAGATAGTAATCTCTTCAAATCTTTGTTACCTAATTTTCTATTAACAAATGGATAATCCTTAGGCATAATTGTATTGAAGATTACTCTACCCATTGTTGTTTCTAATACTTCACCATTATGTATAACAACGATTTTATCTTTAAGTGTTACTTGCTTATTATTGAATGCATGTATAGCATCTTCACAAGAAGCGAATCTAGCAACTGGAAGAACTTTTTCTTTCCACTCCTCTTCTGTATTATAATCTGGATACTTTGTATTAAAGAAATCTGTTAGATAGTAGATTCCTAATACCATATCCTGAGAGTGAGTAATTGTAGGCTCTCATGAACCTGGTTTGATAATGTTCTTATCAGCAGCAATTAATTCTCTTGATTCTTTTTGTGCTTCATCTGAAATTGGAAGATGAACGGCCATCTGATCTCAGTCGAAATCGGCATTGAAGGCTGGACAAACCAATGGATGAAGTCTGATTGTTTTACCAGGCATCAACTTAATTCTGAATGCTTCAATTGAAAGTCTGTGAAGTGTTGGAGCACGGTTAAGCAATACATATTTATCTTTAATTACTTCTTCTAGGAACTTCAAAGCGATTGGATTTTCTTCTTTAATAAGTTTTTCTGCTTGCTTTGGAGTATATACGATTTTCTTTTCGATTAACTTTCCAATAATAAATGGTGTAAACATTTTTACAGCTATATAGATTGGAAGTCCACATTCAGAAAGTCTTAAATCTGGTCCTACAGTAATAATAGATCTTCATGAGTAATCAACTCTCTTTCCAAGCAAGTTCTTTCTAAATACTCATTCTTTTCCAGAAAGCATATCTGAAATTGATTTGAAGACTTTAATACCTGCACCAGCTTTACCTGCTGAATTCTTTTCTCATACTAGAAGGTTATTAACTGATTCTTGAAGAAGTCTAATTTCATTCTTTTTAACGATATCAGGCATTCCTACTTGAATCATCTTCTTAAGTCTGATGTTTCTCATCAATACTCTTCTATAGAAAAGGTTAACATCAGATGAAGCGAATCTACCTCAATCTAGTTGAACTACTGGTCTAATGTCAGGTGGGATAACAGGAAGCTTTCTAATGATCATATTTTCTGGTTTTACACCTGATACATATAAGTTGATTAATAACTTAATCAAGCTCATAGCCTTTTTCTTTTGATCAGCAGATTTAATTGTAGGGAATTCTTTAACTCTTCTCTTAATTTCTTTTTCAACATCGATTGCTTGAAGCATCTTCAAGATTCCTTCAGGACCTGATGCAAATGATACTTGTTTAGAAAATTGAGAGAAAATATTTCTATAATCTGATTCTAATATAGTAGCTCAGAATTTAAGGTCTGCAACTAATCCTCTAATTCTTTGGATTTCGTCTTCCAAAGATTTTTTATTATCATCATATAATTTTTTAGCATCTGCTAACTTTTTCTTATCAGTTTCTCACTTGATTTCATTAGCATATAACTCATCAAGTTCTTTCATTGTTGAGTCGAAATCTGTGAGGATTTTATTTTTAATCTCTTCTTTTGTTTCATCATCTACTTCTTTAACAACAACATATTTTACAAAAGTTAAGATTTTATCAATTTCATTAGTAGAAAGTTGAAGGAGTTGGTGAATACCT
>CAMOEC010000029.1 GCA_946611795.1 uncultured bacterium
AAACAAGCCTTATATTTCAAAGAAATAGGATATGGAACAGTATTATGTTTTGTCAAAGGAACCTCAAACAAGTTCTTATATGCCTCATGAGAAGCTTTTTGAACTGCACTTGCAACATCATTTCCTTTAGAAATACCAAGTCCGATTTTTCCTTTCTTATTTCAAACTAAGATAGTTGCTCTGAAAGATAATCTTCTTCCTCAAGTAGTAACTCTTGTTACTCTTCTAACCTCCAAAAGCAATTCATCAAACTCCTTCTTTGGTTTTTCTCTCCTAGTTTCTTTTCTATTGTCTTTTTCTGGTCTCATAGACATCATAAATTATATAGATAAATAGCATAAGAACAGCCTAAAACTGAATTCCACCTTTTCTAACTCATTCAGCAAATGCCTTAACTCTTCCATGGTAACGATAACCATTTCTATCAAAAACAAGAGAACTAACTCACTTATCTTTAAGCACTGCTGCGAAAGCTTCTCAAGCATTTCAAGCTCTTTCTGATTTATTAGCTCATGAAGCACCTTTATCAGTAGTAGAAGCAATTACTTTACCATCTCTACCAAGAACTTGAGCTTTAACATAAAGATTTGATCTTTCAACCAAAAGTCTGAATTCAGGATTCTGAGACTTAATAGTTTCATTAACTCTATGCTTTCTTCTCATGTACCTTCTAAGCTTCTCTTGGAGTTTATTCTTCAAATAACTCATTTTTCACTTGGATATAACAAATTAAAACGAATACTATTTCTTTGCTGATTTACCTGGTTTAATCTTAACGAATTCATCAAAGTATCTAATTCACTTTCCTTTATATGGTTCAGGTTTCTTCAAAGATCTAATCTTTGCAGTTACCTCACCAACTAATTCCTTATTAATACCAGTAATAATAATCACAGTATTTCATTTAGGATCTTGTTCAGTCTTCATTTCAATTCCTTCAGGAATAGGGAAATTAACCTTATGAGCATAACCTAATGAAAGAACAAGATTCTTACCTTGAACTTGAGCAGCATAACCAACTCAAATAATAAGTAACTTCTTTTCATAACCATTAGTAACTCATTCAACCATATTAGCAACTAATGTTCTAACAAGTCCCCAAAGATTCTTATATTGATCATCAATGATAGAAAAAACTAACTCTGATTCATTCTTTTCAATCTTTACTCCATAAGGGAGATCTAGATGCAAAGAACCTTTAGCACCTTTTACATCTACAGTTTTTTCAGTCAAACTCACTTCTACTCCAGCAGGAATAACAAGTGGCTTCTTACCAATTTTTGACATTCTAGATAACAACTTAAATTGTAAATATAACTTCGAACTAATAAATTTCAGCAATTAATTCTCCTCAAAGCTTTCTCTCCTTAGCAACATGCACAGGAAGTAATCCTTGATTTGTTGAAATAATTCCAAGTCATTTTCCTCAAGCAACAGCTTTTAAATCCTTGTAACCAACATACCATGGTCTAGAAGGCTTAGAAAAAAACTTTACTGAAGGAATATCATTAACAGGATCAACAACTTTTTTCAATTCAATAGAAATGAATTTTTTTCCATCAATATCTTTAACTTCGTATCCTTTAACAAAACCATATTCCTTTAAAAGATCAAGAACGTTAACCTTAAACTTAGAGAATACAACTCAATCTACAGTTGTCTTTCTAGCCATATATGCGTTCTTAATTCTAATCAACAAATCATGAACTGGTGCATTAACATAACTCATTTTATTGATACAATTCATAAAATAAAACAAACTCTTACCAACTTGCCTTCTTAAGACCCATAATAAGTCCTTCTCTAGCATATCTTCTAAGACAAACTCTACAAATTCAGAAATCTCTAATATATGCCTTAGATCTTCCACAGAGTCTGCATCTGTTATAATATTTAGTAGGTTGTTCTAATTTTTCACCTTTAACAAACCTCTTATCAAACATTTTTCATTGTTTAGCTTTTAATGCTGTCCTTGCCATTGGTCCATAACAATAAAGATAAATACATATTATTTGAAGATAAATCACATTTCTTGAAGAAGTGCTTGAGAACCTTCTGGAGTTCCTGCAGTACTTACAACAGTGATTTGAATACCCATAGGAATAGTAACATCATCAACTCATAATTCAGGGAAGATGTTATAATTTTGAAGACCAAAATTTAAATTTCCTTTTGGATCAAAATTTCTTTTTGATATTCCGCTAAAGTCTCTAACTCTAGGAAGTACTAACTTACAAAATCTATCTAAGAAATCATAAGCTCTTTCACCTCTTAAAGTAACTTTAAGCATTACAGGCATACCTTCTCTAAGCTTAAAGTTTGAAATAGCTTTCTTTGATCTTACAAGTACAGGTTTTTGTCCTGTAACTTTAATCAAATTTCTTTCAAACTCTTCAAAATCCTTATGACCTTTTCTTGTTACCAAAGAACCAATACCCATAGCAACAATAACTTTATCAACTTTTGGTGCTTGATTAACATTTTTAAGGTTTAAGTGATCCTTAAGTTTTTCAAACAATTCAGACTTTTTCATACCTAAACAATCAAAAACATTTAAAACTAGTCAATAACTTTTCCTGTTCTCTTTGCTTTTCTTACTTTCTTTCAATCTTTCTTAACTTCTACAGCAATCTTAGTTGGTTTTTTTTCATCAGCTAAGTAATATGCCACATTAGAAATATGAAGAGGCAAAGTCTTTTTAACAAATCCTTGTCATTTAACAGCCTTTTTAACAACATTTACATCCTTTACAGTTACCATATCACCATCAACTGATTCAATACTTGAAACACTTCACTTTAATTTACCGGCAATAACGATAACAGGATCACCTTTTCTCAATTTTTTCATCAGAACGTGTCATTACATATAAAGACAAGCAGAGAAGATTATAATACTTCTTCAGCCATATTAGTAATTGGTCTATAGTTTTCTCTAAGTTCTCTAGCAACAGGACCGAAAACTCTCTTTCCAATAGGATTCATGTTTCCTTTAGCATCCTTAGTTAGAAGAACGATTGCATTATCAGCAAATCTAATATATGTACCATCAGGTCTTGCGATTTCCTTCTTTGTTCTTACAACAACAGCTTGACATACTTGTCCTTTTTTAACTGATGCTGTAGGAGCAGCTTCTTTAATAGCAACAACAACTCTATCACCAACTCTTGCTATTCTTCCAGAAGAACCTCTCAACACTCTGATAATTTTTGCTTTCTTAGCTTGTGTGTTATCAGCAACCACAACCAATGATTCTTGTTGCAACATTGTAAAATAACAAAACTAATTAAAACTAAATGATTTCAACAACATTCCATCTCTTAAGTCTAGAAATAGGCTTAATAGATCTAATTTTTACATTATCTCAAACTTTTGCTTTATTGTCAGCATTATGAGCATAATACTTTTTCCTAACTACAAATCTCTTTTTATAGATAGGATGCATTTTAACAGACTTTACCAAAACTACACAAGTCTGATCCATTTTATCGCTAACAACTTCACCAACAAGCTCTTTAATGTTTTTTTCACCGATAATTGTCATTATGCATTCACTTTAGAGTGTAAAACAGTATTGATCCTAGCAATTTTTACTCTAAGATCACCTATCTTATGAGTTTCTTTAAGAGCTCTAACACTATTTTTCATTCTTAGCTCAAAAAGTTCTTTCTTAGCTTCTTTTCTCATAGCTACTAACTCCTTAACATTTTTGTCAGCTAGCTCTTTCATAAACAAACCAGTACCTTTCATTAGAACAACATTTTAGAGGTATAAAACAAACTATTTAATTTCTCCTTTAGCAACAAATTTTGCTTTAATAGGCAACTTCTTAGCTGCACTAACGATAACTTCTTCTGCAAGTTCTCTAGATAGTCAAGAAATCTCAAATAAGATTTTACCTTTTCTAACTGGAGCTGCATAAATATCTACATCTCACTTTCCAGAACCCATTGGCATTTCAAGTCCTTTCTTAGTAATAGGAGTATCAGGAAACACTCTCATCCAAAGTTGACCAACCTTTCTTGTATGTCTAACAATTACCTTTCTGGCAGCTTCAAGTTGTTTGTTAGTAACATATCAACTTGTAGTAGCTTTTAAAGCATATTCTCAGAAAGAAATTGTAGATCCTCTATAACTCTTTCATTTAAGAGAAGGAACAATCTGTTTCCTATATTTCCATTTCTTTGGAGTTAACAACATGATAATAACAACTGATAATTAAAAATGAAATCTTGGCAATAAACTAATCGATATTCAAAGTTTTCTTAGCTCTCTTTTTTTGAGAAGGAATTACACCTTTTTCAATCCAAACTTTGATTCCAAGTACACCATATTTAGTCATAGCTTGCAAATAATGATAATCAATATCAGATCTGAAAGTCTGTAATGATACTCTTCAGTCGATAAATTTCTCACTTCTAGCTATATCAGCACCACCAAGTCTTCCACCAATTTGAATCTTAATTCAGTGAGCTCATTTCTCCATAACTTTTGCAAGTACATTCTTTACAACTTTTCTGTATGGCATTCTGTTCTCTAATTGAGAAGCAATATATTCAGCCATAATCTTTGCAGATAATTCTGGAACTCTCACTTCTTTAATTGTAACCTTAAATGGTTTTCCAAACTTCTTTGTGAGATCTTCTTCAAGTTGCTTAACCTTTTCTCAGTTCTTTCACATAAGAACACCAACTTTTGAAGCGAAGATAATAATTTCACCTTCTTTAAGAGTTTTTCTTATAACTATCTTTGCTACACCAGATCTAGCTAATTTCTTTTCCAAAAAATCTCTAATTCTAATATCTTCAACGAAAAAGCTAGCTCCTTGGCTTCTAGTTTTAGCAAACCATTCAGCTGGTCGAGATTTCATAATTCAAACTCTCATTCCAATAGGATTTACCTTTTGTCACATACTCACAAACTACTTAGTATTTAAAACAACTTTAACATAAGCTCTATATTTTTCATAATGACTAATCCTAGATCTTGATACAAATCTAACTCTTTTAATCTTAGGACCTCTTCCAACTTCGATTCTCTCAACAAAAAGATCATCAAGTGAAAGTTTATTATTATTTACTGCATTAGCTGCAGCAGATTTAATAAGCTTATGAAGAGTTCTAGCTCCCTTCTTTGGCATAAATTCAAGCATATCAAGTGCTTCTGTCACTTTCTTTCCTCTAACCAAATCAGCGATAAGGTTAAGTTTTGTATCTGAAAGAAGTGCATATTTTAATGTTGCAGTAACCTGATTACTCATAACAATACTATTACACAATTAAAGTAAATAATTTTCAAGAAGAACTAGAAAGGATGACCTCTAAATGTTCTTGTTGGAACAAATTCTCCCAATCTATGTCCTAACATATCTTCAGTAATGTACACACTAACAAATTGTTTTCCGTTATGTACAGCGAAAGTATATCAAATCATTTCTGGGACAATATGACATGCTCTATCCCAAACCTTGATAACTTTCTTATCTCAGGTCTCATTCATTTTTAAAACCTTATTCATTAATTTCTCATTAACATAGAAACCTTTTTTAAGAGATCTAGCCATTTAACAGTTAATATCTATATAAAAGTGAATTCTTATTACTTTCTCTTTGAAACAATAAATTTATCAGACCATTTCTTTCCTTTTCTTGTCTTCATTCCAGCAGAAACAAGTTTTCCACTAAATGATTTAGGACCTCTTTTAGAACCGATAGGAGAGTGAGCTTCTCATCATCCTAATGGGTGGTCTACTGGGTTCATATTCTTTCAAAGAACTCTAGGCTTTCTTCCTAACCATCTTTGTCTTCCAGCTTTTCCAATAATAACGTTTTTATGATCAGCATTAGACAATTCTCATATAGTAGCCCAACAATTCTCATTAAATCTTCTTAATTCACCTGAAGGCATTTTAACAAATACAGCCTTTAATGCTTCATCTCTACCTGCAATAGTAGCAATAGAACCAGCAGACTTAATTAATTTACCTTCTGAGAATGGTGTAACCTCAAGATTAAAGATATTCATACCTTCAGGAATATCCTTTAATTGTCTTCTGTTACCTGATGCAATTTCTCATTTTTCACCATTCATTACAACCTGACCTTTCTTTGCACCTTTCCAAGCTAGAACATATCTTTTTTCACCATCAGCGAAATTTAACAAAACGATTCTAGCAGTTCTATATGGATCATATTCCACAGAAGCAACTTTAGCAGGAATATCAACTTTATCATATCCTTTGAAATCTATAATTCTATAGAGTCTTTTATGACCACCGGCCATGAACCTTGAAGTAATTCTACCTTGATTATTTCTTCAACCAGTTCTTCCAATAGTCTTAGTTAATGATTTTTCAGGTCTTTTATTTGTAAGCTCTGAAAAGTCATATCCAATCATAAACCTCCTTGAAGGGGTATAAGGTTTATATTTTTTTACAGCCATCTGAACTAAACATTACAATACTAAAGAAAACATACTACACAGCTAATTCAATCTTTTCCTTTTCTCAAAGAGTAACAACAGCTTTTTTGAAAGCTCTCTTTACTAACTTTCTTCTTTCTCTTCATTTAAATGCAGCATTTATGATATTTATCTTAACAGGAGTAACCTTATAAAGATAACGAATAGCAGCATCTACATCATTTTTATTAGCATCACTATGTACTTTAAAGACATACTTATTAGATGTTTCCATCGCTTTATAAGTCTTTTCAGTTAAAACAGGAGCTAAAATAACTTCGTAAGGACTAAACTTTTTAAGTGCTTTTGTAGCAACATTTTTTCTTGCCCTTCTCTGTAATTTCTCTTTAAATGTCATACTGTCCTAAACAAAAACATAAATAATATACTAATTTTGATTTACAAATTCTAAAGCTGGTTTTAAGAAAACAACAGCATCAGCATTCATTAGATCACGAGGATTCAAATAATCAACCATAAGATATTTTAATCCATCTATATTTCTAAATGATTTTACAATTCATTCTTCTTTCTTATCTAGAACAAGAAGCACTTTCTTTTCATTCTTTCACATCTTTGAAAGTAGAGCAATAGCATCTTTTGTACTAGGCTTCATAGTATCAATATCTAATCAGCAAACGATACCATCCTTAACTTTCATAGTTATAAGACCATTAAGAGCAACCTTTCTAGCTTTTTTAGTCATAGCCTTTTCATAAACTCTTTCTGATGAAGGACCAAATGCTACTCAACCATGTCTTCTAATTGGAGAATTTCTATCACCAACTCTAGCATTACCAGTTCCTTTTTGCTTATATAACTTTCTTCCTGATCCTGATACCTCACCTCTTGTTTTTGTAGAAGCAATAGCATTACGAGCATTAGCTTCTTGAAGAAGAAGATATTCATGGATTAATGAAGTATTTATTTTTTCATCTGAGAAGACTTCAGGATTTAATTCAAATTTTGAAGTTACCTTTCATGTCTTATCATATACATCAACAGTATATACCATCTCTTATTCAATAAAGGTCATAAAAATTATTCAGCAAAAAACTTTAATTTTCCATTTCTAGCACCAGGTAGAGAACCTTTTACTATTAAGAATTTATCTCCATCCTTCTCTAATTTAGATACAAGAGGAATCTTTTTAATAGTAACTTGTTCTAATCCCATATGTCCTGCATGAGGATGTCCTTTCATTGTTCTTCTAGGCTTTCTATTACCTTTAGAACCACCACTTCTCGTAAACTTATGACCGTGTGTAGCTCAACCTCATTTAACATGGCATCTCTTAACCATACCTTGGTAACCTTTACCTTTTGTTGTTCAAACAACTGTTACAGAAGTTACTCAATCAAATAGAGCAGCATCCAAGATATCTCAAGCTTGATGTGCTGACATAAAAGCATCATCTACTGGGAATTCAGTCATTAATGAATAGTCAACTTTTTGTCCTTTCTCTTTATTTAACTCTTTTTTTTCTACACCAATAACAGCTGAAACATATCCATCTTTTTCTACTGTCTTATATCTAATAATTTCTTGAGGTAGCACTTTTACAAGAGTAACAGCAACAAATTTATCATCAATCCACATTTTTGTCATGTCTTGCTTTGCTACAACAATTCCTCATTTATTAGCCATTATCACAATTCTGATCAATTAAAAACAAAGTACAAATTACCAATTACGAATAAGTTAACACCCACAATTCGTAATTCGTATTTTATAATTCTCCAAGCCTAAAAAACTTTAACATCTACAAGTACTCCTACAGGAATAGCGAGATTTTGTAAATATTCCATAGTTTTAGAACCAGTTTCTACAACATCAACTACTCTTGTATAAGAAATTCTTTCGAATTGTTCTCTAGATTTCTTAAACTTGAAGTTTGATCTCAACACTGTATAAACCTTTCTTTTCTTTGGCAAAGGGATTGGACCTTTTATTTCAGCACCAGATTTAACCAACAAACCTACAACCTTAGAAACAGAAGCTTCCAACATTCTTACATCATAACTCTTTAATTTTATTCTCAACTTTGGAGTCTGATCTTTTTTTACAGCTGACATATATCCTTTGATAGCAAAAATAAATATAAGAAAACAGACCTCAGAATACTATATAACCTTATCCAAGGCCTGTTTTTCTATGTTTAATTATTCGATTACTTTTGTAACAACTCCAGCACCAACAGTTCTTCCTCATTCTCTAATAGCGAATCTCAAACCTTCTTCCATAGCAACTGGATAAATCAAATCAACAATAATCTTAGCGTTGTCACCAGGCATAATCATTTCAACTCCTGGAGCTAATTCAATATTTCCTGTAACATCAGTAGTTCTCAAGAAGAATTGAGGTCTATAACCACTCATGAATGGAGTATGTCTTCCTCCTTCTTCCTTTTTAAGTACGTATACTTCAGCTTCAAATTTCTTGAAAGTCTTAACTGTTCCAGGAACACAAAGTACTTGTCCTCTTTCAATAGAATCTTTATCTACACCTCTAAGAAGAAGTCCAACATTCATTCCAGATTCAGCTTCTGGGAATTGTTTATGGAACATTTCAATACCTGTAACTACAGTCTTCAAAGGATCAGCACCTAGACCAAGAAGTTCAAGTTCGTCATTCATTTTAACAACACCTCTTTCAATTCTACCTGTTGCAACAGTTCCTCTACCTTTAATAGAGAATACATCTTCAACTGGCATCAAGAAAGGTTTTGCGTTATCTCTTTCTGGAAGAGGAATATAAGTATCCAAAGCATTAAACAAATCCCAAATAGGTTTTGCAGCAGCTTCATCAGTTGGGTTTTCAACAGCCTTAAGAGCAGAACCTCTGATGATTGGACAATCTCTATCATATCCTTCTTTTCAAAGAAGATCTCTAATTTCTTCTTCAACTAGGTCGATCATTTCAGGATCATCAACCATATCACACTTGTTTAAGAAAACAAGAATCTTTGGTACATTTACTTGTCTTGCAAGAAGAACGTGTTCTCTAGTTTGAGGCATAGGTCCATCTGTAGCAGCAACAAGAAGAATAGCACCATCCATTTGAGCAGCACCAACAATCATGTTCTTTACATAATCGGCGTGTCCTGGACAATCGATATGTGCGTAGTGTCTGTTTTCAGTTTCATATTCTACATGTCTTGTAGCAATAGTAATACCTCTTGCTTTTTCTTCTGGAGCGTTATCGATTTGATCGTACGCTGTGAATTCTGCAAACCCTTTTGTAGCTGCAACAGCTGTAAGAGCAGCAGTCAATGTTGTCTTACCGTGATCAACGTGACCAATAGTTCCAACGTTTACGTGTGGTTTAGTAGCCATAGTAATTGTGTTTTAATAAACTAAAAGTTAAACATAGCTAATGTATATAAGAATTTGCTATTCAATTTCAAGCGGATTCTCAAAAAAAAAGTTGATTTTGATCATTTGGCAGATCTCATCAAGGCGACAAGCCACCAACTTTCTTTCAAAACCCTTTCTCTAGATATTAACCAAACCAATGTAAGGCAATATACCTAAAGATTTTATTTAAGCATTTTTCTTATTCAAACATCGGGAACGCGGGACTCGAACTCGCGACCTCTTGGTCCCAAACCAAGCGCTCTAGCCATCTGAGCTAGTTCCCGTTAAGAATGGTGGGCGTGGGTGGACTCGAACCACCGACCTCACCCTTATCAGAGGTGCGCTCTAAC
>CAMOEC010000030.1 GCA_946611795.1 uncultured bacterium
AAAAAGGAGAAGGATGAGCAGACTTGATAACCAAATGTTTACTAGTATCTATAAGCTCCTCTTTTTGTTGTGCAAAAGCTCACCGAAGAATAAATACTAATCACTTCTTCTCATCAGAAAGCTTCTTAATAACAGCATCAGTAAAAACATGCCATCATGCATCTTTATGAGAATTTGGAGTATCCTTTCTAACAGTTAATCCTGCATTTAACAAGAGAACTCCTTGTTTTGCTCGTTTCTCTAGATTTCAATTATCTGGAGCTTTTATTCATAAATCAGCCTCTAATTCCTTAAAAATATTTTTTAATGAAGGGGGGATTCTAATTCACAACGGAACAGAAAAGCTCAGACCATGAGCTTCTCATTCTCAATGATAAGGATCTTGTCAAAGAATAACTACCTTCACATTATCAAAAGGAGTTAAATTAAATGCATTAAAAATATCCTTACCCTTAGGATAAATCGTATATCATGAAGCAATTTCCTTTTGAAGAAATTCCTTTATCTTTGGAAAATATGGCTTAGAGAATTCATCATTCAAAATTTTTTTTCGAGACTCTTCTATAATTACATTCATAGAATAACTATAAAAAAATTAAAGTACTTCAATTTTTCACTCATCTTTTAATGTCTTCTCAGGTAATTCTCAAACTCATTTTCACAAAGAAATAATAGCAAAAGGAACAACATTTTCAGCAAAATTAAAATGCTCTGCTATCTTTTTCATTTCAACTTCATGAGGATATAGTCCAAGCCATACACTACCAATTCATTTCTCATGAGCTGCTAATAAAAAGCTTTGGATACTTGCTCACATATCTTGAGGAACAAATTCCATACTTCTTACTTTGTCCTTATCAAAGCATGCAATTACAGCTCATCAAGCATTAGGAAGCATTTTTCAGAATTCCATTACTTCTGAAAGAAATTTGCGATCTTCTTTTTTTGAAACAATATAATATTTCCAAGATTGTTGATTATGAGCAGAAGGTGCATAAAGTGCATACTGAAGAAGTTCTTTAATTAAACCAATATCTAACTCTTCACCAGTATAATTTCTTATTGATCTACGAGTTGTTATAGCGGTTAAAGTATCCATAAAACATATAGTAAAGAAGTAAAAGTTTAAAAGTTCTCATATCTCTTATTTTTATTAATTACATGAATTAATTTCATTTCTTGATTAGTTAATTCAAAATCAAAGATATTATAATTCTCTTTCAAATGTTCAATATCACTTGATCAAGGGATAGCAACATTTCAATCTTGTAACTGCCATCTTAATACAATTTGAGCAGGAGTTTTATCATATTTTTCTGCTAACCTTTTTATAGTTCCATTAGAAAGAACTTCATTAATATGTCAGCTTCAACCTAATGGATACCAAGATTCTAATACTGTTCAATATTTCTTTATATGCTTTTTCAATTCAGTATTTTGATAAAAAATATGATTTTCATTCTGAACAACAACTGGTTTAATCTTAGCCATAGCATACATTCTATCAAACTCATCAGGAGTATAATAATTAGATATTCAAATTGAATGAACCTTTCACTCCTCCACTGCTTTTTCAAAAGCATGATAAAGACCATTATCATTAGCTCATGGTTGATGAACTAACATCAAATCTATATATTCTAATCACAAATTTTCAAGAGCAATATCAACTTCTTTATTAGGATCAGAATAATTAGAAGGGATAACCTTCGTAGTAACAAAAACTTCTTCTCTTGTTATGATTCATTCATTGATAGCTCTTTGGATACCACGTCAAACTCATTTCTCATTTGCATAATATCTTGCGGTATCAATATGACGATATCCTATTTTTAATGCCTCATATACCAAAGTTTCTGCCTGTTGATCATCAAGTCACCATATTCAAAATCATAATGTTGGAATCATATTTCAATCTCATAAATTAAAACCAGGAACAAAATATTCTCTATAAATTAAATCATCAATTTCTTTTTTAGATTTCTTTATAACATCACTACTTCTCTTTAGCATAAGCATAACCCATCATCTTTTTTGATCAACTAATGGTCAAGAAATATCATCTACAATTCAAAGTTTATTTAGAACCTTTAACGATTTTTTATAATAAGGCTCTCATCATTGAAACTCATCTCACCACAAAGCTCTTGTTAAAACAACTGAAAATTCTCATAAAGTAACTCTATCTGAAGGCCTGAAATTCTTAACATTTTTTCACATTATTCAGAACTGACAAACCTGAAGAATACCTAATTGTAAATTTGCATCTAAATCCTCAACATCATTAAACTCACAGTTTTCTCAAGTATTTGGATAATTACCTAAAACATTTGATGAAAAACTACTCATCATTTTTGCCAATTGAGCTCTTGTTATATATCAATTCAAATTAGCATTTTCTATTGTAGATTGTGAAGTAATTTTATTCTCAAAAGCCCATTGATATGCACTCTCTAATTCCTCAATATCAGGCTCTATAATTTCATTACTTTTAAAAAATTTAGTATTTTGAAAAAATAAGAAACCGATAAGGATAAAACAGAATATAATAATTAACAAAAGCTTATTTTTCATCTAATACCTCTCTTTTTCAAGAAATAAAAGATTTATTTTTATTTCAATAACTCTGATGCTCTCTTCATCATAAGCATCACATATCCTCTCATTTCTTCTCTTCACTCAGGATTAGCTATTTTTCACATTATTCATAATTCTTTTAGTTTTTGAAGATGTTTAGCATAATATGGAGTTCATCATTCATAATCACTTCACCATATTGCTCTTGAAAGAATCGCTCAAAATTGAGCTCTAGATACCGTTCATGTAGGATTAAATTTTGAAGTATTTTGTCCCATTAATCACAATTGACATGCTAGTTTTATATAATCATTCAAACTCGATCACGTCATTAAATCATCAAAATTACATCTTACTGTATAATCTGGTGCTTTTTTCAAAATATCCATCGAAAATGTTACTATCATCTTGGCCATAGCTTGTCTTGTTAATAATCATCACAAGTTCGCAGCATCTATTTTCTGTGTTGTTATTCAGTGAGAATAAGCCCAATTATATCAATCAATAACTTCCTGAGAATAGGTTGTTAGCTCTTTAATTCAAGAACCATCCGCATAAATAGTAATATCAAAACTTCAAATAGTTGCATCATCTAAAAAATCAGAAACAACGATGCGAAATTTTCACTTTCTTAAAAAAGTTACTCAATTAGTATAAACAGTCCTTCATTTATTATTAGCATTAAATTCTCACCATCATCAATTAGCTAATTTAACGTCAGCATCTCATAGAACATTTCAATTTTCTAAAACAGAAACCAGAAACACTCCATCATAATTTTCCATTACCTTTCAATCTCTAATTGCAGTAATTGTAATAGAAAGTTCCTGATTCACTTCAGCCTTATCTGATCATAATTCTAGATTAAAAAAATCAGGGACATCAACTAAATTAGCAGCCCCGGTAATTCACGGAAAGAAAAATAGACCGAACAAGAAGAGTATCTTTTTCATTAAAATCATACATTAATAACTTAAAGCATCTTCTTCATACCCTTCAACATCATCATCTTCATTTCACACAATTTCTTTATATATAGCACTAGCAAAGAACTTCTTAGTTTCTCTAATCTTTTTTTCTACAGCTTTGCGTCATACCATTTTTTCTGCCTCAGATATTGATTGTTCTAATGTCATCACAAAAAAACACATACATAATAAAACACTTATAATATAAGAAAACAGCATAATAATTTCAACTAGTTTAAATGTGTGATTTCTACTTAGCCATTACACAGATTAAAAAGACCATAAAAATAAAATTCATTATTCTAATATTAAAAAAGATACTAGATTTGCTCCAGTATCTTTCCAATTTTAATGCATTACTACTTTTTTATATTTTCTAAGTCCACTTTCATATTTCTTTCTCCTAGAGAAATAATCAAAGACATTAGTTAATCACTCTCAATTAAAACATCTCATCTTTTGAACTCAACTTGTTGTTTCAACATCTAAGAAAACTTCATGAGAATGGAAATGCCTTTTCAATAAATCATTATGCAAAAGTGACTTAATATATTCTTTTACATTCTTAGTATTAATTGTTGCTTTAATAGTATCAGCAAAACAGTAGTAGTATTCTCATTTATAAAACACTTTTCTACATCTTACTCAATTACATGCTATATATTCAGTTGTCATCATAATTATTATATTGTATAAAACATATTATTTCACCTTAAAGTATTTCTCACTTCTCATAAACATTAACCATGCTCGTTTTCTTATCTCAATTCTATCTTCTGGGTTATCTATCTGTGTCATTATTCAATTCTCTTTCAATCTAGACATGTGTTTTGCATAGTATGGTCTTGAAACTAATTTTCACCATAATAGTCTTCACATTATTGTTCCAAATTGTGCTCTTGTTACCAATTTATATGGTTGGAAATATTTCATATCTATTCACATTAATCATAGTGCACATGCTTTAACTGCATAGTCTTTA
>CAMOEC010000031.1 GCA_946611795.1 uncultured bacterium
GAATTAAAAGGTTTCGAAGAGTACCTCATCTCCGGAAGGACAATAAAAGTTGAGGTAGAGGGTAGCTTGGTTACTATCAAAATTGGTGACCAGCATAAGGGAATGGTTCCATTCGACTTTGAAAAGGAGCCATCGGTATTCATTGCTGCTATCAAGCGTGTTGAAGAAAAGAACCCAGGCTTCGCTCCAGTTTGTCTTATGCTTCAGCTGAAGGATACGGTAATATACCGTTATAAGAGAGTCCTTTAAATGGATTTAAAAGAACAATGCGTCCTAGTGTTAATATAGTGACGCATTTTTTAATATCATAAAATCTTGTTTTTATACTCTAATTAACTACATTTAAGTCGTTTTATAAAAGATAAAAAGATTATGACAACACGAGGGGAATTAGCTGATATTTTGTTTCCTGACGTACATGAAACAGTTGAAGAACTATTACATAGATATCCTAAGAGAACTACTGATAAAGTTCTTCGTTTTGCACCAAGTCCAACATGATATCTTCATTTTGGTGGACTATATACTTCTTTCGTAGGATGGAAATATGCAAAACAAAATAATGGAATTATGATATTAAGAATAGAGGATACTGATCAAAAAAGAGAAATTGAGTGAGCTGCAGAACTTCTTATTTCTGCATTACAGAAATTCTGAATTGAATTTGATGAAGGTCCAATTAATACAAATGAAGAAAAAGGAGAATACGGTCCATATACTCAATCTAAAAGAGGTGATTTATATAAAGTTTTTGCGAAACATCTTTTATCTCAAGGTATGGCATATCCTTGTTGGATGTCTGAAGAAAAACTAAATGAAATAAGAGAGATGCAGATGGTATCAAAAATAATACCATGAATATATGGAAATTATTCAGAACGAAGAAATAAAACCCCAGATGAACTTCTTGAGAAATTTCATGAAGAGGGTGATACTTTCCCTGTATTAAGATTCCGTTCTCATGGTGATACTTCTAAAAAAATCGTATTCAATGATTTGATAAGAGGAGATATATCAATGATTGATAACTATAATGATATTGTATTAATAAAATGAGATGGTCTTCCAACATATCATCTAGCTCATATTGTTGATGATACTCTAATGGGAGTTACAATTATTACAAGAAGTGAAGAATGGTTAACATCAGTTCCATTGCACCTTCAATTGTTTAATGCATTTAATTTACCTGCTCCACAGTATTGTCATCTTGCTCCTATCTGTAAGTTGGATGAATGAAAAAAAAGAAAGCTTAGTAAGAGAAAAGATCCAGAAGCAAATGTTGAATATTTCTTTGAAGAAGGATATCCAGCTCAAGCTTTGCTTGAATATATTATGACTTTGGCAGATTCATCTTATGAGGATTGGCAAAGAGAAAATGAAGATAAGTCATTTATGGATTTTCAATTCTCAATTGAGAAAATGAATGTTGCAGGTCCATTATTTGATTTTGTTAAATTACAAAATATTGCTAATATCTATCTTTCAAAAATATCTACTGAAGAATTATATAATCAATGATTAGAATGGGCAGAAAAGTATCATACAGAATTGGCTAATCTTATGAAAAAAGATCCTGAATATACAAGAGCTGCTCTTAATATTGAAAGACATACAGAAAAAGACCCAAAAAGATTTACTCTTTATACAGATATAGAGAAGAATATCCTTTTCTTCTTTGATGAGAAATGGCCAGAAATAAAGTGAAATAAACCAGAATTCCCAGAAAATATACCATTAGAAACATTAAAAGCTTTTGCAGAGGATTATGCGCAAAATTATAATCTTTCAGGTGATGTTCTCACTTGGTTTGATCAATTAAAAGAAATTGGTAAAAAATATGGATTTGCAGCAAATAACGCTGAATTTAAACAATGAGGATTTATATGAAAAGTTGGTGATTTGGCAATGTTCTTGAGAATTCAACTTTGTTGAGCTAAACAGACTCCAGATCTATTCTCTGTAATGAAGGTATTATGAGATAAAAGAATTAAAGAAAGATTATTAGATTTATAAAATCAATGGAAGAGATAAGAAAATCAAACCATAAAAATTATTTGCCATCATATCCTTTCTCAACAGAAGAAATAATAGAGAAGTATATTCTTTTTAATCCAAAAAATAGTTTTAAACTATTTGCAGAAAAGATAGAAAAAGATGCTAAAAAAGATTGAGAAAGAGGAAGAAAATTCTTAGAAAGACAAGGACTAAAAGCTGCTGAAAACTGTAAAAGAATTTCAGAAATCTTTATGGATGTTAAAGGAGAAGAGAATAGCCAGTTAATTGAAGAGATAATAAATATGGATTATCAAAGTGTTGTAGATTTTTTTCAACTACTGAAAAGCTATTTTCAAGAAAATGAGGAAGTATATCAAAACCTTTCTTCAATAGTAAAAAGCTTCCAGAAAATGCGAAAAGTTTCTGAGAAACATACAAATATTATTAATAAAGAACTTATTCAAACCTTGAATAGCTAGCTTTATTTTACATAATCTTCTTTAATGCAGTTATTGTTACAAAAAATTGACAAAAACGAGAAGGAAAATTTGGAAAAATCTTTTTCTGATAGCTTTTTGAAGATTATTCAACCCCCATACTACAATCAAAAGTTGTATAAATTCTTAACATATAAAGAATATTTTAAAGCTGATGAAGAAACGCTTTTAAAGATTGATTCTGAGCATTATTATCAGTGAAAATATGTATCAACTTCTTATACTTGAGATACTATCTTTTTGGCAATTTCAGAAGAAAAAATAGGAATCGATGTTGAGGAAATAAAAGAAAGATCTCAAGAAATGTTAGATTTTTTTTCAGACGATGAATATGCTTTTATTTGAGAAAAATCTCGAAAAAATTTCTTTTTACTTCGAACTGCAGAGGAGTGTCTAATAAAAACAAGTAATGCTTGTTTTTTTGAGGATTGAAAAAATGTTAAAATTAAATCATATGAAAAAAAGAATCAAGAAATCTCAGGGATTAAATTTTCACGGGAATGAATTATGCAACTTCATGATAAACAATATAAGGTTTATTCATGAATTACAGACAATAAGGTGTATAGTATTTGAGTGTCAAAATAAGTAATTATTCAAGCCAACTAATTCAGTGGACAAAGAAACCTCAATTATAGGTGTCTCTTTTTATGTTTCAAATTATAGAAAGCTTGTCTCATATCTTTTCACTTTCATCTCATTTTCATCGGAAGACAATGGTAATGGTTTCTTCTCAGAATTTTCAAAAAATCTTTAAATGGGCTCATCAATTTTTTCAAACCTTTTCAACTCTTTCAACTTTAACATTTTCTAAAAGAAAACTTGGTTCTGTATTTCCTTCTCAAAATGGAGCCAAACATTCAATTTCACTCAATTCCTCATAATTCCATTCATGAGGTAATAATACGGTATCAATAACAGTAATTTTTTCTAAATTCTCTTGAGAAATACAGCTATCACAGTGCTCTTCAAAGATTTTAATAACTTTTTCTAAATCTTGTAATTCGATTGTTAAACCTCAAGCTCATTTATGTCCTCAGAATCTTTTTAAATAAGGTGATGCTTTCGTTATCATTTCAATAACATTAAAATACTCTGGTCATCTTAGAGAAGCAACAGCTTGTTGTTTTTCTTTATCAATTTTAAATACAGCAGAAGGCTTGTTATATTTCTCGGTAATTCTTCAGGCAACAATTCAAATAATTCCTTCATGAAAATCCTCATCACAAACATATAAGAATTTTTTCTCTGGATCTAATTGTTTTTCAGCAATTCTAAATGCTTGATCCTGCATTCTCCTTCTTTCAGTATTAATATCTTCAATTTTCTGAATATATTTTTCTTGATTTTCATCTTCACATAAAAGTACTTTAAGACTATCATATGGGCTTTCTAATCTTCCTCAAGCATTAATTCTTGGTCCAATAACAAATCAAATATGGAAAGTATCAATATTTCATTTAATATTTAAAAACTTAAGAAACCCCGCTAATCATCTTGGTAAAGATTCAGGATGGTGATTCATTATTTCCAATCACCTTTTTACTATAACTCTGTTTTCATCAACTAAAGGTACAACATCTGCAACGGTACCAATTGCTATAATAGGTAAAAAATAATTAAAAATCTCATTTTTAACTTCTTTGCTGATGGTTGATTTTAAGAGCATGGCATTTAAAACTTTGAACGCTACTCAAACACCTGCTAATCCTTTAAAAGGATAATCAGGAGAAACTTGTGGATTGATTACAGCATAAGCATCGGGTAAAGTATCTAATGCATGGTGGTGATCTGTGATAATAAGTGTAATTCACAATTCTTTAGCATATTCAGCCTCTGCGAGAGACGTAATTCCATTATCAACGGTAATCACTAAATCAACACCTTCTTTTTTCATCTCATCAAGATGCTTTGGCTTCATTCAATATCCATCTTCAATTCTATTTGGATATCTAATAGTAATATTTTTGTAGTTTAAATATTTTGTAATGAATTTATATAAAGTGTAACTTGCAGTAATTCAATCAACATCATAATCTCAGAAAACAACAATTTTTTCTTTATTTTTTAATGCTTGAATAATTTTATCGACTCCTTTATCCATATCATTTAACAAAAAAGGATCTAGCCAATAATTTGCTAGAGTAGGATTAAGGAAGTTTTCAATATTATCTGATATGTTTCTTACTTTTAATAATCTTTCAATAAGAGATAAATCAGCATCTTGATTTAAGATTTGATAACGCATATATGAGAATAGGATATAGAACTAATCCAATTATTCAAAAAATTACAACGTTTAGCTTATAAAAAAATGCCTTAAGAAATCAAGTTGAGCATATTCTTAAAGAATTTAATAAAATAAAAAACCCTGAGATAAAAAGTAATTTCTCAAGGTCTTCTATTTATTAAAAATTTTATCCTACAATTATCTGAGTATCTCAAGGAAGTTCTTCTTTTAACTCCACAAAATTTCACCAAACTTTTTTAATCTCTATAGTCAATCATTCAGTTGTATCTCAACTCCAAATCTTAACTTCTCATTCATTATCGTTAAGAATCTTCACTAAATCAAGTGGAAGTATAGTATTATCTACTACTTTGATAGGGAATCTTACTTTTGCGATATCTCATAGAAGAGAAACATCTGAATTTAATTGTATAGTTGCTTTAAAGAGATTTGTTCTATCAGCAACAGTACTTATTGAATCAATGTTTCAAGTAAGAACTTTTTCTTGATAAACAACTTCAACTGGTTTATCACTTTGAATGTATTGGTATTCATCAGAAGTGATATAAACTTCAATTTGTTGTTTTTTGATACCAGATACTTTAAACATTTGCGTACCTGCTCAAACTTCTTGTCATTCTGTAGTAAGAATTTCTCAGATGATTCATGTAACAGGACTTCTTACAGATAATTTATTATATTGTGTTAAAGCACTTTCATAACCAATCTTTGCAGATACAATAGCATTATCAAGAATAGCTAATTGAACATCTTTGTTTTCTAATACAGTATCATAAGCAATTTTAGCATTTTTAAGACCAATTTCTGCTTGGAATAATGCATTCTCTGTCTTGTTGATAGTGTCTTCTAGAGTAAGATTAGCATTTTCTTGGGCAAGTGTTCAAGATCAAGAGATTTGAGCATCAACTTGACTTTTGAAACTAGTAATAGTTCATCTTAGGTTAGTTCCTCAAGCAGCACTAGTAGCTTCAAATCATTGGAAAGTAGATATATATTTATCAATAGTAGCTTGTGATAAAGATCCATCAGATGCTATTGAATTTCTCATAACTTCAACCATTGTACCTCAGAATTTAGATATTTGTTCAGCTGCAGAATCAAGTTTATTTACTGAAGTTTTAAGTTGATCAATATCTTCAGGGATATCAGCAAGAGCCTTTATATCATCTTTAGTTTTATATAAGTCTCTAAGTTGTTGCTTAGCATTTTCTTTTTTTGTAGCATCTTTAGCTCACACATAAACTTCAATTCCCTTATCTAGATTGTCTTCATAATATTGAGAAACTCATAAAAGAGCATCAGAAGTATCTATAACAGTATCTAAATAATTTATTGTTCAATTCTTTAATGCAAGGAATGAATTTCTAAGAGTATCAATACTACTATCAGCACTACTTACAGAATTTCTTACTTGTTTAACACTAATTTCAGAACTTTTCTTAGCTAAATCAAATCATTTTTGTGCATTTTCATAAGCATTTTTTGCAGATTCAATTTGCTGATTAATTTGAAGCTCTGTTTGTTGCTTTGTTAAGATCGCTCTATTAAGAGCATTCTTTGCATTATCAACTTGTAACTTATAACTAGCAATAGTATCAGATAAGGCAACGACTGGTTGTCCTCATTTTACTTCTTGTCCTTCTTTAAAATAGATAGCAGATACTTTTCAGTTAGCTTGAGAAGTAACAATAATATCTTGTGAAGATGCAAATTTACCTGGTTTTTCAATCATTAGATTATGTGAAAAATCTGATAATGTAGCAACTTTTGGTTCTGTAACCTCTTCTGCCTCATTCTCAACTTGAGATGAAAGATTACTTGCATAGATAAGTCAAAATAAAATAACAAACACAACAAGGAACGATCATGACCAAGCCCATAGTGTTTGTTTGGGTGTTTTTGTCATTTTTAACAATAATTAAACAAAAATATAAAACATTTGATTAACTTTAATTATAAGTATTTCCACAAATTCTTCAAGGAATTCGTTATTATGCCTTCTTTTCCATCTTGGCTTTTTGTATTTTTATTTCTAAATGTTGTATTTCAGACATTACTGTATCTAATTCTTTTTGCTTTTCTTCAATCTTTTCAGATGGAGTAAGTGGCATAGAAGAAAGTGCCATTAGCATAGATCTTAGATAATCAGCAGTTTCTTTTTTTGATTTAAATTCTCTTTCTAATTCATCTAAAGTGCTTTCTTTCTTTTCTAATGTATGCTCTTTGATTCACATTGTGATATCAAGAATTGAGAAAGTTTTATATCAAGTAGGACAATTTTCATTAGTCCTAATAAAACTGAAATTCTTAATTTTGAATAAGAATTCTAAGCTAGGAATATAAGATTCAATTACTTCAATAATGTTAGGATTAGCTTGAATAAAGAAATCAATTGGAACATGTTTCTTTAATCATAAAGAATTCTTTTCTTGATAAATTGAATAAAAGATATCAAAAACGAGATTGATTTTATAATCCTTAACTTCACAGTAGAATTTAGTAATCAAAGGTGCCTCAATTTCTTTTCCTAAAATTTGCTCAACCATGATAACAAATTCTGGGATAATTGGTTCTAGATGAAGTAAAATATCCATAAAGATTTGACCTGCAAGAATAATTGCATTATCTCAATCTTTTTTCTCCTGTTTAAGTAATGTATAATACCAAGTGAAATGTTCTCTAGTATAATGTTTTAATTCTTTGATAGTTTCTGTAAATTCGATAGAATTGATAGAGAAGCTTTCTAAATTTGTTTTAATCTCATTCCATTTATTTAAAGCTCGCATTCATTTCCCATCAATTTCATAATTGTTAGGGAGTGTTTCTGGATAAGCTCAATTTTCATAAAGAATTTTAAAGAGATTCCAAAGATGCTTTAAATATCAAAAAGTTTCTTGTAGTTTTCATTCATCAAACTTCTCATTTTGAATATTGAATAATCTTAGTGATTCCCATCAATATATTTCAGAATACTTACTAAATTTTTCAGGATAGTTGATGTTTTTTATTTCTCATTCTTCATGTGGAAAAATAGAACATTGATTTCAATTCAAAAGGAAAAGAAAGAAAAAGAAGTTCTTTATGGTATGAGGAGATAGTTCATCTATATGGAAAACAAATTGAGAAGTCGAAATTTGAATAAGAGCCAATGCTTGAAGAAAACTATCAGAACAAGAAATATATCGTAATTTTTTCCCTTCTCCTAAAAGTTTTTGAGGTTTAAATGAAAAATTTTTGTCAGAAACTTGTTCTATCCAAGGAATATTCTCTAATTCAGAATATAATTCTTCAACAATTTGCATTCAATTCTCAGAAATGGTTTTTGTTCTTAGTTCTTCTAAGTCGTCTTTTTTTCAATCAATTTGATTTTTAAAATCATCCCATTCTTCTTCTGTTAAAAGAAAGATAAGATCAATCAATTCATTAATAGAAAAATCTCGATTAAGATGTCCTTTTTTTAACCAATGGAGGAGTAATAATGAGAAACTAGATCAAGAACTATAATTTAGAATGTTAAAAAGATTAAATCCTCAATTTTCATCTTCAATAACACTTAATTTCTGAGAATAAGGATTCTTGGTTTCAATAATAATCTCATAATTATCATTTATAATACTTTCTTTATATTCAGAAAAATATTCATCAAACCAGGTATCAAACTCTTCTTTGAGTCAAGAAAAATCAAGAACAAGCATAGGAACAACTTTTTTAATTAAGCGTTGTCCAGTAGCTTTTGAATAAGGAATCTTTTGAATAATCTTTTCTTGAGATTCAAGATTTCAAATAGTTGAAAGTGTTTCTATAATATTATCAGTAAATTCAAAAACAGACTTTCATCAGAAATTCTCAACTTTATCAATAAACAATCAATTCTTATCAACATAATCCTCAGTTGTTGAAAGTCCAAGTTCTTTAACTTTCTCTAATAATTCTTCACTAATTAAAGGATTTACTCTTAAAATTCAGTTATCTTTGATGGTATCAATATTATTTGAAGAAAGAATAGGAATAGGTTTGTTAATAACAGGAACGATAATGTTTTTACCAATATGTTTCTTATATCTTTTATCATTTGAATGCACAACAACTGCAACATCTGAGAAAAAGAGTGTTGGATCATCAATTACAAGAGGGAAAACATCATTTTTTGTTTCAACAAAACATTTAATAGTAAGTTTTATTCACTCTTCTTCTCTTCGTTCGATAGCATCATCTTCAACGATACTTTGTGTACTAATATCCCAATATACTAATTGTTCTTTTTCTTTCCAAAGTCATTTTTCTTGAAATTTATTTAATATTGCTAAGTTCTTTTCATCACTCAATGAAAAATTGTAGATATTATCAAAATGAGCCTGTGTAAAAATTTGAGAAAGAACAGGTAAAATCTTTTTATAAATTTTATTCTTATGATTATAAAGTCTTTGAAGTTTTGCTGGGAAAATTAATTCATTTTTATTCTCTAATACTAATGAATCTCAAAGAGTATCAACGTTACGAATAAAACAAGGAAGAATATTCTTTCATATTTTTTTTGATCTAATTCTCCAAGCTACAGATTGATTAAGATATCATGAAAGATTTTTTCAATTAACTTTTCTATAGGAAGGCAAAAAGATAGGAAATAGGAAATCAACAGAATCTTTTTTAATTTTATTGATGTTTTTTTTGGGTTCGTAGTTTTTTGTTAATTCCATATTTTTTTTCAAGATAAAAGATATTTTTTTGTTAAAAAATTGCTTAGAAAATTGATATTAGAAATTATATGCGGTAAGTATAAATTCTATACATTAGATAAAGAAGAACTGTTGCAATAAGAATAAGCATCATATCTTCAAATGGTCAAACTTGTACTTTATTTGCTTCAGAAACCATCATCTTCTTTCAATCAGTACAAACAGCTTCAATAGAATAATAAGCATAAATTTCTTCTTTTGCTTTAGCATCAAAAGGGTATTCGAATCTTGGTAAATCAGTTTCTCCAACGTATTTTTTATTGCTTCAATCAGCAAAATCAGATTTATAAATAAGATATTTCTCTACATTTTTAATAGGACTCCAAATAAGATAATTTTTGTTACCTATTTTTTCTGTATCAAATTGAATACTGGTAATGATACAAGTTGGTGCATCAGGAACATAGTGTTCTTCTTCCTCAACAATTCAAGGTTTTTCAATAATAACTTCACCAGTTTCTGCTGATGAATGTCCTGTATCTTCTGGATCATCAGGACGTGGTTTTGAAACTAATGGATCTGTTGTTATCTCTCCAGTTCCTAATCAATCATATCTTAATTCACTGATTTCAGATGGAATTCATTCAGCAACATGTTCTGCAGTAGTTGCATAGACTCTAAACAAATAAGTTTGTCATGGACCAACACGCACATCATGATTTGGTCATTTAGCAAAATCAGTCCAAGCATCTTCTTCTTTAGTACCTTTAATCCAATAAGTTACCGCATAATCATCGCTAACTCAACCTGCAGTTTCCCACTCAAGGTGAATGAGTCAATTTGTTGTTTCATCAGCGTAAATCTTTAAGTTGACGATTTTAATATTATCTTCAACAGTAAAGTAATAAAGTCAGGTATATAGTATAGGTTCAGTTGCTGCAGTTACTTGAACATTAACAACTTGGTCTCCAGTTGCTGTTAATTGTAATTTTTTAGTAAAATATCAGTCTCATTCTTTATCCATTGGATAATCCTGAACTCATGATATTGAAAGAGATACAGAACTTACATGTTCATCAGTTCAAACTTCGAAACGAACAATATCTCAAAGCTTTAAGTCTCTGTTAGGAGACATAATAATTTCAGGCTGTAAATCTGTAGGAATAGGAGAATAATTGAAAGTAATAATTTGTGATTGAGCAACAGTAGCTCCTTGTAGATTAACAGCTCTTAGTTCAAGAGTATTAGTTCATTCTTTAGTGACTTGAATGCTCTCGTTTAGTGTTCAGTTTGCATCTGTTTGTCACTCTTTAATAAGTAAATCATTAAGATAGATTTGTATACGAGAGTTAACATATTCAGGAGCATTAGCCATAACTGATACTGTAGAATTTTCTTCTGTAACGTTTTGGCTAGGAGAATAAATATCAATTGTTCAAACGTCTATAGCTTCATCATTAGTAACAGTAATTGAAGCTTTTCCTTCAATAGAATCGTTCGTAAATTCACTTACAGAAACTATAAAATTACCGGCTTTATTAAGAATTAATCATTGAGTATAAGGTCTAACTCCTTGATCTTGAAGTCTGATACTTCACCATCAACCATCAGGAACAGTTACTTCATGGGATTGTAAAATGTTATTATTTTCATCCAATACAACAATATCAAAATATCATTCATAGTTTTTCATTACTTCACCATTTTTGATGGCGGTAATAGTAAGGTCTACGGCTTGATTTACTTTTAAAGTAGATGGATTAACTTCAACCTGAAAATTGTCAGGAAGAGTAGATCATCAAGCAGCATATGCAATATATATTCACAATCCGAAAAGGCAGGATAAACATCAAAGTAAAAACTTTTTCATTGAGATTATTCTTAAGGTAAAATCGAATGTTCTTCTGAATTATTTAAATTTCAAATACTGAGTAACTCTTTCTCTCATTTTTGATTAACTTTCCGAGAATCACCAAGGAGAATTTGAGTTTCATCTCAAGTATAAGGAATTTCAAGCCATCATTCTTTATAATCACAATCTTTTAGTTTGCTTAGAGAAACCTCTAGGTTTCAAGTATTATCGCTGATAATTTCATGATTTATTCAAGAAAGAAGTCAGGAATCTAATACTATTTTATCTGGATTATAAAGAACTTTTACAACAATATTATCTGAAGCTTGTACTTTTTCTGATCAAAAAATCTCAAAAATTCATCATTCTGTTTTATAAGCCAAGTCCCATCATTCATCTTTAACTTTTTGAACTTCTCATATATCAAGAACGCTTGCAGTTAATCAAGAAAAATTATTCATAAGGAATAACAATCCCCAAGCAATAAATGGAGCAATAATGAGAATGATTATGTTCTTAATAATGCGACTATTTTTCATTCAAATTACCAAAAAACAAAACAAGCTTCCGCCCTATAAGGTGCAGTGTATATAAATGTTGCTAAAAGTCAAATAGAATTCCGAAAAAAAATTAAATTAAAAGCTTAATATTTATGATAAAAGTTCATTTTCTAACATACCATCATTATAGGCAATCCAAAGCTCTTTTTTGATGTCTGAATATAAGTTGTTAATATCTTTATTTTTTTGAATCTCCAAATCATATAACTCTTTTCATTTATCGACAACTCTTAACAAATTAGCGAAATTGCTTCTATTTAGTTCTGTTTGAAATTCTGAATCATTTAATAGTTGTTCCATTAAGTCGATATTAAATGTTTTTGTTTGTGGATCAATGAGTTTTTTAATAAAATCAGCTTTCCAATTTCAAAGATTCTCATTAGTTTCTTGCTCATTTTTCTTCTCATTTTCACTATTTTGGATTCATTGAAGAATATCTGCTTTTACAGGATTTCATGCATTTACACTCTCGCAAACTTTATAGAAGAAATTTCTCATAGTAATAAGTTGATGATTATCAATAGATGGTGTTGAATCAATTTTTTTGAAGGTGTTAGCAAGGCTGTTAAAAAGAGTATAATTAATTCATTCTTCTTTTGTTACTTTTGATGCTTCAACTCATAGTAAAAACTTAAAATCTCAAACAAGTTCATTTTTACAAGTATTTTTTTCATTACGTAATTGTATATTTTTTCAATTAACCACACCAATATCAGAAACTCAATCTACAGTAATTTTAGATTTTATTGAATTGAGTAAATTTTTTTGAAGTTCTTCAAAATTATTAGCTTTTGAATTAGGTAATAGTTCTCAAACTTGAAGAGAATTAATAATTCATTCATATCATTTGATTGTTAGTAATGGAGAGGTACTTCATCATCATAAATCAACAACTCAATCTGTTCCATTTGAAATATTATCATGAAGTGCAATTTCTCATGTCTTAGGGTCGAATTGATAAAGAGTGTCCAAATTGTTTTCATCTCTAAAATAGAAAATTCAATTATTTTCTTTTTCAGGACGAATAGATATTCAAGGTAGTAAATGTTTTAATACTTCATTTCTTATATTTAAGGCTGTTCATCAACTTTCAGTCTTTAAATATTGTAATGCTTTATTGGTAAGTCACATGATTTCATTTCAGAACATGCTCCATATACCATTATAACAATCTTTCAAAGCTTCTTCATATTTATTACCTTCAAAATTACCATTTAGGATAGCTGATTTGATAGAGTAGTTGTTGAGATCAATAGCAGGAAGATTATTCTTTTCTAAAAATTTTTTAAATCTTTCTTGAACTTCAGGATTTTTTGAAAAATCATCATAAATTCTGTTTAAATCTTCAGAAGGCAAAAGCTTTCGAATTCTACTTCTCTTTTCTTCTATTTCGTCTTTGTTTTTTTCAGATAAGTTTTCTCAGGTAGGTAATTCAAAAAGTTCTGAAATCTGAGAATCAAGATATTGGGAGTTTTTGTTTATAAAATTTTGTTCTCAAGTTTTATAGTCTCATCATCATTCTAATATTTCAGCTGTAGTAATTCATTCAAATTCTCTTCTTCATTCTATATTTTGTTTTTTCCAAAAAGCTTCTGGATCTTTCCAATACTCATCAAGAATTCTTTGATCTTCGGATAATGTTTTAAATTTGCTTTCTTTATTCTTATAATCAATATCTTTATGTTCCTCAAGGATTTTATTTATAGTTGTAGCATATTCTTGATATCTTGGCTCACTTGTAAAAGTGGGGTCATTTAGTAAGTTATTTAAGAAAATAAGAGTGTCTTCATTCCATTTTCAGGTTGCATGCTCTAAATTAAAAGCATTGTTTCAATTCGTAAGTGAAGTGATAAAAATTTGAAAATTTAACAATCAATCAGGATTTGTATCTATATTTTTTAAAAACTCTCAAATTAATTCTCACTGAGTGTATTGTGAGAATTCATTTAGTATAGCATTTTCATTATTTTGTTCTTGTTCATCTTTATTATCGATGTGTCATCGTTTAGAGACAAATGTTTTATAATAGTTTAAACCAACTTGATCCGTTGAATTTATAGAAGCTAATCCTTTGTCATGGGTGTATGTTGTAATATACTTTAGATTAAATAATTTTGAAATTTTAGATAATCTTTCTATATTCCATTGATGATACATTTTATTAATTTCTTCAGCGCTATAAGATTGTTTTTTTAATTGTTGAAAAAACAACTCTCTTAGAGATAATCAACGACACGTTTTTCTTGGATCTTCGTTAATCCATGATCTAAAATAGGTATTAGAGTCCGTTCCTTTGAATTTCAGTGCATCAGTAGATGTTCAAGATATTTCAGTTATCTTATTTCAAGTGTTGATTTTCATTGCTTCTCTTGTTCTATTTGCGTTTTGCTCCATACTAGCCGCGTCATTTTTCTTTTTATCTTCTTTGTTTTGAGTAAAAAAGGATTCTATATTTTTAACAGCATTAACAACAGTTTCACTTGCTATATTTACTATGTGTGCATTAAGTGAATTCTGATTTGTATATAGTTCTGAATTACTTCAGAATTTATTAAGATATTTTTTATAGATATTAAGATATTTAGGTTCTTTTTTAAATTTGTTGATTAATCTGATATGATTTAGGTAATAAGATGAAGAAGGACCATAAGTATCTTTGATTTTTTTGTTTATATCCTTTGCTTTTTCATTTAATTTATTTAGTTCTCTTTTAGTTCATTCATCAATTTTAGGAGAGAAGAAGTCAGAGAATTTACTAAATATATTATCAGATTCTTTAGGCATTATGATAAGGTACTAGATAAAACAAAGAAGCTGAATGGTTTATTTCCCTCCAATTGGAATGTGTGCCATCTTCTCTTTTAATGCTTCATTATCTTTATTTTTTCTATTAATAATTTTCTTAGCTAAAAGATATACTCACAAAACTCATAACGCAACTCATAGAATAACAAAAGCACTGTTCATTCAAACTAATGTTGCGAATCCTCAGAATCATAAAGCTCAAATAATTTCTCAAATTCTTCCTACAAATTCTTGTAATCCAGACATAACACCATTATCTTTTGGCTTAGTATATCAAGTCACAAGCGCAGAAGTAACTGGGGATAATAAAGCAATCATAAGAGAAATAAGGAAACTTAAAATTACAATAGCAATAAATCAGCTATAAACTCCAAGAAGAATATAGATTACAGCACTAATGATTACAAGAATAGTAATAATAATTTTTTTACTATATTTATCTCATACACCTCAAAATAAAACACTAATCATATATGGTAACTTCATAACTGCAAAAAGAATAGCAATCTGAGGTAATGTTAGATTATTTTCAAGTGCTACAATAGGAATAAAAAGAAATCAAACGTAGTTCATAAAATTTACAAGTGCCTCAGCTCCTAATGCAACATACATAGGCATTCAATATCCTTTCAAGGTTACAAACATTGATTTCCATGGTCCTGGAGAAATAATTTCTTTCATAAACGTAGGAACAACTCATTTTTTACCAAGGAGTTTTTTTACATTATCAAGATCTTCATCAATTTCATATTCAACATTAGGCATCTTATTTTCTAGTTTTTTCCAACTCTTACTGAATTTCTTACTAAGTAAATCTTGAATCTTGCTATCTTGCATAACAGATAATAAAGAAAAGATAACAATAAAAAGATACATGTAAGGTAAATCAATATAATATACTAATACAGCACTAAGAATAGCTCAAATTACATAAGCTAAATTCATACTTGAAAAATATACTCAGAACACTTTACTACGATTCTGTGCTTTTCATTTTTTTCAATAGAGATTACGATAAGAGGTGAACATTGTAGCACTTGCAATACCGTTAGCAATAACAGCTAAAACAAGCCATCATGCTGAATGATTAATTCATGCTGTAAAATAAAGACATCATGCTACAGCATAGATAAGTTTTCAAAGTAAAAGAAGATATCTTGTATTCCCTTGATCATTCATAACTCCAACAGGAATAGTAACAAGAAGCTTAACTAAAGCTAAAAGTGTTCAGATTAAAGTAACTCCTAATCATGCTCATAAAATTGATTTTACATAAACAGAAAAAAAAGTATCTCATCCAAGTCACCATCAAACCATGAAAAGGAAAAAAGATGCAGAAATCCATCTAATATTTACAGGAATTGATAATTTATCTTTAAATGTTTCTCTCTTTTTCATAAATCTAGATTTTATAAAGCTTTTTCAAGTATAAACAGAATTCAAAAAAAAGCAAAAAACCTGAAAGAAAATCAGGTCTTTTAAAGTATATATTATTATTTCCTAACTTTAGTTAAAACTTCAAATTTCAAGGGAGTTGTGTAACGAATTCATCCCAATTCTGAGATAAATCATTTCCTTCAACATAATTAATCCAATTCTTTAAAGTAACAAGTTGGTTTTTCTTAGTTGGAGGGAAGTGATATTTATTCATTCATTCAGTAACTTTATCAATTTGAGTCAAAATGCTATTAGATGTAGCATCTAGTGATATAGCTACTTCACAAGCATCTCAAACAGCTTTTACTCTCCAAAGGATTGTTCTATAAGCAGCAGTAACAGCAGCAGTATCTCAACTTTGTTTAGCAAGATAAAGATTCTTAACATCTCATAATAAGAAACTTGAGTTTAATGCAGCAGTTATTTGACTTAATTGATTCTCTGTAGGAATAATTTTTTCATCTGAACTATAAGAAAGATCATTGTTAATGCTTTCTTTATCAACATCAACAACTCATTTTTCTGATGAAGCTAAGAAGACATCTCAAGAAATAATTCCTTCAAGTTCGCTATAAGTTATTTCAGCAGCAGTTTCTTCTTTTTTCTCTTCTCAAGTAATGCTTGTTGTATAAGTAAGATTTCAACCTTTACTTAAAGCAGATGAGAATGCTTTAATATCACTAATATGAGTAATATCATTAGGAGCCATAGTAAGTAGTTTTTCTGGCTCTAAAGTAATTTCTTCTTCTTCAGCTTTGTCAGTAACAACAAGCGCAGATCATTTATTCTCAAGAGTAGTTTTAGTATTGTTCTTTGTTAGTGTTAGTGCTATTTTTTCATCTTTTTCTGTAGCAACAACCATTTCTTCTGTTTCTACTTGAATAATATCTTCACTTTCATCGCTATCAATCTTTAGATAATCTCATTCCATTAAGAATAAATGATATTTTCAATTTGAAACCTTATTAATTGTGAATTTTGCAGGTCATTGAATCTCTGTTTTGATGTGATCATTAATGTTAAAGATAATCTTAGCACTATCTTTTAAAGTAATAATATCTCAATCAAAAAGTACTGAGTTCTGGAAAGTTTTACCTTCTTTTTCAATGATGTAATCTCAGTTAATTTCAATTACTTCTGCAATATAATCAGCACTTACATAATTTCAACTAGGAGTCTTTTCAGTCCAGAATGCTCTATATTCATTAAATTCAGGAATATCTCAAAAGAAAATTCAAAAGAATGAAAAAATAAGAACAAGAGACAACATCGCATAAATCCTGTTCTTTCTGAAAACATAGGTTCTCAAAAAACTATGAGGAACTCTTGATCTCTCCTCACAAATTCTTTGATAAAGGGCAATCTTTCTTTCGTCTGAAAGCCTTTCTCAACCTTGCTGATTAAAATATTCATTTAATTTCATCTTTAACAGAAAAACTAGGATATATAATGACACCCAAAGTTAGACTCACAAGGAATTTCTCTCTAGATTCACTTTTTAATACGAATAAACTTGCTTTTTGTGACAAAAAAGTTGAGAAAATTTAAACAAGAAAAAAGTTGAAATTTTTAGCATAAAAACTTGAAATTAACAAAGCCCTTGTGTATATATTCATTAAAACAAAATAAATACTAAAAATAAAAAAAGTAAAGTTATGGAAAGATTCCCTTATGCAGAACTGATTAACGACATTCTTAGAACTGGGGAGAGAAGAGTCGTTGGTTCAAAAAGAATCCCAGTACCAATTGAAATTTCCTTTGATGGTAAAGGACATTTCATCGGTGTCCCCCTATTCCATTGTGATGGAGTAAACAACAAAGAAAAGTTTGAGAAAGTGGTCCGCGATTTAACAATTAATTTGAAAATAAATCCGGGCTTCCTCGTGCCAAATGAGTCAAAAAATATTTCTTTGGAATTCCATGAAATGGGGAAACGCGTATCGATATCAATATACAAGAGTAGTGTTATGCTAACAAGTGGTATAGAGGAGATGAATGCTGTACGTGAAATTCCTCATATCTTGGCTTGTGCTGCGCTCTACAGCTGTATCTACTATTGGATGAATCCTCAGATGCTTGAGGTAGCAGAGGATGGAACTTATTACTTTGCGTTTGGATTCAAATTCCTTTCGCCATATGTTCTCAACTCAGAACTTCCACTTCTAGAAAAAATAGAAAAAACAGATGCCAAAGGGCGGCCTGAAGAGCTATTTGAACTTAGAATTGTGGCTGATCAAGAAAATCCCTCAAATCTGACAGTAGAGGATTTCTGGATGGATCCAATGTGATATCGTACAATAAAGATTAAGGCTGGAGTTTTTATTGAGACTTCAGCTTTTTTAATACTTGACTTTTATTGTATTATTTCATATTTTATTTTTGTTTATCAAAAATAACATATGAGAGAAACGTTACAGATAAATGATATCGGAAATAGAAGAGAGCGCTTTAAAAATATTTTTTGTCGTGATCTTATGAATACCTTGTTCTATCCAAGATCTTCTCAAGATGTGATAACTTGAATAGATAATATTTTTACTAAATTAAGAAGATTCATAAGAAATCAATCAAAAATCTCAAATAATGATGAATTTCAGAAAAATGTATTCATTGATGTTTGTACATTTCTTAATAGTTTAAATTCTAATTTCTCTGTAAGAAAAGTACACAATACAATCTCTAAAACATCGATTGATGAATATAAAGATATGACGCTCTGAGAACAATTTTACAACAATACCTATGAAGAAATACGAGATTTTGATTATGATTGTAAATGATGAAGCTGCTCTTATCGGACCTTAACGCTTTTTAAATTCTTTGATGCACTAAGAGAAGCAGGATTAGATATAAAACTATCAATGTATAGACTAAAAAATACTGATGATAATTTTGTAGGACTTGTAAGTTGAAGACATTCATGAGTAGTTGTAAATTTTAGATGAGTAGATTATATGATTGATTATGAGTGAATTAATGATATTTTTTCTTGACGCTTAATCCAATCAGTAAATGTTCTAAAATATGACGTTAGAAATTTCGGAATCAATGATTCAGAAAAATTAGATGAATTAAAAATTGAGAACCGAAGAAAAAGCTCTTCACGTGAGAAAGGAGTCAATTTAGTTCATTTTAAAACAACAGAAGATTTCTTAGAAGATGTAAAAGAGTATCCTGAATTAAGAAAAATATCATTTATAACCTATGAATTAAAGGCTTGAGAGCCAACGAGACTCGATTATCAATTCTTTAATTGAGGAGTGTATATTGAAGTTGATGATTATCAAAGAGTTTTTGTTTTGAAAAAAGATGTAAATCTTAAAAAAGATAAAAATTGATTTATGAAAAGTCTTGTTGATAATGTTGAAGTAGTTAAAGATGAATACTGAGAAAAGAGCGTCTCACAGGCTGATAAAGAAGAATTAGCAATGTTGTTGTGAATGGTAGAAAAAGATATAAATTTAGACGTTGTTATTTCCGAATACAATTAAATGTATTGAATTACAGTTGCTCTTTGAATATATTAATTATGTTTCGTGAGAAACAGTAATTTAAAGTGTACTTTTTCAAAAGACCTGGAGATCCAGGGTAGTGCCACGGTGGTGGCACATTTTTTTTAACATAGTTTTAATAATTTTCTAATCTGATAATCTAAATCTCAAGCAGTAAAAACGGCAACAATACTATCTTTATCGGTTAATTCAAGAATTCTTTTTGATAATTCATTAAAATCTTCATAATACTCAGCTCAAACTCCTTGAGCAAAGAATTCTCAAACTTCGCGAACACTGTTAAATTTGTGTTCAAGGAAAAGAGGCTCTTCTTTGAATAATTCAAGAGGCTCTCTGGCAGCATAAATTGAATAAATAATGGCTTTATCAAATTCAGGAATGACTTTTTGAAATTCATCCCATCATGCTAAAACTCTACGCATTTGATGAGGCTGAAAAACACAAAAAATCTTTTTATCAGGGAAATGTTCTTTTAATGTTTTATATCATATTTCCAATGATGATGCAATGTGACCATAGTCACTAAAAACCTTTGCTCAATTCTCTAATGTTGAAAGATATTCTAATCTTCTCCAAACTCATCTAAATGGTTTGAAAATTTTCTCAATGCTTTCAATACTTAAACTAGGATTGAGTTCTTGTAATAATCAAGCTATTAACGAAGCATTACAGTCGGTGTGTTTTCATCGAACATGATCGAGTTCAAAATGTCTTATAGGAAGAGTTTTAATGTCCTTAAATCAACTATAATCGGTTTCAACGGTATTTCCCTTGTTCTCTAAAACAAAAGTGAGCTTTTTTGTGTTCTGATTAATCTGTAAAAATGCAGATCTATAATCTTCCCAATCTTTATAATAATCAGTATGATCTAATTCTAAGTTAGTGATTAGAAGGTATTCTAAATCAAGATGAAGGAAATGTCTTTTATATTCGCAAGCTTCTAAGAAGAAATAATACTTCTTAACGAGTTCATAAGGAAGTCTTTTCCCAGTAAAAATATAGTCAAAAAGTTGATGAAATTCATCTTTTGCCTCTTCTTTTAGATAGTAACTCTTGTTTCATAAATCTGGAACTAAAGCTCAAACAATTCATAATCATAATTCAGGAATACATTCTTTTCATGCTACAATAGCCAAAGAAGTTGAGCTTGATTTTCCATTAGTACCAGCAATTCAAATCGTGCGGAAATACTTACTCAATTCTCATAAAAATTCAAAATAGTTCCAAATTTTTAAAGGAAGATGATGTTCTTTTTTTAGATTGAAAGCACTTTGAACTTCAGGAGAGTCTTTTGTTGCTTCAGAATAAATAACAATATCATCATCTTTGATATCATATTTTCAATGTCCTATTTTTACGGGGATTCACTTCTCTTTTAATGCTGTAGTAATCTGACTTTCTTGAGAATCAATAGCAATAAGATTTTTATATCATAAATCCCAAATAATGTGAGCTAAATTAGATATTCAACTTCCTCAAGCTCAAACAATAACAATATGCATAGTAATATATTAATAATAAATAATAGCATTTAATATTTTTTCTTTAGCTATACTAATTTCTTTTTCCCTATCTTTTGAAGATAATGATTTTTTGTAATCTTTTAAAGAGATTAGGGTATTTTGAAGATTTTCAACAAATTTAGAATCATCTTGATCTATTAAGATTCAATCAAAGTTTTTAACATACCATTTAGCATTATCTTTTTGATCATGAGTCCAAGGAATAGGAATCATAATGAGCTTTAAATCAAAGAGATTTTGCTCAGCAAGAGAGGTAGTACCAGCTCTAGTAATAGCAATATCAGAGGTTAAATAATATTCTCACATTTCTTTCTGAGAAAGAAAATCATGGCAAGTAACATTGCTAAAACTATTAAAGAGTTTTCATGTTTCTTTATTAAGTTTTCCGAGTACAATATCAAAATGCATATTCTCTAATTCTTTGTTTTTTAGAGCTTCAGCTAGTGCTTCATAAAGATTTTTAGATCATTGAGAGCCTCACATAACAAGAACTTTGGTTTCCTTGGATTGTTGATTTTCTTTAACTTCAGGTAATAAGTCATCAGATAAGATTTGACCAACAGTTTCGGCATCCTTAATAACATTATCAAAACCAGTAAATGTCTTTTTTGCATATTTAGAAGCAATACGATTAACTAATCATGGATGAACATCTGACTCATGAACAACAATCTTCTTTCATAACACTTTTGCTGCGAAGACAACAGGTAATGCGACATATCCTCATTTGCAAAAAACGACATCAATATGATATTTTTTTAAAGCAAAAAGAGACTGAAGTATTCCATAAGAGAATAAAACTAAATCCCATAAATTTTTACAAATGGCAGAAAAAGATTTCTCCCTTCTTCGTTTTCAAGAAAAGATAGGACAGAAATAAAGATTAGTTATATTTTTCTTTAGTTGTTCATAGTTCTCTTCCTCTAAACTTCATTTTTTTCAAAACCAAACCATAGTATCAACGTCTTTTTTGAATTCTTCATGGTTTTGAAGATACTGGATAAGACTTTTTATTGGAAAGACATGACCTCAAGTTCATCATCATGACCAAGCAATATTGATTTTTGTCATTAGGAATAATGAATCTAAAAGTATTTTCTTCATTTTAATTCATCAGGAAAATGTTCCTGATCCACTTTAGCTCATGGATAATCATGAGCATATTTATATCATTTTCAATATCATAACTCTTTCATCATCTTTGTAGGAGCATTCCTTATATGTATAGGAACAGGGAGATTTCAGAATCTTTGAACATCTTGTTTTGTTGCTAAATCTATTTTCTCACACAGATTAGATTTAGGAGCTCTAGCAAGGTATACTGCTAATTGCATTAAAAAGATAGAGCATTCAGGCATTCAAACTTTTTGAATAGCATCATAAACTTGATTAGCAAGAAGTAGAGCATTATTATCAGCTAATCAAATATCTTCACTAGCAAAACGAAGTAAACGTCTAGCAATATATAAGGGGTCTTCTCATGCAACTAACATCCTTTGAATCCAATAACATGCAGCATGTGGATCAGAATCGCGAAGTGATTTATGAACAGCAGAAATGATGTTATAGTGTTCTTCTCAGTCTCTATCATAATAAACTTGTTGAGTTCATGCTTTAATAAGATGTTCTTCAGTTAAATCTCATTTTCAAAGTAAGAGTAATGCTGATTCAAGCAGATTGATAGCATTTCTTAAATCTCAATTAGCATTCTTTGCTAAGAAATGAAGAACTTCATCAGAAATAGTTATTTCAGGATAATGCTTTTTAATAGTCTCTTTTTGATTTACAAGAAAGGTAAAGACGTCATCTGGAGTAATCTTTTCAAAAACAAAAAGACGACAACGACTTAATAAGGCATTATTAACAGTAAAACTTGGATTCTCAGTAGTTGCTCAAATCAAGGTAATAGTTCCTTTTTCAACAAAAGGTAATAAAGTATCTTGTTGTGATTTATTCCAGCGCTGAATTTCATCTAGGAAAACAAGAGTCGGTGTTCAATATTTTTGGTTTAATTCAGCTTTTTCAATAATGGCAGATAAGTCTTCTTTTTTACTTCTTACTCAAGATAATTGAAAAAATTCTGCTTGCATACTATTAGCAATAATTTCTGCAAGTGTAGTCTTTCAGCATCCTGGAGGTCACCAAAAGAGCATAGAAGGAATCTTTTTATTCTCAAGAAATGTTGAAATAGGCATTCCTTCATCAACAAGATGGTGTTGCCCAACAAAAGTTTCGAGAGATTTTGGGCGTAAAATTGAAGATAATGGTTCCATAAAAAAATGATACATAAACACTTTTAGTCTATGTATCATCAAAAAAACTTCAAGATTATTATTTAATTAGTTACCATTTTTCAAAGATTCATTATATCTTTCAATAGATGAAAGAATTTCTTGTTGAGCTTCTAAAACGCTACCAAATCCTTTAACATCAACTTTATCATATTTTTCATGTTCTAAGAATTTGATTTGCTTAAAGATAGTAAATAATTCTTCTTTCATATGATGTCCTAAATCATCAATATGATGGATTTCATCCCATCTTGGATCAACATCAGATGTAGGAACAGCTATAATTTTAGGATCTTCTCAAGCATTATCAAAGGTATAAAGAATTCCAATAGGTCTAGCTTTAATAATACATCCTGTGAATGTTGGATTAGTAACTAATAAACAAACATCACAAGGGTCACCGTCTCCTGAAAGTGTTTGTGGAATAAATCCATAATCAACTGGATAGTACATACTACTATGAATAACACGATCAAGTCTGAAACATCATAATTTATGATCGTATTCATATTTATTATTAGACCCTTTTGGAACGTCAACAACAACATTAATATATCCTTTAGTTTGGTCTACAAAAGCAGGAATGTCGTGAATTAAATGCATATGAATATAATTAGTAATATAAATTATATAAAGTATAATCTTTTCTCAAAAAAACACAAATAATCAATATTTTAGGCAAGAAAAAAGCTCCAATATTGACTATTGAAAGCCTACAATTTGCCCTGACCCGGAGTCGAACCGGGATCGCAGTCTTCGCAGGACTGGGTCCTATCCATTGAACGATCAGGACACAATAAAAATTCACAACGTATGTTTATAAAACCAAACTGAAAAATCAAGACATATTGTTAAAAGCTGTTTAACTATTGACATTATTTTGTAGATAATTATAATGTGTGATGTGATAATAAAAACAAATACAAAACGTATGAAAAAAATAAGTAAAACATTCTTAATTGTGACACTAATTGTCACAGCAATCTTGTTGGGTTTCTATGCCCTTTATGGCAGAGCAATTACTATTGAGAACTGTCTTTCTGCAATAATCATAGCAACAATAGTAAGTGCAATCATTCTTGCAGTATGGTTCGCTATTGCATATGTGGTTTCATGTCCAGTAGCTCGTTCTCTTAACAAATTGTTTGAAATGATAGGGCGCTACCAATAAACTAACTACTATTAAGGAACTAGTGGATTATTATTCGCTAGTTTTTTAATTAATTTTATTTGAAAAACCTAAAGATAAAACTATAAGGAACTTAATTTTATATCTTATTTATTAAAAAATGTCACCATCTTATACAGTAACGTCAACAACGGGATATGGTTCTCGTATTGGAAATTCATTGAAATGAATTGTTGGTTGATTTATTTTGCTTATTGGTTGAATTATTCTCCTTTGATGGAATGAGAATAATTTCGTTGAACAAAAGGCTGCATTGGAAGAAACAGAAAGTCAAACAGTAGAAACATCAGCAGATAAAATCGACGCTACATTAAATAATGGAGTAGTTTATATTAATTGAGAAACTTCTTCAACTGATGAAACAGTTCTTAGAGATGAAACTTTTTGAGTAGAATCAAATGATTTGAAACTTATTAGAAAAGTTGAAATGTATCAATGGGAGGAAGAAGAACATACAGAAACAGAAGATAATCTAGGTTGAAGTCAAACAACTACAACAACATATACATATAATAAAGTATGGAAAGATTATCCTATAGATTCTTCAAAATTTCAAAAATCAAGTGAATATGTAAACCCTCAATGGAAATATGAAGAAGAAACTTATGCAAAAGATCCAATTCTTTTATGAGCTTATACATTAACTACTGCATATGTTAATATGTTGAATGATGAAAAATCTTTAAGTCTTTCATGACAGAATATCGTAGCAATTTCTTGAATGCAGCAATTAGATAATCTTCTCTATTTCTGAAATGATATGAGTAATCCTGAAATTGGTGATATGAAAATATCATTCTATACAGTTAAAACTTGAAAAGCTAGTGCTGTAGGACAACAAGTTAATGAAACTCTTAGACCATATATGACATCTAATCATAGATCAATATCTCTTCTAGAACAAGGAGATGTCCCAGTTTATGAATTATTTGCACATGCATATGATGCTAATTCATTAATGACATGGATTCTTAGATGAGTAGGATTTCTTCTTCTTTGGATAGCTTTCTCTATGATATTTAGCATTATTGATACTTTGGCTGATGTTGTTCCTTTTATTTGAAATATTGTTTGAGCTGCAACAGGTTTAGTTACTTTCTGTTTGGCATTAATTGTTTGGATTATAACAGTTGTAATCGCTTGGTTGGCAGTAAGACCTATTTATGGAATAATTGGACTTGTGGCTGTTATAGCAATTATTTGTTGAATGGTGTATATGAAAAAGAAACATCCTAGAAAAGAATTACCAACAAATGAATGAAAGAAAGAATGAGATAAAGAATCTAAAAAAGATGATGAACCAGAAATAATTGAAGCGTAATAGGTTAATAATATGAAGATTAAGCAGAGTTTATTAATAACTCTGCTTTTTCATAAAAAATAAAAAAAGTAAAGAAGAAAGTTTAATAGATTGTTTAAATTTTTTTGAAAAAAATTTTTTCAGAATAGAATAAAAAGGACTATTCCTTTTTAGATTTTAGTATGAAAAAAATGAAAAAAGTTGTTTGAGTATTTAGTTTATCAGTAATGTTGTTTACTCAACTTATGACACCTTTTGCGTATGCAACAGGAGACGTAGCACCTGTAGAAGAAGCTGTAGTAGAAGAACTTGCTGCACCAGCAAAAGATGTTACTAAGTGAGATGAAACTATTGCATGAGAAGTTGTAGTAGAACAACCAGAAAAAAAATCACAACCAGAAGCTGATTTTTCTGTGGGGGGGGGGGATAAAAGTAATCTTATAGAGCAACAGTGAACATCGTGAAATAATGCTCAAATAAGTAGTTGAAATAGTAAAGATAATCATGATGTTGCACCCGTAGAAGCACAATCATGAACAACAGTAGAAGCTAATAGTTGAGATATAACTAAATTATCATGAAACAATGAAAATCTAAAAGAGGAACAAGTTGGAGAAAAAATAGGAAATTGATCATGAGAAGATAGTAAAACATGATTGTTTGAATCAATAAAGAATTTCTTTTGAATATGAGAATCTAAAGAGGAAGAAAAAGAACAAAAGAATTATGAATATGAAACACAGGTAATAACATGAGAAGCAGAATATGATGACGTTAAAGTAGAAGTGTATGCAGATACATGATTATTTTATAGTTGAACGGAATTGGTAATCAAAGCAGTAACTTGAGATATGTATGAATGAGTAAAAGAAGTATTGTCATGACAATTAGAAAATATGGCAGAAAAAGAACAAACAGTAGTAGCGTTTGATATTTCATTCATCTATTCATGAGAAGAAGTACAACCACTAACATGAACTGTTCAGGTATCTTTTAATTATGAGAATAATGAAAATTTAAAAGCTGCAGAAGAAAATGATGAACAAGAAGTAAAAGTATATCATTTGAATGATAAAGATGATGAATGAGAAAAGATAGAAGAGATAACATGATTAATAGTTGAAGAAGCTTTTATTAATGAAGAAAAAAGCGAAGAAGAGAACGTATTAGTAGTAGAAGCTGAAAGCTTTTCAGTATATACAATAGTTGTTCAAGTAAGAGAAGAGCAATTAATAAATTTTGAATATTGAATGATTTCAATAGCAGATCCTTCAAATTCTAATCAGTGAATAACAATGATGGATAGAAATCTTTGAGCAACGATGGCTTGAACTTGATGTGGTATTACAGATTTATCAACATGTTGATATCATTATCAACGATGAAATAATTATTGATTTGATTATCTTAAAAGTAGCCAAGAAGCTATAAACTGATCTGAATATCAACAAAAGATAGATGTTTCACAATTGGATGAATATTCATCATCGTCGTTTATATCTTGAGATCCTTCATGGACAACAACTGATAAAAATTTATGGTGAGAATGATGACAGTGACCATGTCCTAAATGATGGCATGTTCCAACAAAGACTGAATGGAATACTCTTTATACATATTACAGAAATACTTATGTAAATAGTTGAATAGCATGATTTAGAGATTATTTTATGTTGCCGCTGGCTCTTTCGCGTAGTGCTATTAGTGCTACTATTATTAGTACAGATGATAGATATGGAAGTTATTGGTCTTCTTCTCCCCATTCAAGTTATGTCTATGCTTATAATTTAACTTTTACTTCTAGTTCGGTTGATGTCCAAAATTATAGTTATCGTGCTAATGGGGTATCTGTTCGTTGTTTTAGGAATTCTTTTGAAAAAACGGAATATCACACTATTTCTTTTGATTATAAATGATGAAAATGATCGGTAACTTCGATTAATGTAGAGGATAATATGACATGAATTAAACCTTTAGATCCGCAAAGAGAATTTAGTATATTCTCATGATGGTTTTTATCTTGAGATATAAAATTTGATTTTACGTGAACTAGAATTACTAAAGATGTTGAATTATACGCAAAATGGGATTGTATTTTTGGTTATGAAAACAAATGAAATAGGTGTATAAAAAGTGGAAATTGAAAATACACAACACTTGTTCCTTGAAATACATTTAATACTAAATTAAAAACTTTAGCATCAAATTCAACAGTTTCAAGTTATCAAACACCAAATTCATCAATAAAAGAATTTAAGAGAGCTAATGAACTAACCTTATGATCAAAGGATATAATATCAACGACAGATTCTCAATATCCAATATATGCATGGTATGATAATTGAATAATCTATTATTATACTGATGCGTGAACGATATATTTGAATTCTGATTCTTCTCAAATGTTTAGAGAATTTAATTGATTGGTTAGCACAGATTTTGATTCTTTTGATACAAGTAAAGTAATAGATATGCAAAGTATGTTTTATAATTGTTATAAATTAGAAGAAATAGATGTAAGTAATTTTGATACAAGAAATGTAACAAATATGTGATGGATGTTTTATAATTGTAACAATTTAAAATATTTGGATGTAAGTAATTTCGATACAAGTAAAGTAACAAATATGAAGTCTATGTTTTATGAGTGTAATAATTTGATTGATTTGGATGTAAGTAATTTTGATACAAGAAATGTAACAAATATGTGATGGATGTTTAGGTGATGTAAAAAATTACAAGTACTAAATGTAAGCCATTTTGATACTAGTAAGGTGACTGATATGCAAAGTATGTTTGAAAGTTGTAATTATGTGGGAAGTTTGGATGTAAGTAATTTTGATACAAGAAATGTAACAAATATGTGATGGATGTTTTATAATTGTAACAATTTAAAATATTTGGATGTAAGTAATTTCGATACAAGTAATGTTACTAGTATGAAAAATATGTTTTATGGTTGCTATGGGTTTAAAATTTTGGATTTGAGTAGCTTTGATACTTCTAATGTGTCAGATATGACGAATATGTTTTATAACATGTATAATTTGAGGACAATATATGTTTCGAAATATTTTAATACAAATAAGGTACCTCAATCGAATAATATGTTTTATAATAATTCACGATTAGTTTGATGAAATGGTACTACATATTCTTCAAGTTATAAAAATAAAGCACGTGCTGTTATTGATAAAACTTGAATTCCATGATATTTTACTCAAAAATATGTTGTAAGTTTTGATACAAATTGATGAGATTCTGTTAATAATCAATATTTGGCATATGGTGAAAAAGCGGGTAGGCCTTCGGATCCTAAGAAAAATTTGAGTATTTTTTCATGATGGTATAAATATTGAACAGATGAAGAATTTGATTTTGAAAATACAATTATTACTGAGGATATTAATTTATATGCAAAATGGGAATCAATAAAAATAACATTTAATTCAAGTTGATGAATTTTTTGGGATTGAACAAATAAAAAGAGTATTGATAGTCAATTTATTTATTTACCGAAATGAAGTAGATACCAGACAGAAATTTTTACAATTCCTTGAGCAGAAGAATTGATTTTGGATATAATTATTTCTCCTGTTTGTAATAATAAAGTTGTTTTTTCTTGATTGTATAATTCTGTAAATTGAGGTGTTTATTGAAGTCCTTCTGGTGAATTTGTTTCACATAGATATATAATAAATTGAGATACGGTTTATACAAATGTTTTATGATGAACACCTTTTTGTACAGCAAATTTCGGTGGTACTATTTATTCCTTTGTTAAAAATCCTATATATGAGTGAAAAGATTTTGATTGATGGTATACTGAAAATTGAGAGAAATGGGATATAGGAGACGTAGTTGAGAGTGATATTGAGGTGTTTGCTCATTGGAAAGATCCAATAACGATTAAGTTTGATGCTAATTGATGATATTTTAAAACATGAAATGTTATAATAAATTCTATTGATGTTGTATATTCAAGGAATGATGGTATTTATAGTTCTACTTTATGAAATAATAGTTTACAAATACCGAATAGAAAAAATTATATGTTTGCAGGTTGGTATAGTACGCAAACGAATCAAATTATAGAGCGATCGTGAGTTGTTGATGATACAACGGAATCTCAAACTATTTATGCAAAATGGCTTCCGTTTAACGATTTGGAATTTGAATTATGGTGAAAAAAAATAATAATTATGGACAGAAATTTGTGAGCAGAAGCTGTTGCAAACTGAATCTATTACGGTAATTGAAATTATGAAAGTTTAAATAAATTATGATTTTATTATCAATGGTGAAATAACTATTGATTTAAAAATGATTGAAATATAAATTCGAATTATACAAAAATTGAGTGAGATCAATATTGACCTTGAAATTATTATTATAATAATGTTTTTATAAAGGCAAATGGTAATCCTTATAGGTGGACTATTAATGAAAATTGAAATTTATGGTGATGAAAAGATAGTTGAAGCCCTGATTCTGACAGACAATGACCATGTCCAGTATGATATCATGTACCTACTCAAAATGAGTGGTATTCTTTACATAATTCGGTGTTTAATTATTTGAAAAATACTAGTGAATGACGCCAAATATGTTCAGAACTATGAAATGATGGATCTAAATGTTTTGCTTCTTTGTTTAAACTTCCATATGCATGATATCGTTTTTCTTCTTCTGAAATTTGAGATAGATGAACTGTTTCATATCATTGGTCATCAACTCCATATTATTCATCTGAATATCAATGAGATCGTGCTTATTTTATGTATAATTATTGAGGAACTTTAACAAGTTATAGAATTTGGACTCGTTCAACGGCAATGCCAGTTCGTTGTTTTAAAGATAATAAAGTTAATAATATTGTCTTCAATACTAATTGATGAAGTGAAATTTCTAATATGAAAACAACAAGATGGCGGGAAAAAGAGATTTTTTTACCTGAATCTGAGAGGGATTTTAGTGTATTTATGTGATGGTATTTATCGGAGAATTTTGATGAAAACACAAGAGTAATAAGTACATCAGTTGATTCAAATGACGATATTATCTTGTATGCAAAGTTTAAATGTAAAAAATGATATACTGAAAGTTTAGATTGAAATTCCTGTATTAGAAATTCCGATACAGAATTATCTGTTACATACCATCCTAATTGATGAGCATTCCCTTGAATGAAAAAAAATGATGTAAAACAATTTACATATATTTTTAGTTGAGATTCATTTGAGCCTATTAATAATATTCAAATTCCTAATAAAATTTCAGATAATATGTTAGCTCAATCATGATGGATGTTCGCTTGATGGTATACAAAATCATGACAAAATAATGATTGGTGAAATGAATTTAATTTTGAATTTTCAAAAGAAAATATTGCATATGCAAAATGGCTTCCGTTTAATGATATTTCTGTTAATCTTTGAAATCAAAATATTGTATTGATGGATAGAAATTTATGAGCAGAGCAAGTGGCTCAATGAGAATATTATTGATATTATTCAATTACTGAAAATCCTGAGACATTTTGATATTTTTATCAACGATGAAATAATCATTGATTTAAATATACAGATTGAAAGATAAGTAATAATTATCTTATTTCTACTAAAAAAATAAAAGGTATTTGAGAAAAAAATTTGTGACCAAATAATTATTATTATAGTGATATTTATGTTGATGCTTGATATGGTGGTCGGAGTGAGGAATTTATTCCAAATTTACGATGATGAGCTTCTACGGCAAATTCAGATGCTGATAAACAATGACCATGTCCAGTATGATATCATATTCCTGATTATTATGAATTAAAAAAGATATATGAAACGTATAAAAATCAGAATAATCAAGTGTGCTGAAATGATATTGATTGTTTCTCAGTTGATTTAAAATTACCATATGCATGATGATATTGGTGAGATGATAAGAATACAGCAAAAGGTGGTGAAATGCCGTTGTGGACCTCAACTCCAGGAGCTGATTCGAATTATAGTTATTGTTTCAATAAGACCCCTAGTTTTGGTTCATACTCAACAATTTCTAGAAATGCGTTTCCGGTACGTTGTTTTAAAAATAGTGAATGAATTGATATACTTAATATAGATAAAGATAATTGAGAAAGTAATATTTTATTTAAATTGAGATGGTGGGAGCCAACTTTATTTTATAAACAAGAAAATCCAATTAATCTTTGATATGATTTCCTTTGACGATATTATTTTGAAAATAATAGATTTTGAGACAGATTTCCTTTTTCAAATTCAAATTATATAAATTGAATTGTTAATGTTAAAGCAAAATGGAGAAAAAATCCATGGTATACTTTTTATTACGATTCTTGAAGTATAGAAGTAATTAAAAGTAATGTTTCTTGAACTATAATGAATGATGATTGAATAAGTATTAATAGTCCAAGTGAAAATGTCCCTAGAAAATATGTTTTTAGATTTACATGAGAAGATGCATTACATGTTTCAATTACTAATTGGAATAGATCATGTACAAATAAAACATTAATATATGATTATGATAGAGAAAATGTTAATGAAGATTATTTACCTTATGCAGTTATAGAACAAGAGTGTTGAGCAGAACGAAATGGTTGTAAAACAAATTATGATTATGTGATAAAAAATGATGTTGTAACAGTTGAAACTATATGATCATCATGTCCCTCTGATCCGTTTGATGTTCAGGTATATTCATTAAAAAATAATTACGTTTTGGATGGAATTAATAATTCACCAAATAAATTATGATATACATTTTCATGATGGTATGAGACATGATTAAATAAGCTATTTGATTTTACATGAACTGAAGTTACAAAAGATAGAACGTTATATGCTAAATGGATTCCAAATACTTATACTATTCATTTTGATATTAATTGATGAACATGAGATGTTAGTGATATAGATGTTATTTATTGACAAGAAACAAAACTTCCAGTAGTGTCAAAAAAGTGATATATTTTTGGTTGATGGAAAACAGAAGATTGAATAATATTTAACGGTTTTATTCCAGAATGAAAATGAGCAACTACTGAAAATTGAGTAATAACGACATTAACTGCGAATCGGCAATTGATTCCTCCAGCAGCATGAGGATGACAATCAATAACTCCAAAAGCTAAAGAACAAGAACATGAAGCTGCTGAAGAAAAACAGGAAGATAAGCAAGAGGAGAAACAAGAGATTAAACAAGAAGAACAAACAGAAGAACAAACAAATGTTCCTGAAAAAAATAATTCATCAAGTCAATCAAGTACTCAACAATCATCAAGTTCTTCAAAAGAAAATACTGTTACAGTAGATCCAGAAATCTTATCAGCATACGAATGGGCTTATGAATATAATGTTACAACTATTCCTTCATTAGATGAAGCTAATCCAGATTGACCAGTAACAAGATGACATCTAGCAAAGATGGTAGTAAATTATGTGACTAATGTTTTAGGACAAGAAATTCCAGAGAAGATACCAAGTGAATGTAGATGGAATGATTGGAGATGAGATTGGGAGTCAGAAGAGATAAAAGATTATGCAGTAAAATCATGCGCACTATGATTAATGTGATTAGATATGCCAAAATTTTTACCAAATCTTGATGTAACAAGAGCACAATTTGGAACAATAATGTCTAGGCTCTTATGGTGAAAGAAATATGCATGATGAACACCATATTATAGAAAGCACCTAAATGCTCTAAAAGAAAATAATATTATGACTCAAATAGAGAATCCAGAAAGAAGAGTAGAATTAAGACAATGGGTATGGTTAATGCTAATGAGATCTGCAGAAAATAAATAAAAAACAGAAGATAGAAAAAGAGAACTAGCAATTAATTAATTGTTAGTTCTTTTTAAATTCACGGTTGAATTATCCTTGTTTTCATAAAGCAAAAAATTAAATTATAAAACTAATAAATGAATAACATTTTAACTCAAAATATTGGATAATATGGTTACACCTACAATTGTTGCACCGGGTGGTTCATTTCAAAAAGCTTTAACAGCTGCAAGATTCTGAGCAGAAGAAGTATATATGGGAGTACCTTTCACTTCACTTCGTATGAGACAAAATAAAATCTTAGATTTTGACGAACTAAAAAAAACTGTCGATGCTGTCCACTCTTATTGAGCAAGAGCATTCTTAACCATGAATATTTTCCCAAGAAACACTGATATAAAAATCTTTGAATCAACAGTAGAAAGAATCTCTGAAATAGGTGCAGATGCTATAATTTTCTCTGATCCTTGAACATTTCATATCTTAAAAAAATATCTTCCAAATACTCATCTTCACTTAAGTACACAAACTTCTACATTAAACTATTCTGCTGTAAAGTTTTGGTATGATTTAGGGGTTAAAAGAGTAGTACTTGCACGTGAACTTCATATTAATGAAATTGCAGAAATAAAAAAACAAGTACCAGATATGGAGCTTGAAGTTTTTGTTCATTGAGCAATGTGTATGAGTTACTCATGACGTTGCCTTTTGTGAGATTATATGAACTGAAGACCTGGTAATAAATGAGAATGTTCTCATGCTTGTAGATTTAAATATAAGGTATATCTTGAAGAGGATAGAAGACCATGAAAACTATTTCAAATCGAAGAATGAGAAAATAATACTAACTATATTCTTTCATCAAGAGATCTTTGTACAATAGATAGATTAGCTGAAATACTTCCATATGTTGATGCTATGAAAATCGAAGGAAGAAGTAAGTCAGAATTCTATGTATGAGCAGTAGTGAAAGCGTATAAACATGTAAGAGATGCTATATTAAATTGAACACCAATCGATGAATCTATTAAAAACCTAGTAAATGTAATCCCTCATAGAGAATATTGGTCATGATTCCTGTTTAATGACTTAAAAGATTATCCAGAAGGAGAAAACCTAGAAAGTTTTACAACAAAAACAAGTCCAGGACCATTGTTTAATAGAAATTATTTCTGAATAATAGAATCAGACGCTATCGAAAAAGACTGAAAGAAATATTTTAAATATTCACCAAAAGAGGTGGTAGAACCAGGGATGCAACTTCAATACCTCTCTCCAAAGAAATCTTGAACATTAACTATTAAGGATATTATTAATGAAAAAGGAAAACAATTAGAAAAATGAACTTGTAATACACCAGACATTTATGTTTGTGCCGATATTGAACTAGAAGGTGGTGAACTTCTTTATACAGATAAATAAAAAGATAAACAATGCTTAAAAACTTAAAAGAAAAATCTGCTTGAATAAAATCATTCTGTGTCTTTCTCTTTGTTTTTTTGCTATTAGCTAAAGTTTGTGTGATTTTCTCAACCTATTCGTATGCATTTGCATTGATGGATTGGCAAGAAGTTCTGTATTATCTTTTTTCAATAGTTCAATCAGATCTTTTAATCCTAGGATTAATCCTACTTCTAGTTTTTTGAATATCTCGTCTTAAAAATTGGTTTGCTAAATGAATATTATACATATTAATAGCAGTAATTTCAGCACTCTATTTAGCTGATGTCTTAGTAATCCTTTTCTTTCAACAAAGATTAATCCTAACTTCATGAGCAAGTTATCTTACTGCATGATCTTGAGTGCTTATGTTTTATGCTCTTGTTTTTCTTCTTTGTATAGGATTCTTATATCTTTTAATCCAAGTATTTCTATGGATAACAAGAATTAAAATAGGAGATACCGCAGTAATAATATTGCTTGTTTTTTCATTTTTAATGTATTGATTCCCTTTCCCTCAGTTTCACTTTTCTTGAGTAGAACTTCCAGAAGGGAATGTCCTTCAAAGTATTATAACTGATTCTTATACCTTCTCTATTTGATGAGATAACGAAGATTTTAAAGATATTCTTAAAGAAAAACTTGATATTCCTGAGGTTGAAATGCAGTTTTTGTTAAAGAAAAAACAATGGTGGTTCGCTTTAGCTCATGACGATCCAGAAAGAATCTTTGAAAGTTTCGATAATTCATCATTAACAAAGCTTACAGATGAATATGGAAATGATTATGTGTTTGAAGTCTTAGCAGAAGCTACAAAAAATGAACCAGAACTCGCATTTAAATATATCGATAACTATAAAAACTGGAAAGATAAAAAGTGAAAAACAATTGTTAAAGATTTATTACGTGTAGCTATCCAAGCTAATCCAGAATTGGCTTTCAAATACTTAGAAACCTATCAAAATTTTGTAGAAGATCATGAAAAAATAGCTAAATCATTGCTTCAATATGCAGTTCAAATGTATAAAGCTCCATTAACTTTTGATCAATTATTTACTGAAGTTGAGTGAAGGAAAAATAAAAGTAATGTAATTTTGGTATTCTTAGAGTCTGCATCATCAGTAGATTCTCGAAAATTCTGAGGATTAAATGATAGACTTCCTTGAATTGATAAAGTGAGTGATGATTGAACATCATTTCTAAATATGCACGCTAATGGAATGTCTTCAGATATGGGACATATTGCAACACTTCTTTGAGTTGAACCATTAGAATATGATTATAAATGAACAAGATATGCAAGTTTTTCTGGATTTGCTCTTCCTCTTGCTGAATTCTTTAATAAATTATGATATGCTACAACATTCTTATCAACAGCAACTCTAGAATTCTTAGATCAGAGAGATTTCATTAAAAACGTAGGTTATCAAACAATTATCTGAGAAGAAGCTTTTGAAGATAAACCTAAATATACTTTTGATGCTGCCCCTGATGAAAGTCTTTATGAAAAAGCAATAGAGGTTGTTAACGCTCAAACTTGAAGCTTTTTCTTAACATTACAAACAATTTCATCTCATACTCCTTATAACACTCCATATGGTCGTTCAATGGAAGGAATGTATCGTTATGAGGATGAAACTTTCTCTAAATTCTATGAAAACTTAAAAGCAACAGACTTTTTTGATAATGGTATCCTTATTGTATTAGGAGATCATCGTAAAATGACTCCATTAGAAGATAAAGAATTTGCTAAATGGTGAACTACAGCTGCCGCTAAAATAGTTTGATTTATGATAGGAAAATGAGTCCCTGAAAATAAATTAGCAAACTGAATTTATCAACAAACAGATCTTTTCTATTCATTACTTCATGAATTCTGATCTTGAACCGTTGAAGTTTGGGAGAATTATAACGATTTATTCTCAAAAGAAGTTCAAAGAAAACGAAGTATAAAACAACGATACGAAGAGAAAAAGATGAATATCGCAGATACCGCAGGTCATGAAGGAGTGATAGATCTTAATCGTATGAAAGTTATGAACTGAGAAGAGTATTTCCCTGTTGATGATATTATGAATTATATAAGACTTTCAATTGATTTCCAAAAAGAAAAACACGGATTAAAAACAGAGGATGTAGAACAAAAGAATAGAATGATTCTAATAGCTCATAGAGGTATAACAAAGAACGCTACAGAAAACTCAATAAATGCTTTCTCTGATGCTTATGATGCTTGAGCTGAGTGAATAGAAATGGATGTTTCAGCTACAAAAGATGGACAATTAATTGTTTTCCATGGTCCTAAACTTTATGGTCAAACAAAGTGTAAACAAGAAACAAGAGATGTTTGTAATATGAATTGGAGTGAAGTTCAACAATGTCTTCTTAATGATGGACAACAGATTGCGCTTCTAGATGATGTCTTACCAAAAATTAAAGATTGGTTTAAATATGTATTCCTTGATTTTAAAATCTGAGAATGAGAAAGTTGTCCTCAAAATAAAGGAAAAGTCTTTGAAGAAGTATTAACACTTGTTCAAAAATATAAGATGGATGCAAAAGTAATATTCTCTTCTTATGATGAAAATGTCTCTAAATTCCTAGGAACAAAATGAAATATTATTTCTGCATTAGATACTTATTCATTAGATAGATTAGATGATATCCCTTGAAGTTATTTCTCATATTTTATGACACCTTCAGAGAACTTTACCGATACCTTAATCCAAAAACTTGAAAGATATATGGTAGATGGAGTTGCTTATATTGTTAATGATGCTCAAGTAGCAAAGAATCTTCAAAACTTAGGGGTGCGTTTCATTATTACAGATGAAATAGAAATGCTGAAAAATGCATTAAAATAGTTGTTGATTTTGAAACTTAAAATAGTATAAACAGCACCACTGTTGATTTCAGCTGCTTTTTGCGGCGGTCGTTTTCTTTTATAGTATGGATCTGTGAAGATCGTAACTTTGCCATTACGTCCCTCGGTTTTTCCGGGGGATTTTTTTGTTTTCAACTTGAATTCAGCTATGTTCTTGAGTATAAGAATATTACCAATTGCTGCTAAGTACGTCGTGAGACAGAAAAATGCAGGATGCTGTCGTGAGATAGTATATGAAATTTTTGCATAATTGAGCCCCTGTTTTTCTGGGGCTTTTTTGTTAAGAAATAATTTTCATAAACTCATCAAATCTGAATGATTCTACCTCAGAAATAATGCTTTTCTCTTCTGTTTTTACTCAAAAGAAATAAGGGAAAATAACTTTTAAATTCTCTTTATAATATCAGCTTTTAATTGCGTTAATTACAAATTCTTTTCATTTATTAAAAAATGTTTCGTCAATAGTGTAATCAGTATCAGGGATTGTGAAAATTATCTTTTTTTCTGGTTGAAAAAAATAAAAATAAGGAGTTAAATAAAAGTATTCTCTATTATTAATTCTTTGCATCTGAGTATTGTGAGCATCAAGTATCTCAAATATACAATGAAGTTTTCAGATAAAATCTGCTGTAATATTGGAAAATTTAAGATTAATGTACTTATCATCTTCAAAACTAAAAGGCTCTTTTTTTACTTCAGGTTGCTTTCATTCATGTAAAGGTTCTTTAAATCCTTCCCAAAGAGGAGAATATTCATCATCAGTAATAATGATATTTTCTTTGGAAATATAGCCAATATAGTATTCCTTAAAATCATTAACGGTAATATTTTTATAGTTCGTATTAAGCAGATATTTATTAGTTGAAGAGAAATTAATGGCTCCTTCATAAATACGAAAATTATATTCAGGATCTTCTAATTCTTTTTTAATGACTTCTTGTTCTAAGGGAATAATACTATCAATTTTTTTATTTTTCAATTCTTCTAAGATTATAAATATTTCATCTAATGAGACTCGAGAGGGAAGATCAAAAACGCAATATCAAGGATATGTCTTTGCTTTCAAATCAAACCTATAATTAAAATAATCGATATTTCATAATATTTCAGAAATGATGTGCTCAGCAAGATGCGCATGATATGAATCATTATCGATTAATGGAGCTTTAAAATAAATATGCATTATTTTTAATAAAAAATGACAATAAAATTTTTAAAATATTAGAAATATTTTTATCAAAATCAAACATTTATGGGTATTTTATTGAGAAAATTAGTAGAATTTTATCAATTATAAACTGTAAAAATAAAAAAAGTGATAAAAAATTTGCAAAATAATTTTTTTAGGAGTATAATAATATCGTCATCAGGAAAGATAAGAGCTTCTTGATGAAACGAAGAGATCTTTAATATAGTCTATGTAATGAGAAATGTACTCCATTTGCTTCGATTATCTTCTTTGCTGAATGTGCAAATCATTCTATACTGTTAATTAAGACTCAAACTTAGTTAACTAATTTCTCTTTATTATTCTTGAATAATTTAGAGGAGCGATGATTGAAGTTGAAATTCCTTTTGAGGTTTCCTTTCAAAGATTAAGAGCCTCTAGCTTGTAATTTAAATGATTATGAGTTTAACAAGGAATCGATTCTATTTATCTCACATATGATTCTTATTCTTAGGTATTTCGCTTTAAAATAGTTTAAGTATAGTATTACTCTGCTACTATCAACTTTCTATCTATTATGGAATATTTAAGACATCTTGTGAGCAATGCTTAGAAAATGATGTTATAGGCGTTTCGGTCTTGGTATTGTTGGATATCTTCATCTATTAAGTTAGATACTTAGTATGACATTTATCCTGCTCCTAGTTTCCGCTAGTGATAAAAAATATTAAGGTTTGCTATTCCATGGTATCTTCTTCTTTAGGATTGCCTAAAGCATGGAATACTATTCAAGTTAATAGCTTGTTTAGCTTTCATAGGGCATCTACATAGGCTTGGTTTCTTTCGGAAACTGAAGTAGATTAATCATCTGCTTCTTTTTTTTAACAAAAAAATAATATTAAAAATAATAAATATTAAGAAAAATAAGGTATAACCTATTAAAAACTAAATGTTAAAAAACACTTGAAATATGTTTAATTAAGTCTATATAGAAATTGCGTACGATTAATTCACAATATTGTCTAATGGATTTTTAAAGGTTCGGATGTCCGGACAGAAAGGAGGTGTGTATCTACAAGGAGGGTTCCGTTTTCGGTTTCTCTCCTTTGTTTTTTATTAAAAAAATAAGCTTCTAAATCTGAAGCTTATCATTTTCTAAGAGATACTTGTTGTCAACGAATTTCTTAATGAACTCAGCTAATCCTTCTTCGAAAGGATAGGGTTTACTTGGATCTGGATCCTTTTCCTTCATTTCAGGAGCAATGAAAACACCTTTAATAGGGTATTCATCAAAAACTCTTACATACTTTTGAACTTGGTCAACACCATCATAGAGATGAAGAAACGCTCTGCAGGGAATCGCTACGAATTCCAAATAGGTATCAATGATTCCCTTGAAGAAAACACTTGAAACCCGTTCTGTAATGTAGGGACCGTTGTGCTCAGTGAAATAGGTGAGATACTGTTTCCAAGCGAAGCTATCGCCTTGATCATCAAACTCTGCATTCGGAAGATATTCATCGATTACCTTCAAAAATGCTTCCTTTACCCAGGAATAGGGTACAGGATTCTTAAATAGATAAATTTTTGCCATTTTTTTGTGTATTTGTTTCTACTTGATATTGATGTTTTATTTTTATTCTCAAAGATATAAATATTTTATGAGTCAATATCAAGATGATAGTGGTGATATTAGTAGAGTCTCTCTATTTAATAATATGAGAAATTATTAATTTTTATTAAAATGTTTGATTTTATATATAAGATTTGTTTAATATTTAAATATAATTTATATAAAATTTAAGAGATTGCAGAAAATAATGAAAGAATTTACATATAAGCCGGAAAAAAGAGAAAAGGTATTAACTGAAAGATGAATAGATTTAGAAATTATTGCACATATGATTAAAGAATAATCATATATATGAATTATGTAAGTGCCAAGTAGACCTTATCAAAAAATGTTTGTACTTTACTATGACAATTATGTTTGTTGTGCATCTTATGATGAGGACGATAAATATGTGTATTTGAGAACAGCATATTATAGCAGAAAAATGAAAAAACTTTTAGATGGAAATAATTAATAAAATGGTAGTATCTAATTATGATAATCAAAATCTTGATAAAGAAGAATTAGCATTAGATGAGCTATTTACATCTAGTGAGGCTTCCTTTATGTCTAAAGAAGAGTTGGAAAAAGAAAAAAAGAGATTTAGTTGATATACTATTAAATCTGAACAGAAAAAATCAATAAATATAAGGTTGCTTCCGTCTGATGTTGCGAAAATAAAAGCTAAAGCTGAAGCTATTTGAATTCCATATCAAACATTATTAATTCTTAAGATGCATGAATTTGCAAATTCTTAACTTTTGTACTGAAATAAAAATCCTATAAAAAGGAAATATATAGTAGGTAATTTTTTTGAATATTCCTAAAATTATCAGAAGAAATTTTGTTCTAATCTAAATACACATTTTACTATGCATTTTGAGTAGTGTAATACGCATTTTACTATGTATTTTGAGTAGTAGAGTATGCAAAATACATAGTATTTTGAGTAGTTAAAATAGTAAATATTAGAGAAATATTAGTAAGTAACTAATAATTTTAAAAAGCAATAAAACTTGAAATTTATTAAGGAACCTTTATACTATAATATGAATGTATTTTTATTCCCATATAATAATAGATAATGTATATTCAAAGAGCAATTATGCCTTATATAAAGAACTATCTTGATAAAAATAAAATTATTATTATTTATTGAGCAAGGCAAGTCGGGAAAACAACAATTGCAAAGGAGGTGTTTAAATGAAAAGATTATAGATATTTGAACGGAGATGATATTCGTGTTCAGAAACTTTTTGAAGAACAAACAGAAACAGCATTATCTGAAATAGTAAAATGATATGATTATATTATAGTGGATGAAGCTCAGAGGATAAAAAATATTTGAATAAAACTAAAAATTATACATGAATCTTATCCTGAAAAAAAAATTATAGTCACAGGTTCTTCATCTTTGGATTTAGCAAACTCTGTTAATGAACCTCTTACATGAAGGAAATTTGAGTTAATACTTCATCCATTCAGTGTTTCTGAATTATTACAGCAGAAAGCAGTGATAAATGTTGAGGATAATCTTAATCAATGGATGATAACTTGATTATATCCAGATTCAGTGCTTAATTATGATGAAAACCTCTTATATGACTTGGTTAATAATTATACCTATAAAGATATTTTAATATTTGATAAAATAAAAAAGTCAGAGAATTTAATTAAGCTTTTAAAGGCCTTGGCATTACAAATTTGAAACGAGGTTTCATACCGCGAATTGTGAGAAATGGCTAATTTGAATCCAAAGACAGTAGAACAATACGTTCAAATTTTAGAACAAGCATTTATTATTTTTAGACTTCAACCTTATACTTTAAACGAAAGAACAGGTATAAAAAAATTAAGAAAAATTTATTTTCGAGATTTATGAATAAGGAATGCTTTAATTAATAACTTAAATCCTATAGATTTAAGAACGGATGTATGACATATTTGGGAGAATTTTGTTATAGTCGAATTTTTGAAAAAAATGAATAATACCCTAGATCATAGTAGTTGCTATTTTTGGAGAGATTGATGAAAAGAAGTAGACTTTCTCGTGATGAAGGGGGGAGAATTATATTGATATGAAATAAAACATAAATCAGATAGGTGAAAAAACTTTAATTATATCAAAGAACAGTTAAATTTAACCACTTTTGAAGTGGTTAATAAGTCTAATTTCACTTCATTTATAAACTAAATCAAAAATATAAAAAAACTGACCTCCATTATCTCAATGAAGGCCAGCATCAATCGATCAAGATTTTCAGTTACTAACATCTGTTACCTAGTTCCGCTAGGACGGACCATAGCATTGTGCATTGGCAATACTTATAGTAATGTTACCTCAGTAAATTTCAAGTATTAATGCATAAATCATGCTCTTCATCCTCTCATATCTCCCATATTTCCGCCTCTTCCTCACATCATTTGATTAGGTACGTAATCATATTCTTCTCAGTCAACTATTAAACTTCATCAACTATAGATAACAGATCAATCATAATCAGCAGGAGATCTTGCTGAAATATCTAAAGTTCATCAATAAATGTAAAGATTTCAGTTTGAATCTACTCAATCAGTATCTCCTTCTCACATGGTTATTTTAACATATCCTCAATTAATTTCAAAGGCAGTTTCAATACTTTCAGATTTATGCGCTGCATTTATTCAATCATCAGTCGCTGTAATGGTAATATTTCCTCAATTAATTTGAATATAACTTCCTTCAATTCCTTCAGCTCAGTTGATTACAAATTCTCAGTCATCAATCTGAACATAACTTACTCAGTGAATAGCATCATCTCAAGCATTAATAGTGAAGTTACCTCAAGCTATATAAATGTATCCTAAACTATCGTCATCATTATTTTCTGCATGAAGTCCATCAGTTCCTGCATTAAGAATAAATTCTCAGTCTTTTATTCTAATAGAATCATTAGCATCAATCGCTTTTTTTGAAGCAGTAATCGTATAACTTCCTCAAGTAATTTTTAAATCATCTTTACTAACAATACCATTCTTTGTTGAGTTGATGTTTAAACTTCAAACTCAGTTTAAAGTAAGGTCTTCTTTAGAGAAAATTACTCAATTAGTATTAACTTCTCAATCATCAACAAATTCTCAAGTTACTTCTAAAGTATTTTCTGAATCTGTTGTAGTGATAAAGACTTTGTCAGCTTGCTTTACATAGATACAAGGAGAGCTGGTATTACTAATACTTACTCAATCTAATACTAATTGAACTTTTTCTTCTTCTCAGACTTCGACAGATATTGTCACTTCTTGTGCACTTCATTGAATAACATAAGTTCCTTCCTTAGATATACTAATATTTTTACCATCTTCTACAGTATAATAGATGGCGTCTTCTAAATCTACTTCTTGCTCTAAATCTCTGCTAGTAAATAAATCGCTAGCTGAATAAATAGGACTTGAAGAATAATCGTCGCTATTAGTAGAAATAGCTGTTGAACTGTCTTCGTTTTGTGTGGAAGTACTTTCAGTGTTTACTGTTGTCTCAGTGGTTTTTGTAGGAATTGGAGATCAAGTAAAACATCATGTAAGTAATGCAAATAGGCCTATGCCTGCAATTGATAGTATAAATTTTTTCATCGTTATAGAGGTTAGAATATAAAGCTTTCTATTTGACGCCGGGTAGTATAATCACCTATATTAAAATAACCTTAAATAGTATTGAGCTTAAGACGATAAAATGTCTTAATGTTTTGTTTTATAAAGAATCAAGAAAACAGGAAACAAAAAACCGAGAAAATAGGAAGTAGAAATAATGAAATATTAGTTATGAATTATAAAAATAAAAAAATTAAAATTGTTGATTTTTTGAAAAAAGTTCCAGACTTTTTAATGATTATTACTAATACAAAGTATGCATATAGGACTGAAAAGTGACTATTAGTAGTCCCTATTTGGTGCTTAAAAAACTGGCCCATAAATCCAAAAGGGAATATTGTTTTTTTATAAAACAAAAAGTATGAGAATTAATTAAATACAATCATAATGAAAAGGAAAACATATTCTGTTTCTAGATATCAAATATACCATCATATTATTCTGACAACAGAGAGTAAACTTCGTCTTTTAAGAGTGACTTCAAGTAAGAATTACCTACATATAAGAGCTTAATCTGGAAAATATCTACCAGTTATTTAATTGTTCTAAAATGTATTCTTTTCAGTTTGTTTTAATAAAATCGATAATATTTTGATCTTCTACAAAGTTTCTTATATCTAATTCAACTTGAGTAAAATCAGTATTCTTTACTATTTCTATAAGCTTTTCTTTTAATTCATTAATATCCTGAATTCATTGAATACAATTTATATTAGGCTTTGTTCATCTCTGAAGATACCAAAATAAATCATAAAAGTCTCTTCATTTAACGCTTAAAAAAGTATTTTCTCATTTTCTTTCTCGTTTTCTGTAGAGCACTGCATTAAGTTTTGTAGCAAATAGAGAAGACTCATCAAAAGATTTAAGAACTAGACTTTGGTTGTGTTTGAAAATAGGATAAAGCTTAACTGTAAATTTCTCTAATGGTGAATCGTTTGCAGATATTTCTACCTTTATATAGAGGTCGTTTGAATTACCATATTTAATATTAAATTCACTTAAGAGATTCCTAAACTTTAATGTTAATCTGAATTTTTGTATCTTGTAGTCAATTACTAGTCAATAATTCTTTAATCTATGTTGTAAAAATTCTCAAAGTCCTTCAAAATTGTTAAAATTTGGATTTAGAAAGTCTAAATCTTCACTGAGTCTGTTGAGTCAAAAAAGAAATCTTAAGGAAGTTCATCAGTAAAAAAGGTTGTCTTTGCAGTCAGGAAATTCATAAATTTCTTTCAAAATAATGGTTTGAAGGTATTCTTTAATATATCAAATTCTAAGGACATCAGCCTTATTACTATATTTTTCTAGTTCTAGTTTTATTTCATCGACTATCATAGTGCTTTTTTTATAAGTTGTAAAATGTTTTTTACCTTTTTAGAATTATATTTATTGACTAATTGTTCAAATTTTTTTAAGTTTACATTTTCCCAATTAATTCTTAACTCATTAAGATATTCAATTGAAAATATGAAATCTCTTTTTAAGTAAAAATAATCGAAAAGAGCTTTCTCAGGAGTAGCTTGATACCAACTAAATCAATCTTCTTTATGAACTTCGTAGTCTGAAAATAGAGGCTCTTTTATTGATCTATAGCTAAATACTCAAAATGAGTTTTTGAATATTGCTGTTTTTTTTGTTGTTACTAAAGTGAAGTTATAAACATTTTCAGTTAGAATGTTATTTATGAATAGTACGTATTCTAAACTTAAATAGCTAGGTGTGTAAATTAAATTTGTTGATGCGAATTCTAAAAAGGAGTTTAATTTTCAGCTTAACGTTAGTTCTTTAATTTTTTCATTACTAGTATAGATTCATTCTCTAATTTTAGAAATTTTATTTTGTCTTAATCTATTTGAAATTAGAGTAGATGCTTCTTTTTTATTATTATAAAAGAGTGAAACTTGTGATAAAGTAAAGTAAGGAAGTGTATCTAATGAAAAATCTTTAGTCATTTTTTATTTCTGAAAAATGTAATTTTTATTAATATATAGAAATAAAAAAATATTGCAAATAATTTGATACAAATAATTTTATAAAAAAAATTGATCAATAAATTGAAATAAAAAGCCCAAAGGAACTGGTTATTTTAACAGAAATGAAAAGCAATATTTCTAAAAGCAATAAAAAATATTAAAAATCCGATAACTAATCGTTATCAAAAAAAATTAAAAGATTGTTGACATATATAAACATTTTTGTAAAAATCTGCTAAAAGACAAAAAATAAACAAAAAGAATGAAATGAGTAAGTTAATATTGTATTTCTCTAAATTAATGTATTCACAAAATTCAAAAAAACCTTAAAAATTGCACTTAAAACCCCGTAAAATATAAAATAAATTTTCTTCTAAAAAATTACACATTTTGCATTTTTGTTATATTTATAAATTCTGGTAAATCGGAGATCTCTTAAGAGAAATCCTAATTAACAACTTTAAAAACTTTATTATCCGAAAAAGATGAAAAGAATAATATCTTTGTTTTCATTATTTATTTTGCTATTCGTTAACATAGTAACTCCTGTAACTTATGCGATGGATTGAGAAGAAGTTTCTTCTGAATCTGTTTCAGAGTCTACAGAAAGTTCAGTGGATACTGATAATTCTGTGGGGGGGGGTGACAATAGTTCTGATACTGAAGCTTCAGACGATGTTGAAAGTGATGAATGAACAGAATCAGATGCTGATTCTGAAGATTCAGAAGCTGATGTCACTGACGAAGAATCTTCTGAGGAAGAAATTTCTGATGAAGAAGTCTCTGACAGTACTGAAGGCGATGAAGAACTAGAAGAACCACTAGAGAATAGTGCAAGCAGTTCAACAGGTAGCGAAGCTTCTGAAGAAGGAGTTTCAGTTGAAGAAGAAATTGAATTGCTTTGTAAACAAGAATGAGCACCAGAAAACGCTCATTACTTATCTTCAGATGATGATGCTTCTGATGTAAATTGTAAATGGGAGTGTGATAGTCACTACGCTTTAAGCGAAGATTGATTATCTTGTACTCTAGTTGAAGAAAGCACAGAAAGTGTCGTGACTGATAGCAAATGAAATAGTGAAGAAGTAAAAAGTTGTGAAATACCAGAAAATGCACAAAAAATTGAAAATAGTAATTTAACAGGAGAAAAGTGTGAATGGGAGTGCAGTCAGTGATATCTAATCACTAAGGCTTGAGATGCTTGTGAAGAAATTAATTTCTCAAAATATAAAAATGAACCTAGTGTTGATGCTTTGTGTCATAAATTAGGTCTTAGTTGGGCTGAAGAAAAATGAGATTTAGCAAAACTAGCATGAATTGATGATTATGTATGATCAAGAGAACAAAATGAATCAATTAGAGTATATCTTGTTAATCATGTAGAAGATATTTTGAAAGGAAAGTTTAATATACAAGAAGAAGTTGTAGAAAAGAATAAATGATATGTTTACACAAACGATGTAGTTCTTAATGCAGAAGAAATTAAAGGAGAATCAACATACAACAACATTACTGTTAATGTAGAAGCTCCTATTGGTTCTTTTCCAGAAGGAACAACACTAAAAATCAAACCAATTACAAAGAAAAAGGAATTAAAAGAAATTGAAAATCAAATTGTAACACAACAAGACAATGTAGACGAAACATTAGAATTATTAGCATTTGATATTTCTTTCTTCTATGATGAAAAAGAAGTTCAACCAATAGAAGGTAAAACAGTTCAAGTTACATTTGATTATGCTGAGAATAAAAAATTAACTGAAGCAGATAGTAATGAAAATAAAGAACTAAAAGTTTATCACTTAGATGATAAAGATGAAAATGGTAATAAAGTTGAAGAAGTAGAAGTTAAAGAGGTTGAAGTTAATCAAGATAATAGTGAAGAAGGTAAATTAGCTGTAGATGCAGAATGATTTTCTGTTTATGTTTTGACTGTATTAAATGCAGACCCGGCAGTGTATATAAGGTTAATGGTAAATGATAATTGAGATGAAACTAATGTTGATATTATTAGAAATGATAGTATTGTAGAGCTTCTTGAAAAAACTGGATGGGGTTGGGAATGAAAAATAAACCTTGAGAATTGAAAAATTAGGCTACCTTGAGCAAAAAAAGAATGAAAAAATTTCTTAGGTTGGTTTAAAGGTGAAAAGAGATTTTGATGATCTTGAGATTTGGTTGAAATTAAAAGTGAAGAATTAGATAATCAAACACTTGTGTTAAATTCTAAATTTTGAGCAGAAGTTGCTGTTATTTGAAACACAGGATATGAAACATTATGAGATGCTGTAGCTGCAGCAACAAATGGAGATAAAATTCTTCTAATGAATTGAATTACCCTAGATGATACATTAATTTTAACTTGAAAAGATATTAAGTTAGATTTAAATGGATATACATTAACTTGAGCAGCAGGTAAAAAAGCAATATTTCTAAAAAAATGAAAATTAGAAATTTCTAATGGTGTAATTTATTCTAATAATCAAGCAATAAATGTTTGTACAGCAGATTCTGAAAATGCAGATTATGCAAATCTTGTGATATGAGACGATGTAACAGTCGTTTGAGATTGGGCTGTTATTGTGAGAGAATCAAATTATACGGATACAAATAATACATTATTATCATGTTGATGATCTTGAATTAATAAATGATACTGAGCAAATATTGACGTTAACTGAAACTTGAATGGTATTCTGTGGGTTATGTGAAATATAAATACTGGTGATTCTGTTATTAATATTAACTGAAGCGTTTCTTGTGAATCAAATGAGGATGCTTGTGTTGGACAAAACTGATATTCAACTGTTAATGTAAATGAAGGAGCTAATATTTATTCAAAAAATACTACTGCATTTGAACAAAGAGCATGAATTACAAATATTAATGGAGGAACGTTAAAATCAGATGCTAATGCTTATAAAGTGAAAGCAAATAATGATTGAAGTACAACAACGTGAGTTGCATTTGCAGTATCTCCATATAATTTGGCAATTCAAAGCGTAAATATTAAATGATGACATTTTGAGGCAGAAAAATCTTTTGTTATTACAAATACTATTGCAGGATGATTAAGTAAAATACAAAGTGTTAATCTCTTATGATGATATTTTAGTGGTGAAGTGCTTAGTGAAAATCAAACTTCTGACGAATCAAAAATAAAAAGTTTTATAAAAGGATGAGAATTTGCAGATAAGCCTGGTGTTGATTATGTAGCAGAATGATTCGTTATTTCAGACAAGGGTAATCCATATACTGTAAGTTATAATCCTGTTGCTGAAGTATATGATGGAGAAAAATTGGTATGATGATATTCTTCATTTGAAAACGCTATTGATAAGGTAAACAATAGTACAGAATTTGTTAATGCTAAAATAGTTTTACGAACAGGCGTTAGTCTAATTACAAATGAACGTTGACATCAAAAAACAGTTACCATAAATAAAAATTTAACAATTGATTTAAATGAAAATAATCTTACAACAGAAAATAAAGAATGTGCACAAGATTACGGACAGACATATATAGAGGTAAATGGGAATGCTATAGTTACAATTAAAAACGGAACAATTAATGATAAAAATGACAAATTATGTTCGTATCATAATATAATAGTAAAAGATCATGCAATTTTGAATTTAGAAAACTTAACGATAAATTGAGACGAGAAACATAAAGATCTTTATACTTTGATAAAAGTGGATAATGGAGTTCTTAATGTTGATTCATCTAAAGTTAAATCAAAAAATAATTTTTGTGTTGAGTTGGTAAATAACTCAAAAATTACCATTAAATGAGAGTCTGAATTTGAATCTAATATTACTAAAGAAGGAGAAAAAGGTGCTATCAATATGAATTGAAATGCGGCTACGGCTGAAATTACAGGATGAATAATAAATATAACGAGTAATCAAAATAATAAATTATTTAATAAGGGTAACCCTGGACAGGTTTCAATTAAAGGTTGAACATTCAATCAAGATCCTTCTAAATGGGTGGATGATGACTATCTTGTAGTAGCTAAAGGATGAAGTTATAACGTTATATCAAAAACGTCAGAAGAAATTGATTGAAATTATGTAGCATCCCCAGAAACTACAGTTAGTTGATCATGAATTAGTAATAGTTCAACATTAAGAAATCTAACAGTTTCTGTTGAAGAGACTAAAGAAAATGTTTCAGAAAGCATTCCTGAAATTTCTGGTTCTATAAAAACAATTCAATTAGGGAAAGTTGAAATAACATACAAAAATAGTACAGGAGAAACTATCGATAATGTAAAATTCTGAAAAACAATTTTAGTTAGGATTCCAGTTACTGGTGATTATGAAAATGTTCAGGTTTTTGCTAAACATGGAAATAATGGTGTTTATTGATTTTCTTGATTAGCTACAACAGAAAGTGATTGTTATGACAATGGTGATGCGAAAAACAATAAATATGAAGGATGATTAGTTTCAGTTAATAATGGTTATGCTTCAATTTATGCTTGTCAAGCTTCATCATACGTTGCTTCAGTTCCTGATTTTGAAGCTAATCTTTATTCAGATGGGGCAAATCCAATATGAACTGTTAAGGTATATTATACATATGGTACAAATAAGTATTATACAAATGAAAATCATACAACTTCAATTACAGACAATACAATTGAAAAACCAAATAAAATATGAGAAATATTTAAGTGATATTATAATAATGATGGTTACCAAGTAATTGATTGAAATGGTAAGATAAATTCAGAAAAATTTAATGTCGCAGCAAATAATACATATACTGCAAAATATGATAATGGAACACATAAATTTACATATGCAGAAATCGTATCTTGAAGTTATAATGATCAAAGTATGACTTCATGAGATAAAACATATGGAACAAATATTTATTTATATGCACCATCTGTATCAAATCCTACTATATATGAATTTACATGATGGAGTTTATTTAGTGGTGATGAAGATGTAACAAATCAAATTGCTTTAAATTGTGATAATAATAAGAACTATTGTTCATTCAGTATGCCGGATTATGATGTAAAAGCTAAAGCAAACATCGAAGAAATTAATTATAATATCACATATTTTGGAATAGATTGAGCAGTAAATCCTAATCCATTAAGTTATACGTATTCAACTGAAGATATTATATTGGAAAATCCAATTAGATCATGATTTGTATTCTTATGATGGACAGGAGACAATCATGAAGAACAACTATTCTCCTGAACTGACGTAGCTATATCTGGTTGATCTACATGACATAAAACTTTCCATGCTAACTGGTTACAAGAAATATATACAGTAACGATATCAGCAGAATGAGATACTTGATCTGTTGATAAAACATCTTTAACAGGTACATATGGTACAAATATTTCTATAAGCTGAAATAAATTGACAATTGGAGAGAATAAAACAACCGCAACTCCTGTGAATGATACTGATGAGTATGCATATATTTTCTCTGGATGGACTACAGAAGATTGTGGTGAAATATTAACGTGAAGTTGTACATTTACAGCTAAGTTTGATAAAACAGCTAAATCTTATACTGTTAAATATGAAGTTATAAACAAACCAGAATCGGTATCATTACCTCCAGAACAAACTTATAAATCATGAGAGAATGTAGATGTAGCAGCAGCACTTAGTCAAGCTGGGTATGCATTTACTGGTTGGTTCTTAGATGGGGTATTAACAAGTAGTTTTACTATGCCTGCACATAATATCACTCTTTCATGAGAGTTCGCGCCAACTTTTGTTGAATTTAAAATCCAAGATAAATTAGAAAGTACAGGTTGAGATAATTGATTCTATAATTGAAAAAGTCGTACTCGAAGTTGACTTGCTTTACAAGAATTTGTATTAGGTAGTGGTTTGCTACATGATTATGAATGATATGAATTAAGTGGAGATATTAGTGATTATAAAAAAATTATAGCATGAAATGGAACAACAACTTTAGATGTTGTATATAAGAGGAAGAGTTATAAAGTTACATATCAATATGAAGGTGCTCCAGATAATGCTCCAGCTCTTCCAGCTGAAGAAACACATAAATATATGGAAAATGTAATAGTAGCTACTACTCCAGTTAATGTAACATGATATGATTTCTCATGATGGAGTACTTGAAACTTCTTTAAAATGCCTGCAAATGAGGTGGTGATTAAGGGAACATTTACGCCTAGAACTGATACAAAATATACAGTAAGAACATATTTTGAAACTGTAGCAAAAACAGGTTCTGTTATTGATAATTCTAAAACAGAAGTATTATATGGTACATCAGCAACAGCTGCTCCAGATATAATTGCTCCAGAATATTCTGGTTTCACATTAGATAGAATAACAAAAAGTGATACGACAATTACTGCAAGCTGAGATCTTGTAATAAGACTACGATACAAAAGAAATGATTATACATTACATTTTGATGCAAAAGGATGATCAGGGGTAGATGACCAAGTAATCCCATACGAATGAAAATGAATTGAACCTGCTACTTCAAAAACATGATATAATTTCGCAGGATGGACTATTTCTTGAACAGACACTTTGTATAACTTCGATGCTCCTGTAACAGGAGATGTCAATCTTGTTGCTAATTGGAATCCAGAACCTAAAACATATAATATTACAACTAGATATGAAAACTTCCAAGATACAGAATATTCTCCTATAAAAACTATCACATATACGGGAGATGTAGCAACTCTTATTGATATTGAATCTGAATTGACATGAATGGAATTTATAGGATTCAGAGTAAATAAAGTATGGACAGATTGTGCAGAATGATATAATACTTGTAAGTTTGTAATACCAGATAATTCAACAGGTGGTACGATAGACGTTCATTACAAAAGAAAGCTTATAACTATTAGCTTTGATAATAATAGTTGAACAGGTGAAGTAGAAATTACAGCTAAGTATGGCTCTTGAATTACACTACCAACACCAGTAAGAACATGATATGTATTCTCATGATGGTGAGATAGTTATTTATCATGAACATACACTGTACTAGAAGATAGTGTTTTTGAAGCAAAATGGACACCTGCTTCAGGAATTACATATAAGGTAATTAATCACTATGAAAGAAGTGATGGAGTTTCATATAAAACAGGAGAATATTATACTGATGCATGAAGCACAGAAGATTACGTTGAAGCACGTATAATAAGGAATCATAAAATTTATACATTTGATGAAGGTAATGAGAATAATGTGTTAACTTGATATATAGCATGAGATAACTCATTAGTTTTGCATGTGTATTATAAGAGAAATATATTCACATTAGAATTGGATCCAAAAAATGATACAGAAAACTATACATTAACATGAAGATATAATTATACACTAAAATCTGAAGAAGTCCCAGAAAATCCAGAAAAGACATGATATACATTTGCTGGATGGTATACAGGAGATTCTCTTGTAACTTTAACCTGATATGTAATCACAGGAGATTTAAAATTAGAAGCAAAATGGAATCCAAATACAGATACTCATTATGAGTATAAATATAAATTAGAAAATGTCGATGGAACAGGTTACGATGAAATAGATTGACCTAAAAATCTTTCTTGAGTAACGGGTGAGCCTATTACTATAGCAGAAGATTTAGATAATCTATTTACTGGATTTACTCTAAGTTGAACAAAAGCAGATTATACTTGAAATATAATTAATGCTGACGGTGAAACAGTCGTTGAAATCATATATACAAGGAATCAGCATCCTGTAAAATATGTATATTCAAATTCAGAAAACTTGTCTTCAATTCCAAGTCTAGTACCAGAAAAAATATTATATAGATATGGAAAGGAAGTAAAAGTTGCAGCTCCTGCAACAGCAACAGGTTATACATTCACTTGGAATACAGGAGACTTTATAATGCCAAATGAAGACGTAGTAATTACAGGAACTTTTGCTTCATGAACAGCAGAATATACAGTATCATACTACTATCAAGACGAAAATGGTGAATATGAAGTAGCGAGTGGATCTGTAGTTAGGACATGAACAACAGATACTATTACGTGAGTACTAGAATCAGATAAAATCTCTCAAAATCCAAGTTATGTATTTACAGAAAGTGGAAGTGTATTGACTTGAAATATTAAATGAGATGGATCATTAGAGTTGAAAGTGTTGTTTAAAGGACAATATACAGTGAAATATGAAAAATGAGATCATGGAGGTTTTAGCTCAATAATAGTAGAAAAACTTGAGCATTGAGCAAAGACTCCAAGTACATGAGAAATATTACAATATCATGAAGAGTGATATGTATTTGTAGGATGGTTACCAGAATGGCAACCTACAGTAACTTGAAATGTAACATATGTTGCACAATGGGCACCAGCAGAATCAAAATATGCTGTAAAACATTTTAAAGAAGACTTAAATGGAGAATTTGTTGAAGTTACTAAAGATTCTGAAAGTCATACATGAAATACAAATGAAGAAGTATCTACAACTGCTAAAAATTACGAATGATTCACACTTAGTGGAGATATAAGTAATCTTTCAGGAATAGTTAAATGAGATAATAGCTTAGTATTAAAGCTATACTACACTAGAAATAGTTATATCTTAAATTATGGAAGTAGTTACGCAAAACCTTCAAATAGAACATTAAAGTTTGGTGAAGACATTGTTTATCCAGATAGTATTGTTCGAACATGACACAAAATTGAAAAATGGAATAATGTTCCAGTTGATGGAAAAATGCCAGCAACAGGATTAAATCTTTGGCCTTCATGGAGTACGGGTTCATACACAATTACATTTAACACAAATGGATGAACAACTATTGAAGCTATATCTAGTGAATATGATGCTGATGTAAATTCTCCAGCTGATCCAACTAGAGATGGATATACATTCTCATGATGGGACAAAACTATTCCTTCAAAGATGCCAGCAGAAGATTTAACAATTAATGCTACTTGGACTGCTGATAATTATAATATCTCATATGTATTGAATGGATGAGTAGTAGCCACTTCAAATCCTGAAAACTATACAATTGAAAGTGATGATATTAGATTAAATAATCCTACAAAAGAAGGATATTCATTCCAAGGATGGAGTGGAACAAAATTATCTTGATCAGAAAATACTTTTGTATCTATCGCTAAATGAAGCACAGGAAATAGAACTTATGAAGCTAATTGGAAAGCAACTGAGTATAACGTATCATTTAATGCTAATTGATGAGAGTTGCCAGCAGGACAAACAAATCCAGTAACATATACAATCGAAAGCTGAATTAATACATTACCGACTCCAGTATGGACAGGATATGAATTCAAAGGTTGGTATAAATGAGACGAAGAAGTTAAATCTATTTCTGCTGGAACATGAAATATTACTCTTGTTGCTAAATGGGAAGTAAGTGAAGCTCAATATAAAGTTGTTCATTATAAAGAAGTTTTGAGTAATTATGTTGGTGAGAAAATAGAGGCAGATGGTAAGTGGTATAACGTTGCAGATACAGAAGAAAATCTAACAGGAATAGTTAATTCAACAAAATCTGCAGAGCCAAAGAATTACAGTTGATTTACAATAGATCCTTCTAACGCTGAGAATGTAACAACAGGAACAGTCCTAGCAGATTGAAGCTTAGTATTAAAACTCTTCTATTCTAGGAATGCTTATACAGCTTCATTTAATACTAATTGATGAGATACAATTGATTCAAAAGAGTTTAAGTATTATGGAGAATTGTCAAAGCCAGAAAATCCTAAGAAAACAGGATATACATTCAAAGAGTGGCAAGTAAATTGAGCTGAATTTACAGAATGGAATCAAGTGAAGAAAGCATGAGATATTACTCTAGATGCTGTATGGACTCCAAATTATTATACAGTTAAATTCAACACTGATTGAGCTTCATGAACTATAGCAGATATTGCAGCACAATACGATACTAAAATCAATTTACCAAATCCTTCAGAAGATAAGTTATCAAAGACAGGATATATCTTAACATGATGGACAAGTGTTGAAGGTTGAACAGGTGTAGAATTTACTTGATGAAAAGAAGTATCTTGACTAATAGATTCAGGTACAATTACTCTATACCCAGTATGGGAAGCAAAGAAATATACAATTACTTGGTTAAATAGTGATGGTTCTTTGTTAAAGAAAGATTCTTATGCATATGATACAATCCCAGAATTATGATTTGTGCCAGGAGATCCAGATGATAAACGTACAGGTATCTTTAGTGGATGGAATCCAACTGTTGTTAAGGTAGAAGGAGATGCTGAATACAAAGCTGAATATAAGTGACCACATTCTCTCGCTAAACATACAGTAAATTGGTATAATAGTAATGGAGATTTAATTAAACAAGATAAAGTAGAATATTCAACACAAGCTATCTATTCAGGAGATAAACCAACAAGTTGAGGAAATGCACAATACAATTATGTATTTACTTGATGGACATTATCTTGAAGCGATGTTCTTTTGACTGAATTCCCAGCTATAGTATCAAATACTGATTTCGTAGCAAAATATGATGAAGTTATTAATAGTTATAATGTTGTATTTGAATATACATGAGCAAATGGTTTTGTATCAGAATCAGGTACTTATTTATACGGTACAAAAACAGGAGATTTGAAAGTTCCAGAAGTAACAGGATATACAGATGATATTAATACATTTACATTTGAGAAATGGACTCCTGAATTGACTACTGTTGAAGGAAATGTGAAATATACTGCAATATATGAACCAGCTTTAAGAGAATATAAAGTTACATGGAAAGCATGAGATAATGAGATTATATCATGATATAATTATGCTGATCCATTAGTTGTTCCAGGAAATCCAAGTAAGACAGGATATACTTTCTCTAATTGGGAGGCTCAAGAAGGAACTCCTGCAGCGAAGAATGGTGAATTTGTTAAATGAGATTATACATATGTAGCTAAATGGAATGCTAATACATATAAGATCGAGTTAAATCCTAATGGATGAAATGGTACTGCTGTAAATCAAGATATGACTTATGATGTAACATGAGTATTAGAAGCTAACTCATTTACAAGAGATGGCTATGAATTCTCATGATGGTCTGATACTGTAGTTTGAGAAGTTAAATATGCTGATAAGGCAGAAGTAATTAATCTTGCTACATCTTGAATAGTTAAATTATATGCTCAACGAAGTCCTATTAATTACACAGTAACATATAATGTTAATTCAGGAACAATGCCTGAAACATATACAGGAACTTATTCTGTATTAACAGGTATTAATCCATTAGCAGAACCAACAAGAACAGGATATGTATTTAGTGGATGGTTCGATAATGAAGAATTAAGTTGAGATAAAGTTGAATCAATTGCAGTTGGTTCAACTGGAGATAAAACATTCTGGGCTAAATGGACTCCTGCAACAGGTACTGAATATAAGGTAGAACACCGAATTGAGAACTTAGATTGAACAGGATTAGAATTACTAAGTACAGATGATTTAACTTGAGCTACAGATGATTTAACAAATGCAGTTGCAAGAGATTTAACATGATTCACATTAAGTGGAGATATTGAAAAAAAGACAATTGCTGCAGATGGATCAACAGTAGTAAGAGTAGAATACTCAAGGATAGTTTATCCAGTGACTTTTGATACTGATTGATGAAGCACTATTTCAGGACAAAATGTTAAATATGAGAAGAAAGCAACTAAACCTGAAAATCCAACAAAGACTGGATACAAATTCTCAGAATGGACATTAAATTGAGAATCATTTGATTTTGAAACTCCAATTACAGGAAAAGTAACATTAACAGGTACATGGACACCAAATAAATATACAGTAAAATTCGATAAAAATGGATGAGAAGGAACAGAATATGAACAAGAATTTGTATATGATGAAGAAAAAGCATTGACATGAAATGCATATACGAAGAAGAAATTTAACTTCAGTGGATGGAATACAGAAGCAAATGGAAGTTGAACATGGTATGAATCATGAGCA
>CAMOEC010000032.1 GCA_946611795.1 uncultured bacterium
ATTGCTAACTTTTTTTGCAACAACCATCATTCTTTGAGAACTAGATCCAATAGGATAACATCCCATAAGAGTTAAATAATATTCTCAGTCTCTGACAAATTCATGATAATAATTTCAAACATCCTTTGGATTAACAACCTTCCTTTCAATCATTTCATAAGTAGTTAATTGTCCATCCCATATAACTTGAATCTTTTGACCTGGTTGTAATCTAGGAAGATTTCTAAATATAAATCAATATTCATTATGTTTCCACCATTCAGATGATGAGTGTCAGAAAATAAGACTATTACCTTGAGAACCAGGAGTTGCAGTAGTAGGGTACTTAACAACTCAATTCATAAGTTCTTCATCAAAGTTTCCATTCTCAAAATCTTCTTCTCACATTGATGGAATATCAATAAGAGGAACATTAATATCGAGATCAGGAACAATTAATCTATTTGTAGGTGGTAGAGTATTGAAGTTTAATAAATGTGCTTCTTGTTGTTGATTTAGAAAATCTTGCATATTTAGCGCAATATCTTGTTCTTCTCTTTTATATTTTTGAATCTTCTGGAAACTTTCTTCTAACCCTGCTAATTTTTCTTGGGTATGAGAAATCGGTGCTGCTGTATTATGTTCTTCAGTAATAAGTGAAACTTGGTTATCTCAGCTGTTTCCTATAAAATCATTTACTGTAATCATGACAAGTTTCGCATTTGTGAAGAAGAAAAACGTAGAGAATACAGTAAAGAAGAGAACGATAAATATTTTAATTTCAGAGAAAACGTTAGCTCCTTTAAAAGGATTTAAAACAGCATGATGTTCTGAAACTTTATTTTGATTATAAAGATTATTCTCTTCATAATTTCATAAATTCTGGTATCAGTTCTCGTTGGTATCTGCAGCAACTTCTTCTTTCTTTTGAACTCACATAAGTGTTTCAATTGGGACTTCATTTGATTGACTAGCAATAACATTTATTCTAGGTCTTTCTACTTTAATTCATGCTTGTTTGTTTATTGCTTCTCGAAATTGATTGTTCTCAGCTCAAGATAGTAATTCTTCTTTCTCTTCTAATTTAGTTTCTTCAATATTTTGTTGTTCTTGGATGCTATTATGGTTGTTTTCAGTTGAAGGAATATCTTGAAGAGGATATTCAAAGAAATCAATTTCATTTTCTTGTACTTTATTTTCAATAATTTCTGGTTGATTAAGTGAAACATTAAAAGAATCTACAGGAGTTTCTTCCTGCTGAATATTTAGTGATGAAAGATTATCAATCTTAGGTGTTTCTGTTGCTAATTCATCTCATTCAGAAAAATAAGATACTGATTCTTGCATGATAGTATTTCCCTCAACGTTTAATGGCTCTTCTGCAAAAATTTCTCTGTCAGAAAGAACTTTATTTCATTTTGTCTGTATTCAGTACAATGAATATAAATCATCATAGTTCATAATAATTTCTTTCAACCTTAGATATAAATCAACAACTAATTATATCTAAAATTAAAAATTAAAAAAAAATAGCGTCAAATTTATTACATGTTGTGATTGACAAAATTAAAATAATAAATTTCGCTATAAGATGATATTTTAAATTTTTTCACAGACTAAGAGATGTCAGGTAATAAGCTTATTATCACAGACATCACGCAAAGGCATAACTCAAGTTTTAAATCAAATTTCTTTAGCTTGGTTTTCTAAGTCTTCAATAGTATGTGGAAATTGTTCAATTTTAAATCTTCTTCAATTAATAGACCACATAAAAAGCCTTCTTTGTAAGAAATGACCTATAATAAGTTGCCCATTATTTTTTAGAATACGATAAGCCTCACTAAAAAAGTGTTCAATATCTTCAATATGCTCAAGCAAAAAAAATGCAGAAAGAAGATCAAAACTTTCATCCTCAAATGGCCAATCTTTTTCAAGATTACAAACAACTTTTTTTATTCTTCATGGATGCTTGCTTAATAGTTCTTTAGCACAATCACAGGCAACATAATCATCAGGATTAATCTTTTTTAGTTGCTCATACATTCTTCAATCTCATGCTCATAAGTCTAAGACGCGATAGTCTTTTCTTACTCTTGGAACAAATCTATTAAAATCAATACTATAAAAAGTATTTAGATGTGGCCAATATTTTTTATATTCGTCTTTAGTTATGTTGTATCCTTCTTCAGGAGTGAGAATCTCAGTATGTTTACTATCGTATGCCATTATTTTTGTTTTATATAAATTTATTTAGATAATTTTAAGATTTCAAGAAGTTCTTCCAGGCTTTCAATACTTTCAGTATGTGTCTTTCAATTTCTTTGAAGATGAAGTGCATTCATTCAACTTCTTTTAGGATATTCATAATCATTTTTATAATTATCTCCAACAAAAAGTATCTCATCACCATTTTTTCAATATCTTTTCTTTATCATTTTATAGTGTTCTTTTTCTCATTTCTTAAATAGTTCTTGAAAAGAGAGGATAGTGTCATTAACAATGCTTCAAAAATTCTTTTCAATAGGTTGATTATAAGGAGGCATTAAGTTGCTATCAATTATAATAGTGTATTTATCTTTTAAATAATCAAGAATAGAAAAACTTTCATCATAGGGCTTAATTTGATCAAGGTCTTTTGCAACATCTGAAATAAATTTTTCCTTCTTGTTTTTAGACTGAAATGGAATAATTTCTAGAATATCATCAAAATCTTGAGCTCTTTTTAGAAGATTGTACAACTCTTTTTGTTTTTCAGTAGAAAAGTCGTTTAGAACTTGTCTAATCTTTAGAGTGGATGGGGTCAAAAGTGTCCCATATGCATCTAGTATAATGGTATTAACATCCATTACTTCATTTGATATTACATAATCTTCAGTGTTTTTCATATCTATCATATCTCAATATAAAGATATAACATTAGAAATATAATGAATTGGATATTGAGTATCAAGTATTTAATAAAATCATAGATAAAAACTGATAAAATAAAAAACCTAGGAGATGAAAAACATTTCCTAGGAGTTTTTGAATGGATAATGTTACGCGGAGATGTTCAAGGCGAGCAATAGTTCTTTGCATTCAGCTTTTCCCTGTTCGGTTGTCGCATTCCTGAATCTAATCTTAGCCTCTTCTCGCTTGCTAATAAGCAGAGAGACCCGAGCTACGAACCAGAATCCGAAGCCTACAATGCAGGCTAAGATACTAAGAGCTACAAGAATCTCGATACTGAGTTTGCCCACACCAAATGGGTGGGAGAGAAACAATACCATAAGAAATACTAGATACATGGCAACAATGCCTACTACGATAGAACTGAGAGTCTCTCCTTCTTTACCATCTTCGATGCTTCTAATCATCCATTTAGGTAAAGGTAAATTCCTTGTCTTCATGTTTGTTTAATTTTTTAGTTTTGTTTTTTTATTTATTTAACACGATTAATTTTATATGCAAGTGAGCCTTTAAATTCAATAAGAAAATTTAAAAATAAACGATTTTAGAAATTAAGAAATATTAAATTATCTTTGTGGCTAATTCAAATTTAAACATTATATTAATTTTTGATTGTTTTCTTGATTAATAATAGTATAGCTGAAATATAATTTATATAAGAATTCATATGGCAGAAAAGAAACGATATGTAGTTTGGAACTGAAAAAAGACAGGAATCTTTGAAGAATGGGCGAGTGTTCAACCGCTTGTTTCTTGATTCCCTTGAGCTAAATATAAATCATTTAAGAGTGAAAAAGAAGCAGAGGATGCTTTTGATAGAGGAGCTGATGAATATTATCAACCAAAGAAAAAGCGAAATGAAAAAGAAATTCCATTTGTTAAAAATAGTATAGCAGTGGATGCAGCTTGTTCATCTTCTACATGAGTAATGGAGTATAAGTGAATAGATTTAGTGACAGAGAAAGAGATTTTTCATTTTTCGTTTCCAGAATGAACAAATAATATTTGAGAATTCTTAGCAATAGTCCATTGACTCTCATGGCTGAAAAAAGAAAAAAAAGAAGATTATAGTCTCTATTCTGATTCAAGAAATGCGATATGACGAGTGAGAGAAAAGAGATGTAAAACAAATTATGTCCCTAAAGATGAAAAACTAATGGAAATAATAAAAAGGGCAGAAGAACGATTAGTGAAAAATACGTATTCAACAGAAATATTGAAGCGAGATACAGAAAATCGATGAGAAATCCCAGCGGATTTCTGAAGAAAATAATATTTAATTCAAAAATATTACTAAAACAATAATGCTGACACAAGATTCTTTATTTGCTTTGTTTTCAAATACTCCAACGCATTCAAGTGTGGAATTATGATCTAATGAAGACATGATGGTAATTTTACAAACGCCACCAGATTGATTCCCTCTAAGGAATAGGCGCTTTTGAAGTTGTGCACATCATTCATTAAAAGCAGTAATTGAATGAAAAAATGGAGAATCTCAACCAATGAAGGAGTATTCAGCAGATTGGTGGTCTAGAACAACATACTTAATGACTCCATGGTGAATAACAAGAGTGCTAAAGAAGTATCAATTAGATTATAAAATATTAAAAGGGAAAAATTTAAATGAGAAAGAAAAATTAGAACTATTGAAATGAAATTTGAAAAAATGACCAATTATTTTACTTGTTGCAAATGGTCAAACAAAAAAGAAATGGTTCTCCCGAAGAAGAGCAATTTTCCATTGGCATTATGTAACATTATGGTGATATAATGATAGAGAAAATATCTTTTTTGTTTATGATTCTAACACAAGAAGAAAAACAGAGGAGTATCTTATGAAATGAACTATTAAAGTTCCTTATAAATATGTTTTAAAAGAGTGGTGA
>CAMOEC010000033.1 GCA_946611795.1 uncultured bacterium
AATTAAAAAAGCTTCATAGTTTATACACTATGAAGCTAATGATTTAAATAAATGTGAATTCTTTTTCTGATTCAAGTTGGTGGATGAAGAATCCAAATGTTCCCTCGAATATTGCCTTGATGTAAACTTTTTTAGCATTAGTATGTGCTTTTTTTAGTATTATGTTTCCAATGCCTCCAAAGTTTGGAAAGAGAAATTTTCCTGATGATACAATGTGATCTTTTTTATCAAATTCAATGAAGATGATAGAACATAAATTTGTATTCTGCAGATCAAGCAAGTCATCTATTCCAATATAGAACATTTCTGGTTTCATATCCTTTTTACTAGTGAGAGTGCAGATTCCTGTTGATATTAAGTTGTCAGTTACCGGCTTCATTAGTTGAAAGTTCTTGATTGGATTGAAGGGAATTCCCATATCATCATACATCATGCAAAGAAATGATGGTCCAATAGATACTGAGATAGTGTAGTATTGCTCAGAAAGAATCTCTGTATAGGCTTCAACACTGTCAGTTACTATTTGAATCTGTTTTTCTTTTCCTAGGGGTGCTAGAGCAGGGAGTTTAGGAGTCCCCTCTACTTTTACGACATCATAACCAAGAACTGCTACAGCTGTTTGAATTAGAGCATATCCGGTTTCAGAAGTGTAGTCAAAAGTTTCAGGTAATCCTGTTAAGATAGAGAGTTTTTTTTCTGGGGTGATTGTTGCCCATTCTTTTTGTTTACAAGCTACTAATAATGTAGTTGTAATGATTAGGTAAATTGGAAGATAAATGATTTTTTTCATACGGTTTTGTTTTTTTTTGTTGATTATTGTATTTGTTTATTAGTGTTGTTGATACTTATTTTATTTTTTGATTTCAAGCTTTTTTATATGAAAATTTGTTAGTGTGCTTTTTGCAATTTTACCTTTTCTTATGTATAATTTAATTATCTTTTAGCCTTGTCCTTTATTTATGAAAAAATTCTTGTTCAGTTTTATATCATTTCTATTGTCCTTTGGAAGCTGTTTTGCTGAAGATTTATGATATACAGTAAAAGATGGTTTTATTGATTATTTTATTAAAGATAATTGAGTAATTCAAGTAGTTGAAAATTATACTATTGATTATAAAGAGAGTAGTCACTGATTTTTTAGAGATATCCCATATCTTTATAATTATGATACTTATAGATTATTAAAAACTCCAATAGGAAATGTTTTTGTAGATTGAGCTGAATTTAAAAAGACTGAGGAAGGAAATTTTGTTTCATTGCAGATAGGTTCAAAAGATATATGGGTTAATTGAGAAACTAATTATACAATTTGATATACCTTGGAATGAGCAATCAGAGAGTTCTCATGATGGCAAGAATTTTATTGGAATATTGTTGGAACTGATTGGGATACATCTTTTGAAAATGTTGATTTTAGAATCCATTTACCTGAAGGAAAAGTGGTTGAAGATTATTATGCTCTTATGTGAGTTAGAGGTGCTAATATCGATGTTCCATTAGAATTATCATGAGGTGTTATTTATAATACTTCATCTCTAGCATTAAAAGCAAAAGAATGAATAACAGTATCTTTGAGATTCAAAGCAAATTCTTTTCCGGTAAAAGAAAAATTGGTTATTAAATCTTTGTGGAGACATTTTATTAATTATTTTGATACTGAACAAAAACAAGAAGTTCTCATTTATTCAATTTATTTCTTATGTCTTTTGATATTATTGTGGGTTTTATCTGTGATTCATAGATATTTATGAAAAGAGGAAGATTTCTATTTTAAACATAAGAATAACGAACGAGTTGGAGTAAAAGATGTTATTTATTATGATCCACCAAAAGGTTATATGCCTTGGGATTGTGCTGTCATGAGAGAGTTAAAATCAACAACAGTAATATTTTCTGCTATGCTTTATCATTGGATAGGTCAATGATTGATTGATGTTCAAATGAGTGGTAAAAGAGTTTGCTTCAAGAAAAAAGAGGATATAGATATTAATTCATATCAATTTCAAGTTTATGAAAAAGACTGAAAAAGTCCTGAAAAAGAATATTGGAATTTCTGTTTTTGAGGTAATAAAACTACTTATTATCCAACAGATAGTTTGTATCCAATAGATGCTGAAAAAGTGAAGAAAATAGCAGATACTGTTTATTATCATATCATGAAAAAATTTTGTCCTTCTGTTCCTAAATTTTTATTGTATAAAAATTGAATTCAAGGTCAGAATTTATGAGCTTATACTTTAAAATATACGGTTTTTGTTTGTATTGCATTGTTTATAAGTTTCCAGTTGTGGGATTATTGATTTGATGAGATTGCGCTTGTCCCTTGTTGAATTGTTTTTGTTTATATTTTGTTAAGTATGTTTTTTCGTGCATTAAGGATTATGTTAATCTCAAAAACTTTAACTGAAGAAGCTAAAGAAATTATTTCACATGTTATGTGATTTAGAAAGTATCTTTTAAGTGTAGAAGATGATAAATTAAATACACTTATTGCCAAAGATTATACTTATTTTGAAAAATATCTTCCGTATGCTATTGCTTTATGAGTTTGAGATGAGTGGGTTCAAAAGAATATTAAATTTAGTCAGTATTCTGATATTAGTAATAGTGAAAGTAGACGTTCAAATGGAAATTATTTTTTAGATAGTTCTAATAATCGTAGAATTCTGATTAGTAATCCTGAATATGTTAGTGCGTTAAAGTTATGAATGCAAAAATCTAAGTTAGTGTGAACTATTGAAAGAGCCGTCCATTATGAAACTCGTGTATATAATACTGATTCATGATGGTGAAGAAGTTCTAATTCTTCTTCAAGTAGTTCGTCATCATCTTCTTCTTGGTGGAGTTCTTCTTCATCAAGTTCTAGCTCTAGTTCTTCATGATTTAGTTGGTGATGAGGTAGTAGTTGAGGATGATGGTCTCGTTCTTGATCAAGTGGTTGATGAGGTTGATGATGAGGTGGTAGAAGATGGTAATTTATTTATGTAATTATTATTCATGGAAAAATTTGAACATTATGATTTTAAAATAGATAATATTTCTCAGATTTTGTGATCTAAATTTCATGATGAATGGAGAAAATCTATGGCTCAGGAGGATTGAACCTATGCTTCAAGAATTGAAAAAGTGCTTGATGAGAATTGGATACAACAGCATAATTGAAAAACAGAAGTTGATATTGTTAATACAGAGTTTGAAGATTTACCTTCTAATCGAAAATATGAAAATTTAGAGGCTGCAAAAGTAGCAATAAGTCTAGTTTCTGAAAAAGTGTTAAATTGAGAAGAAATTAATTCAGAATCTTTAGAAGAAATGGCTGAAATTGTTCATAATAAGTGGCTTGAAAGAAATTGAATGGAGTGATCTTTTGATTTTCAAAGGGTAAGCTATAATCAACTATCTGAAGAAGAAAAAGCTAAGGATAGAAATCAATTATTACAAGCAATAGAAATAGTAAAAGAATATTTAAATAGTGAAAAATAAATTAGTGTGTTTTATAAAACTTATGAGAGGAGTAATTAACTCCTTTTTTTTGTAGTGAATTTTATTTATGTATTATATTTTTTTGATAAAACATAAATTTATTAAATATGTCAATTTTAATTCAAAAAATGAGTTGTCTTTTTGCTTGAAAAATATGCCTGAAAATATAAAGTATCTTCTGAACCAAATTTTTATTATTAAATAAAATTTTAATATGAAACTTGATGGTAAAAGCGTACAAGCTGCTATGATGCATCTTGTTGAAGAATATAGATTAGATCCATACCAAGTTATGGATATTATGAGAACTGGTATTAAATCATGATTTAAAAAAGATTATCCTGAATATAGAAAGGCTGATGTACTTGTTAATGTTGAGGATGATTGAGCAATTAGTGTTTATAAAGCATTAACTGTAGTTGATGAGATTGAAGATGAAGATACACAAGTATTATTAGCTGATGCTAAAAAAGAAAGAAAAGATATCGAAGTTTGAGAACAAATTTTGATTAATATTACTCCAAAGAATATGGAGTTATCAAGAATCGCTGCTCAAGCTGCTGCTCAAACTATTAAACAAGGTATTAAGAATATTGAAAGAGAAAGATTCTATGATAAATTCCAAGATAAAGAAGGACAACTTCTTAAAGCTAAAGTTATTAAGGTTCATACTGATAGTGTTATTCTTGATATTGAAGGAACAACAGTTGTATTGGCTCCAGAAAGTCAAATCCCAAATAGACCATATGAAGTATGAGAAGAAGTATTTGTATTCTTAAAGAAAATTAGTAAGGAAGCTTGAAGTATTGTTCTTGATATTACACAAACTTCACCTGAATATGTATCAGCTATCTTAGAAAAGTTAGTTCCTGAATACGAAGAAGGTGTTGTTAGTATTGATAAGATTGCTAGAATTGCTGGAAAGAAAACTAAGATTATTGTTTCAAGCTCTGATGAATCTGTAGATCCTGTAGGAGTATTTGTTGGACATAAATGAGATAGAATTAATACTGTATTATCATTATTGGATTGAGAAAAAGTTGATTTTGTTGAGAATACAGATGATCCAAAAGAACTTATTACAAGATTATTAAAACCTGCTCAAGTTGAGAGTATTGAGATTAAGGATTGAAATAAAGCTGTTGTTAGAGTAGAGGAATCTCAAAAACCATTAGCTATTGGGAAATGAGCAAGTAATATTAAGTTAGCTACTCAGCTAAGTTGATATTCAATTGAAGTTATCTAATTAAATATATTTGTTTCCCCGCTATTTTCAGCGGGGATTTTCTTGCCTAAAATTTAAGTAGTTAAAATTGTAGATAATATGATTAATGTGCATTCTATTGAAACTTTTTGAACTCAAGATGGACCTTGAATAAGGTTAGTTGTTTTTCTTCAAGGTTGTATGTTTAGATGTAAATATTGTCATAATCCTGATACTATTGCATTAGAAAATGGAGCTGCAATGAAGTGGTGAGAAGATGATATTCTTACTCGTCTACATAGTGAAGAAACGTATTTTTGAGAAAACTGATGAGTAACTTTTTCATGATGAGAACCTTTGTATCAAGCTCCATGACTTCTTCCTATTGTTAAAAAAATAAAGGAAGCAGGATTCCATGTTTGTATTGATACTAATTGATTTGTACAGTCTGAAGAAGCAAGAGAAATATTAAAATTAGCTGATTTGATATTGCCTGATATTAAGCATATAGATGCTGAAAAATGTAAGGAGTTAGTTTGAGTTTCTAATGAAAATACGTTAAAGACATTAGATTATTTAGATGAAATTAAGAAGCCTTATTGGTTAAGACAAGTAATTGTTCCATGATATACTGATGATGAAGATGATATAAGAAAGTTATGAGAATATATTAAAACGAGAACATCAATGGAGAGATTAGAATTATTGCCTTATCATAATATGTGAGTTTCTAAGTGGGAGAAATTAAAATGGGATTATCCTTTGAAAGGTGTACCTGCAGCAACTAAAGATGATTTAAATAGAGTTAAGGCGATTTTAGATGAGTATTCAGATAAGGTGTTTTTAAGATAATAGTTGGTTTATTCAGTACTTTATTAGTGGTAAATTCTCAACAATAATTTTTATTGTTTATTTAATAAAAACTCTTATAAGTATTTTATTTATTCATTTAAATAAATTATGAAATACTTTATTTGAATTCTATTACTTATTTTTTGATTTGTAGTATGAGCTTTTTTGTCATTTATTTTTACCCAAGAATGGGATGATGGCAAAATAAGTATCGATTGAACATACCAACCAGTTTGTCCTCAACCTTATAGGCATGTATGTGATTACCATTCGTTTAAATGTTATTGTTCTTCTTATCAATTAGATAAAGCATGATGTAATGAATGAGATGTAGAAATTTGTACAAATGAAAAATGATTGTGTTCTAAGGGGGAAATAAACTGTCATTGATGTAAATGTATGAATGAAACTGATGCTAGATTGAAATATAATCTTCAAAATGTTAAAATTAAGTGATTACCTGTTATAGCTGAATAAGTTAATAATTATTTTTCTTGGACTTTATTCTCTCTTTATTTATTTCCTATCATTCAGGTTGTTCTCATTCATTAGGTGTTCCTCCTCATGGAAGTTCATCAAGATCTGTACTTACTCCTAATCTTGTAGACATTTCAGCATCAACGAATTCTCTTGCTCTTCAGTATTTCTTTGCAGAGTATTCCATTAGAATTGGAGCAATTTTCTTATTGATATAATCTTTTGTATAGATTGAGTTCATACTAAATACTTTTGTAGTTGCATTATCAATATTGAGTTTAATATATGATTTATAGTTTGCAATACCTACAATATCTTGAGGTCCAAGTAGAGGAGCGTATTCTTTTTCCATAAATTCGGCATCTGGCGCACCGATTTTGAATGACATCATTGTACCAACGTTACCGAATACGGCTGCTTTTACATCGGCTTTACCTCCACCATCTCAACCTTTTGTTTCCAGCTGGGCGATATATTGGTGGGCCATTATAAGTGCTAATCTATACTTTCTGGCTTCTGATAAGATATCGGCGAAAGTACCTGATACAAAGTTCTGGAACTCATCCACATATAGGAAGAAGTCCTTTCTATCTTTAGCTTCCATTTTAGCTCTTCCCATTGCTGAGTTATAGATCTTTGATACTAGAATCATACCTAGAAGCTGTGCATTAATTTCTCAGATTTTACCTTTTGAAAGATTTACAAGAAGAATCTTTTGGTTGTTCATTACATCATCGAAATTGAATGCAGATTTGGTTTGTCCAATAATATTTCTAATAAGTCTGTTAGTGTTAAATGATACGAATTTAGAAGAGAAGTATGGAATAATTTCAGCTTTTTCTCTATCTCCCATTGAGTTATATGTTCTTTCCCACCAGTTTCTTACAACGGCGTTTGTAACTTTAGCAACTTTTAATTCTCTATAAGCATCATCTGTAAAGAGTCTTACGACATCTAGAAGAGTTGGTCTATCATCAAAGTCTTCAAGAATAGTTAGAGAACCGTATTTAAAGTATTCTTGAATTCTTGGTCCGAAGATTTCTGGTCAGAACATTTTCAAGAAGATTTCTGTTGCATCGTTAACTGTTCTATCTGCTTCATCAAGTGAATTGATTTCATAAAGATTAAGTCCCATAGGTCTATCTTCATTACCAGCATCAAAGTAGATGACATCTTTTGCTCTTTCTTTTGGTACGTAATCTAGTACATCTTCTGCAAGGTCACCATGCGGATCAATAAGACAAATACCATCTCAGTTCCATAGGTCTTGTCTTGCCATTGTTTGAAGGAATACTGATTTTCAGGTACCTGATTTTCATATCATATAATGGTGTCTTGTTCTATCTTCTCTTTTGATATATACAGGTGATAGATTGTTTCTGTAGATGTTTGTTCATAAAAGAACAGCGTTTTTATAAAGTTTATATCCATAAACTGTTTTTCAAGGAACCATTTCTTTAACCATTTTCATTTCTGGTTCGCTGATGATTTCATTTCAGTCAATTGTTTTCTTTCAGTCAGCTTCTTTAACTTCACTATTAGAATGTTTTTTAAGATATTTATCGAGTGGTGTAAGTATTTCTTTACCTTCATCATTAATTTCTTTCACGGTATCTTTTGCAGCTTGTGTAATAATTTGTTTTCAATCAATTGTTTCTTTTCCATTAGCTTCTTCAACTTTACTGTTTGGATTAGCTTTTAAGTAATCTTCAAGTGGAGTTAGCTTTTCTTCTTCTAGAACTCTACTAGAAACAGCCCAGTGATTTTTATAATCTTTAAGGATTTCAGAAAGATCTCAGTTCTTGAATTTTTCTGCAAGTTGTCATGTCATAATTCTACCATTCCATTCATCATCGCTGAATTGTGGTAGGTTTGAAGGAGCTGGTAATACTTTATATATCATCCATTCAATAATAGGAGAACGGTTATAGATTCAGTCTGCAAAGTGGAAAAGTGATGTTAGTTCATTTGTAGAAAAATATGAATAATTATAGAAGAATCATGTTAGATAATATTTTGCAGCAATTTTCCAAAGTTTTTTATAGATAAATCCAAAGAGGTCGTGCTTTGTATTATCGTCTGTTAATCCGTTTGAATATTCGTCATTATATACATTATAAGCAGATTCCATTGCTTTTAAGTTCTTTTCTGCTTGTCATGGTTCATTTGATGAACTTATTATGATTAATCATGATCTGTATGTAGGGTTACCGGCTTCTTCTCAGATGGTATTCATGGCTTCTTCTTTTGTTCTTACCATTCTTACCATTGATACGTTTTCTTCTTCTTTTTTGTTTGAGATTAGTTTTTCACTTGGTCAGAATACTAAGAATTTGAAGATTTTTATTGGATTAAAAAGATTTGACCAATGCCACCAATTTGTTTTGTATAAGTCTAGTCATTTATAAAGTCTTTCTGCTGCTTTTTGTCTTTTTGCATTAAATCCTTCTGATTCTGGTTTAATAGTAAGAATAGAGGTTACAGTATCGTATACAGAGACTTTACTCATGGTATCGATAACGTTGTTGATTGGATCATCAGGCATTTGTTTAAATGTCTTGATAGTATATACTGGATCTCTTTTGGGTTCAAGTGTAAGTATATCATAAAATTTCTTTTGAAATGGTTTTGGTTTTGCTACTTGTTCAAGAGAACAGGTAGGGTATTGTGCTGAAATCGAACTTTCTACAATACTTTGATATTCAGGATATGTTCAAACGATGAAACTTAATTCTCATTCTTCATATTGGTAGATTAGCACAATCTTTTGTTTACCAAAGAATTTATGCATCAATGAATCCCAAGTACTAATTTCTGATATTTTATGTAACCCATTATAAAGCTGAGTCATTCTTCAAATTTTCTCTTTCATGTCTTTTGCGACTTCTTTTTCTTGTTCACGGTCAGTTTTACCATCTCATTTTGGTAGTAAAACTTTAATGAAAACCATTCTGTTAGTATTTAAGAAAGAATATACATATCTAAAAGTTTGTTTAATTAGAAAGCAAATTCGATATATAGCGAATAAACCGATGAAGGTATAAAGTGCATATGATCATACCATTTCAGGGGTTATAGTTATTTCATCATTAACTGGAGCTGCAACAGAAGTTCAAGTTGTTTGTGCACTTGCATGTTCTTCTGTTCCTGTTGTTGCTTGCGTGTTTTTATTGCTTTTATTGTTTTCGTATCTGATAGCAGGAGTATCTCAAACTTTTAATGCAGTTGTGTCGTATTGTTCTTCATATCTTTCTTCAACTCTTTCAAGAAATTTTTTTATTTGATTGTATCAACCAATTTCATTAAGACATTTTATTTTATCATCTCATCGAGCATCTGTAGCTAATTTTGAAAGGTTCTCTTTTTGTGCAAAATTTTTAATGTATGTGTTGATTAGTTTTTGTTCACATGGTCTAATGTTTCATAATGAAGTATCTGAATCTTTAGTACTTTCTCATTTTTCCATGTCTGATAAAACAAGTTTGATTTGTGAAATTCATCAAATTTGATTGATACATTCCATTTTATCATCACCCCAACTTTCTGTTGTTAATTTTGAGATGTTGTTTTTTTGGTTTGTATCTTTGAAATATTGAACTTTTAATTTACTTAAACATTCAGTTCTTTCCATGGATTTTCTTTATATAAAGTATACTTGAATAATTATACTTACAAAGGCAGAAAAATGCAAAAAATTGACTTGATTTTTTACTTCTTATGTCTAATAGTTTAGGTGTAATTATATCAAGAGAGAATGGAGAGACTAGGCTCGTTTGTACATTCCAGCAACCTGTTGAAAAATAAGGTGCTAATTCCTACCCATTAGGGGAAAGATATCGATAATAAGTAATTGAAGTCTTTTCTTTAAATGGGAAAGATTTTTTATTTATTATCGAATTAATAATGGGAGAAAAAAATCACTTTTTTACTTCTGAGTGTGTTACTCAAGGACATCCTGATAAAGTTTGTGATCAGATTTCTGATGCTATTTTAGATGAATGTTTTAGACAAGATCCTTATTCAAGAGTGGCTGTTGAATGCTTAATTACTGATAAAAAACTTGTTATTGCATGAGAGGTAACAACTAAAGCTCAATTTAGTTATGAAGACATAGCAAAAAAAGTTTTAAAAGAAATTGGTTATAGTAGTCAAGAATCAGGTTTTGATGTTGAAAATTCTGATATTGAAGTTTTAGTTCATACCCAGTCGCCTGATATTTCTCAAGGAGTTGAGGTTTGATGAGCTGGTGATCAATGAATTATGTTTTGATATGCAACTAATGAAAATGAAGATTATTTGCCTTTGAGTTTAGATTTTGCACGTAAACTTTCATTACAATTAACAAAAGTAAGAAAGGATTGAGAACTTAATTATCTTTGGCCTGATTGAAAGACTCAAGTAACCGTTGAATTAGATGAAAATTGAAATTTTTGTAGAATTGATGCTATTGTTATCTCAGCTCAACATAAAGAAGAAGTTACCTTAGAACAGATAAAGTCTGATTTAAAAGAATATGTGATTAATCCAGTCCTTTGATGAAAACTTGATGAAAATGTTAAGATTTTTATTAATCCTACTTGAAAATTTGTTATTTGAGGACCGGCATGAGATACTTGATTAACTTGAAGAAAAATTATTGTAGATAGTTATTGAGGAGCTTGAAGACATGGATGATGAGCATTTAGTTGAAAAGATCCAACAAAAGTTGATAGAAGTGCTGCGTATATGGCAAGATTTTTAGCTAAAAATATTGTTGCTAATTGATACTGTGATAAATGTGAAATTCAGCTTAGTTATGCTATTTGAGTAGCTCAACCTATTAGTATCTTTTTAGAAGATTTTTGAACTGCAAAGATAGAAAAAGAAAGAATTATTGAATATATTAAGGAACATTATGATTTAAGTCCTAATTGAATAATTACTTTTTTGGATTTAAGAAGACCTATTTATAGAAAAACTGCTGAAATTGGTCACTTTTGATTCAGTGATTATCCTTGGGAAAAGGTTGAGGAGTGGAGGATTGATTAAATGTGTGTTATTTATAGAGATTTAATTTATTATTTAAAAAACTAGTAATCAGTGACGATTACTAGTTTTATGTTTTTTATTTTATTAAATATCAAGGTCTTTAACTGTTTTAGCATTTGTAAGAATAAAGTGTCTTCTTGATTGAACATCTTCACCCATAAGAATTCTGAATAATCTATCAGCTTCTTCTGCATCAACGATTGTTATTTGTTTTAGAATTCTTGTTTCAGGATCCATTGTTGTTTCCCAAAGTTGTTCAGCGTTCATTTCTCCAAGACCCTTATATCTTTGAATTTCGATGTTATCATCTGGAGCAAATCCATACATATCTGGTGTATGATCTTCATTATAAACATATACATGTTTTGCACCTTTAGAGAATTTATAGATTGGAGGACATGCTGCATATACGTGTCATTCTTCAACAAGAGGTCTCATAAATCTAAAGAAGAATGTAAGTAACAATGTTCTAATATGCGCACCATCGACGTCGGCATCGGTCATTATTATGATTTTATCATATCTTAGTCATGATAGATCAAAACTTTCTTTTATTCAACATCCAATAGCAGTAATTAGAGCTTTAATTTCTGCATTAGCCATCATTCTTTGAAGAACTGCTTGTTCTGTATTAAGGATTTTACCTCTTAGTGGAAGAATAGCTTGGAATTTTGAATCTCTTCATGATTTAGCAGAACCTCACGCTGAATCTCCCTCGACTATATATAATTCAGTACCATGTTTTCATCTTCTTGAACAATCTGCAAGTTTACCAGGAAGAACTCATCCTGATAAAGCACTTTTTCTAAGTACTGTTTCTTTTGCAAATCTTGCAGCTAATCTTGCTCTTGCTGCTAAGTCTATTTTTGAGAAGATTTTATCAAACTCATCTGGATGATCTACAAAGTATTGTTTTAAGTAGTCATATGTTAATTTTTCTACAGCACCTCTTACATAAGAGTTTCCTAATCTTCATTTTGTCTGTCCTTCAAATTGTGGTTCAGGGATTTTTACAGTAATGATACCATATAATCCGTCTGTTACATCTGAAAGTTGGAATTCTCAGATTTTTTTATCGATTTTTTCTTTTTCTTTTCCTATTTCGTTAATAATTTTAAGTAATGCTGATTTGAATCATAGGATATGTGTACCTCAATCTCTTGTAGGAATATTGTTTACGAAAGATAAGGTATGATCATTATTTGAATTAATGAATTGGAATGATATTTCTGCTAGGCAATTATCTGTCTCAGCTATGAAATAATGTGGAGAAGATAATGCTTGTTGTTTTCAAACAAGATTCTTTAACCAAGTTTTAATTCCTCATTCATA
>CAMOEC010000034.1 GCA_946611795.1 uncultured bacterium
AGATAGATTCAATATCGATGGACCAGAATATTGGACAAAACATATTAATGCATTAAAAGAGATTTCTGTATTAAAAGATGGAAATCCTGCATTACAAGAAGTAAGAGGTTGGGTAATGTTGATGATGTATAGATCAGCAGAAGACCTTGGTAAATAATTTGTAATAAAATATTAAAGATCATATATCTGGAGAGGTATATGGTCTTTTTTTAATGAGAAAAAAAATTTATTTCCAAAATCGGAAAAAATTTTGGATTTGGGAAATAGAAAGTTATAGTAAAACATGTTTTACTGCATCATGATTATGATCGTGGCTCTTATTCAAAGATTTTATTTACAAAAATTGATTAATGTAATAGGAATATCAGATATAAAAGTTGTTACATGAGTTAGACATTGCTGAAAGTCAGAATTGTTGTTAGCTTTAAAAAGCTATATAGAAAATTTGATTCCAAATAGCATATAAAAATTAACAGAGTCTAAAATTAATAACATATAAACATAAACAATACCTGTCAAATCTCAAAATTAAGATTTTTTTAAGGTGAAGGATTATACTGCACATCGTTTCCAGGAGGAAACCTTTCTAGAAAGAAGGCTTTTATCAATTAAAAATATGAATATGAACAACACAAATTGAAAAATCCTTGCAATATTAGGTATTGGAGGTATCGTTTTAACAGGAGTTGGAACTTTTGCAGCAACATCTACTGCTACACAATCTGAAGTCTTAAACACAAGAAGACCTCAAATGATGAAAGAATTTTGAACATGAAATTTAAAGGAATTTAAAAATCCTCATGTTCAAATGAATAATCTTTTAACAAATCTAAGTGAAGAGAATCAAAAAACAGTAGAATCTCTTTTAACAGAATTTAGAGAGTGAGAAAAACAATTCTTTGAAAACTTAAAGGCAGCTACTACAGAAACAGAAAAAACTGCATTGCAAGAAAAATGGGAAACAAGTAAAACATCTCTTAAAGAAAAGCTTCTTAACATTGTATGAGAAGAGAATAAAGAATCTGTTGAAAAAATGTTCTCAAGAACAGAAAAAAATTGAAAAGGAATGGGATTCGAAAGAAACGGAAAACAATGAAATGCTATCATTAATAGATTTATAAATGAGGACACATTATCAGAAACAGATAAAACAGAAATTAAGGCAATAGAAGAAAAGAAAGAAGAGAGTATTAAGTCTCTACAAGAAAAGAACCAAGAAGCAATGAAAGAAATTAACAATGAATATTTTTCAAGCATTAAGAAATTCGTTGCAGAAGACAAACAAGAAGAATTTGAAAGCTTTGTAGAGAAAGCAGATGAATTCGGTCCAATGAATAAATGATTTTGAATGTGAAAATGAAGAATGTGAGGAATGATGTGAAATAGAGGAGAAGCGCCAGAAGCTATGAATGGTGAAAGACCAGAATTCCAACAGAATTGAAATCAATGACAAGAAATGATGAGATAGAGATAAAGAAAACTTGTTTTCAGAAGAGGCGACTTAATTGTCGTCTTTTTCTAAAAATGCTAATTATCATATTGATATAAAGATGGGGAATAGATATAAAAATAATGATTTATATAGCTAACTGTTAAATGTCGGAAATTGATGATTTAATAAATGGTGCAAAGAGACTTTCATATGATCCATCATGAATGTCAGAAGAAAGAAATGATTATATAAGAGAATTATTAAATGCACTTTCAAATGATTCACGAGAAATAAAATCAGAACTAAGTCAGATAAAAAAAGATTCATATGATGTTGTTGATCGAAAAAAAGAGGGATTTGATTTTGATACAAGAATACTAGATTTAATAGTTTGAAATAAGCAGGGAGTAGATGCACTGAAAATTGTTGATATTATTGATGCATTTGATGAATTATGACATTGAAATACTGAAAGTATTAATAATTTTGTAATGGTAGATGAAGCAGACGAGACTATTACAAATATAGCAAAGAGATTCTCATCTTATGCTGATTCTTTTAAAAATCTTTATATGAAACAAGCAACGGAATATCTTCGTAAGAATAAAAAAATTCCAGATTATAAAGTAATCTTAAAATTATGTTTTTGTAAACACTTAAAGCGTTATATGGAAACATATATAAAGAACATGAAATTTAGTGAAGAAGAATGTAGAGAAAGCTTTCCACAAATCCAAGAACAGCTAAAAGAGCAAGGACTTGATTTAGAAGCCTCAGATAATATTAAAGAATCATTTATTAAACTTTGTAGAGAAAAATATCCTTTAGCAAAGAAGCATTATGATAATTTGTTTAATCAAAAGAATTTTAGAAATGCTTGCGTCGAATACTTAATAAAATCATTAGATAGAGATTTACCAAAAGAGTTTGATGCTATTGTTGAAGGTTGCCGTGAAGATATAAAGGCAGACAAAGATATCCCAGAAGAAGATTTTCCTTTAATGGAGTTCGTAAATATCCCTATTAATACAATATTATCAATAAATGAATTGATTGATAAGGGTGAATGGGAAGATTGAGTAATTGCATATTATTTTCTTTCAGCGGCAGAACTTTTTGAAAAAGATCATAATAGAAAAATAAAACAGTCTTCAAAGAAAAAAGAAAAAACTCAAGAGAATAGCTCAATAACCGCAAATAGAATACTCCCAGAGAAAACAAAATCATCTTGGAAAAATGCACTTACTGAAGATGAGAATAAGCTAATAAAACAAGCAGTATCATACTTAAATCTTAAAGAGGATGAGGAAAGTGTCATAAAATATATCACGAAGTTAAAATTAAAAGATCTTCCATTAAAATTTCATGACTTAAAAAGTCTTTTTGATTTAAAAGATATTCCTCCAAAAACAGAAAGTATCCTTATTGATCAGTTATGATTCGAGTATGAAATTGAAGATGAACTATTAAAAGTAAAAGAGGAGGAAAGGGTAGAACAAGAGGAAAAGACTGAACTAATCGAAAATGAAGAGATAGAAATTGATAATCCTATCCAATATTTAATAGATAGGTCAAATGAATTATGATATATAGTTGATAATGAACAACTTGTAAGAAAACAATTAGAGGAGTTCTTATTAAATGAAAATTATGCAACGGTATTTAAAAACCTATTAAAGAAACCTGAATTCTTAAAAGTTTTCTTACATAAATGAGGACATAGTGCTGCTCGTGTAATACGTATTTGAATGACTGGTTGGAGAATGCTTTTTGAAAAGAAAAGAGATGGTAAAATTCATATGCTTTATATAGCTAATCATAACAATTACGAAAATCGTTTAGCAATGATTAAGAATAGAAAAAAATGATAAAAAAAGAACTGGCCAATTGGTCAATTCTTTTTAAAATATTTTATTAATACGGATCGTTAGGACATCTAATAGCTTTTAATTTACAATATTCTTTATCTAATTCAAAGCAGGCTTGTTTTAATGCTCTAGGTTTTGCTGTGAAATATACTTTATTAATCTCAGGTCAATTTCATCCAATAAACTTACAACCAGGATTAAAAGGAGTATATTGAATCGTTACATTACCAAGAACTTGATTATCTCAACTGATATCCATGATAGTAAAAGTTTCTCAGTAGAAAGTTCAACTAACATCTCATCAGCTCATATGATAAACATAACCAATTGATGTTGCTCATCAAGAAAGAGTAATATCAATACCTGTATAAGCTACTCAATTTTCATAATTAGATGCTTGAATTTGTAAGAATTTTGTATCAAAGAAACTTGAAATTTCTTCAATAGATGATTTAGCTCTTAATTGATCTACACTATTCCAGTTTAGTGAAAAACCAATAGCTAACATAATTCCTATGATAAGAATTACAATTAACATCTCAATTAATGTAAATCACTTTCTTTTTTTCATGCTATTATATTATTTAACATTAAACACCAACATTTTCCATAACAGTAAATACTACTCAGAAAATTCAAGATGCAACAAGAGCTACGATTACTCACATAAAGATAAGAATAATAGGTTCTAGCATCTTTGAGAAAGCATTAATCTGATTATCAAGTTCATCTTGATACATATTGATAACGTTTTGCATTGAATCTTCAAGACAAGCTGTTTCTTCTCAAACTTTAATCATAGTAGCAACACTAGGATAAATTAAGTCTGTTTGAGATGAAATAGAGGCATAAATGGTTTTTCATATTTGAAGTCCTGCCATTACTTGTTCAATCATGTCTTGGTAAGCAGGAATATCAAGGATTTCTCTTAAAAGACGGAAAGTTTGAACATAATCAAGTCAAGAACCAATCATAAGTTTCATATATTTAGCCCATTTAATAAGATAATATGTTTTTGTCATACTACCAATAAGTGGCATATTTAACATCATCCATGAGAATTTCTTCTTTCCTTGTTCAGTTGTAGAATAAATCCATGCAACAAGACCACCAACACCTAATATAATTAGGATAGTTTGCCAATATTGAACACAGAAATCTGAAATATTCTTTAATACACGAGTAATTAAAGGTAATTTATCCATTTGATCTGAGAACATGTCTAAGATTCATGGAAGCACAGAAGAGAATAGGAATAAAACGGCAGCAATAGATCCAACAATAAGGAATGCAGGATAAATTAATGCTGAAATATACTTATTCTTGATTGCGTTAATATATTCATATTCATCAGCAAGTTCATGAAGTACGACATCGAGATTACCAGTACTTTCTCATGTTTTAATAATAGCACTATCTCATTCATCGAAATATTCAGGTAAACGTCAAAGAGAATATGAAAAGCTCTTACCTTCATTAAGATAATGAATAAGGGTTCAACAAATGTTTCTTACAGCATTATTTGTTGTTTCTCTTTTAATAACTTCAACAGCTTGAAGAATAGAAAGTCACCCTTTTAGCATATATACAAGTTCCTTATAGAAAAGAACTTTATCTTTAGCAGAAAAAGAACCTTTATCTAAAGTACCCATAAAAGATAAGATAGTTTTTTCTAATTCATCTTTGGCAACATATTCTCATTGTACTTCAGGAGTTTCAATAGTTTCTTTTTCTTTTGATTTAGTAGCCATTGTTGTACTGAACTATTTAAAATAATAAGCAGTTAGTGATACTTTTGTTGATTGTTTTTCATCGTATTGCATAATATCATATGATACTTCATCAATAGTGTAGAGAATACGATCTTCTTTTTCTGTAATAATATATTGTTCAATATTATCTACGAAAGTGATAAGATCATCTTTGTTTTCAAATACAATTTCTGCTTCAATTGGTGCAGAATTAAGATTGAAAGATCTCTTTTCATTACCTTCTCATACTTCAATATGTTTTACAACCTTAGGTTCTCAAATTTGAATACCCCAGATAGTACCATTTTGTACAGAAAGAGCTTCACCAGGAGTATTTCTAGTAAGATAACGATCTAAGTTCTTTAAAACTTTCTTTTCATCAATCTTCATCTTCTCAGAATCAAGAGTTCCCATTTGAAGATATGAAACAACAGTATTAAGTTGTCAGCTAAGAATAGCTAGATCTCATGAGAAAATCTTATTAATACATTCATCTTTTTCATCCTTAGAAGAATCATTAACACATCTAATAATATTATTAGTAACTTTTTCGGTATCAACTTGCTTACGAGCTGTTTCAATTTGTGAATATTGGCTAAATGTTTGCTTTAAATTAGCTAACTGAGCCTCTTTGTTTTGATGAGCGGCAATAGCTCCATCATATTTTGCTTTAGCATCTGGTAGGTAAGTTGTACCAACAATGGTTGCTAAAATAATAAGAATGATAGCATATACCTTATATTTAGCGTTAACCACTCTAATTTCAGTAATCTGATTAGATTCAGGATTTAAATCCTCTTCGCTAATATAGTTTACGGTCTTCTGGTTCTCTAGAAGACTATCCATTAATTGTTTATCTTGTTGCATTGTTATTTACTTTAGCAGATAAAGTGAAAGAAAAACCTTTAGTATTGTTAACTTCTCTTTCATATTTTCTAATAGTGATGTCACTAAGGAACTCTAATTCATTAAATCTGTTAATGAGAGAATCTTCTCAAGAGTAGAGATATGCAAGATTTCCAACGGCACCATTTAGTGATAATTCTTTAAGATTTACCTTAAAATCAGATAATAAGATAAAACTTTCATCACCAGTATTAAGACTCTTTAATTTATTAAGAATATCGAGAATCTTTGTAATATAAGTGCTCCAAGGAAGGTGAGATCTCTTTGATTCGAGTTCTTTAACTTCAAGATATTCAGCGAATCCCTTGTGGTTTTTCTCATTAAGATAAAATTGATCGTTAGCATCTTTTTGAACTTGAATTTGTTCATCAAGTGCAACATTACTTCTTTCTTGAACATAAGCTCTTACGTGATAGAATCATAGAAATCATAGTTCAAGGATGAAGACGGCTGTAAGGAGAAAAAAGACATTTCTCCAGGTTTCAGTAGCTTTAGATAAGCCCATTGTGTATTAATGAAAAGATAAAAATCTAATATAATTGTAAATCTTTTTTTAAATTTTGCAAAAAATAGCTGCTTTTTTTGCCTAAAAATAAGAACTTTTCTAAAAAATGAAAAAATTTGCGTATTAAATGGTTTTAGGATATAATTGGGTATATTTTATAACATGACAAAAATGAACGCACAACAACAGCAACCACCAAAAAGTAAAACTGAGGCGTTACGACTACTGTTTAGGTTTAAACGGCAAAAATTTAGTTGGAAATTTCAACAAATATTTTTGTTTTGTCTTGGTACGATAATTCTTTATTGGGTATATAGTAAATTATCTACTTATTGATGGGATTTGTATCTTCTTTATTGAGTAGCTTGATTGGGAGCTATTCCTTTTTGGTATGGATCAAAATGAATATTCCAAATGTTAACATGATGATTGCTAAAAAAAGCTATAGTTAATTCTTGAGAAAAGATAGATGCTGTTGTTTATAAAATTGAATATATTGAATCTTGGAGTACCTATCAAAGATGAACATTTATTTTTGCAAGACCAAAAGGTTGATTACTAGAAGGGATGTGAGTAATCTTTAAGAGTGAAAGATTAAACTTCAGATTGCCTAGAACGGTTTTAAGACCTTGAGATACTATCTCAGTATATGTTGCAAGAGGGAATACGAGTAATTACTGGATAGATATTAAAGATATTTTTTATAGAGCATTAGAATAATCATCATTGAATAACTTTAGGTTTGTTCTGAATAGGAGTAGTTACTTCAATTCAGAATTTTTTTTGTATTTCAATCCAATCATTATAGATAGGAATTCATAAACTTTGAGCTTTATCTGCTTTACTTCAAGCTTTATCTCAAATAAACATTATTTGAGTAGTATGACTTGGATTTTCATCATAGATATATCATTTCTCTTCTAATTGTTTTACAAATTCACCTCTTGAAATAGGAAAAGTTCAAGTAAGAGAAAAATGCTCTTTATCTCATAAATTCTTATTGCTTGTTCATCATTCTTCATTTAGAGCATTAAAAACAACTCAATGTTGTTCTAAAGAGCGAAGAAGTCATAGAGTATCAGGATTCTCAACATATCGTTTGATTCAATTGATAATTTTATTTCAAACTCCAAAGAGACTTCATAATTTTTCATCTTTTAAGGCATCTAATATCTTATCAAGTGAATCTGCTCATTGTTCTTTCAAATATAGAGCAATATCTTGAGCTATTTTCTTTCAAACATTAGGAATTCATAAAGCATTTAGTATTCTCCATAGAGGTTTTGTTTTTGAAAGCTCTATTTGATCAACTAATTCTGAAACGCTTCTTTCTCAAAAGTTAGGGAATCTACGAAGAATAACTTGTTTTCTAATATCACATAAATCATATACATCACTGATTGATGATAACATTTTCTGTTCAACAAGAACTTCAACAACAGATTCTCATAATCATCAAATATCCATTGCATCTCTTGAAGCGAAATGAACAATTTTTTCTTTAATTTGAGCAGGACATGTTGGATTAGTGCAATAATAGTGAATATCAATATTAGTAATTGCTCATCAACATACTGGACAAACCTCAGGAGCTGTAATTTCTACCTCGTTTCAATCTCTTCTTTCTTTAATACTTCATACAATATAAGGAATAACTTCTCAACTTCTTTGTACTCGAACATAATCTTTATTCTTTATCTGTTTTGTTTTAATAAAATCAAAGTTATGAAGGCTAACTCTTGAAATGGTAGCTCCACTAAGTTGTACTGGTTCAATATTGGCAACAGGAGTAATGATTCAAGTTCTTCATACTTGAAAATCAACTGATTGAATTTGACTTGAAACCTGTTGAGCAGGGAATTTATAAGCGATAGCCCATCTTGGATGATGTTCTGTTGATCATAAAAGCTCACGAATAGATTGTTCGTTGTTATCATTTGAAATATCACAAACCTTTATTACAAGACCATCAAAATCAATATCTTGTTCTTCTAGGAATTGCTTTACTTCAGGATTAAGGCACCATCCTACAATATCATCAATACTTTCAGTATATCTAAATTTCTCAGGAAGATTAAAAGTAGGTAGTCCTAATTTTTCCCAATCTTGAGGTATTCATGAAAGTTGTTCATAGATAGCAACAATAAGTCATCTTTTTCAAACTTCATTACTATCGAGTAATTTTAAGCTTCATGCAGCTGCATTTCTTGTATTAGAAAATGCTGTTAATCCTTTTTCTTCTCTTTCTTTATTGAGTTTTTCAAGTTGAGACTTTGGCATTAAAACTTCACCTCTGAAATGAAGTTCTTCTTTTACTTGAATAGTTTTTGGCATACAAGGGATCATGAGAACATTAGCTGTAATATCTTCTCAAAGTCTTCAATCTCATCTTGTAATAGCTTGTGTTAGTTTTCAATCTTGATATACAAATTCTACACTTAAACCATCAAATTTGGGTTCTAAAAGATATTTCCATTTAGTCTTTCATTGTTTTTCTGCTATTTTTGAAAATCTTTGAGCCCAATCTCTAATATCTTCTTCATTATAACTGTTTTCTAGTGAGAGTAGTGGAGTTTTGTGGTTGGCTTTTTTAAATCAATCAGATAATTGTCCTATAAGTGCCTGTGTTGGAGAATATCATGAAATTATTGAAGGATAATATTCTTCAATTGCTTTCAAATAAGAAAATAATTCATCATATTCAACATCAGAAATAATAGGCTTTGCGTCAATGTAATACAGATGATTATGATCTACGATAGTATCAATGAAAAGTTGATAGAGTGAATGTAATTCTTCTTCAGGAATATTCTCAGGATTAGGTGTAGCTTTCATAAAATCCTGGAGTTTCTTAGTATTTTCAGAAAGTGTCATTAATCATAAATCTATGTATAAATATCATACAATAGTCTATTGATATGGGAAGAAATCTCAAATGGTCATTATTTTTAATTATTGACTTTTATTATAAAATAAATATAGTATTAAAAAACAAAAAACAAATACATATGAAACAGATCTTTCTATTTTTACTTTTGCTTAGTGTAACATCTTGTATTAAAGATGATTGCATGGATGTTGAACTTGGAGGCAGCATCAATAATGTCGGTGTTAATGCTGGTATCTATCATGATACTAGAGTGAATGGTAAATACCTTTCATTAGAGATTAATACCGCTCGTGGCAATCTTCAAGCTGTTGATTTCACGGTTGTTTACGTGTTTTCAAACAGTTCATCTAGAATCTCCACTGTAACACTCACAGACGATGATTTTGATTACGAATTCGATTATAAAGGATTTAAAGGAAGAACATGGATTACCTATAATCATGTCCTAGATGATCCAACAATCTATCTGAAAGAAATCAGTATAGATGGTAAACTAAAAATCGATGAGAAGTGGTATAGCATGGAGGCAAAAAAAGAGTTTAAAAAAAACTGACAATGGATTTCATTGCCAGTTTTTATAAATATTTTTTTATAGTTATTCATCCATTTCTTTTCTTGCTAATTCCTCAACTTTTTCAAGGTCTTCAATACATTCTAAAGTTGGGCAAATAGTCATATCAGAAGCTTTTTCATATCATTTAATAAGATTATCATCTGATACATAATCTCATAATAAATCTTTAATAATACGGTATGTTTCTTGAGCTCCTTCTTCAGTAGTTTCTCAGAAATCGTCTACTGATAATGTTTCACAATCTCTTCTTTTGGCCCAAGCTTGGTTAATAGGATGTTCTGGAGCTAAACCGTTGATAGGGAAGGTTTGGAACATCACATAACTTGATTCTAAACCAATTTCATGGTCTTGGTAAATTTGTCAGATAGAAGTAGATAATTTTCAGCTTTCACTACCAATACCAGTAACAAATGCAATTTTTTTCATAATAGGAATATGATCATCATTTCAGAATCCGTTTTCACTTAGTAGGAATTCTTTATTGTAAGGGAATCCTTTTTTTAGATAGATTTCCCAAACTTTATATCACATTTTTTGAAATTTTATTTCCACATTATAAATAATATCATACATTTCCTCAGGATTAATATGGGTAATCACAAGATGAGGTCTAATTCAAGTAATGGTTTCAATTCTTTTTAGGGTATGTTCAACATGTTGAACACAAGGGATTCCTTTTTTAGTCATCGGAATATTATCGATAATGGCTTTTGAATTAACACACATTAAAATTTCAATCTCTCTTTTTAGATTGATAATAAGTTTCTTTTTATTTTCTGTATCATATCAAGGAAGTAATCTTTGTGCAAAATCATCTTCTAATAGTTTTCAGTTGATCTCAACATAAAGTTTCCCTTTTGTTTTGTTTGCTTTATCTCTAATGTTTCCCATAACAACATCGAGATATTTCTCTGAATTGAAACAGTTTTCCATTATTTGTTTTTGTTAGATATTAATAAAATCCCTACAGAAATTATAGAATTTTGATTCATATTTGTCAAAGAACCAATCTTATTTTACTTGAAAAGGACTTTACAAAATATAAAAAGATTAAAAAGTTTTATAAATTAAAAAAAGACACGATGGAAACTACAAATGAACAACGTCCATCATGGGATGAATATTTTATGGAAGTCTGTAGAGCTATAGCAAAAAGAGCAACTTGTAACCGTTGAAAAAGTTGATGTGTGATAGAAAGAGATCATCAAATATTAGTAACATGATATGTTTGAGCTCCAAGATGACTTCCACACTGTGATGACGTAGGACATCTTTTAAAAGAAGTTAAAGATGAAGATGGTCATGTTTCTCAACATTGTATGAGAACAGTTCATGCAGAGCAGAATGCTATCTGTCAGGCTGCAAAACTATGAATTTCATTAGATGGAGCAACTCTTTATTGTAAAATGACGCCTTGTAGAGCTTGTGCAATGATGATTATTAATTGTTGAATCAAAAGAGTGATTTGTGAGAAAAAATATCATGCTTGAGCTGAAAGTGAGGAAATGTTTAAACAAGTTGGAATACAACTTGAATTTGTTCATGATGAAGTTGAACAATATTAAAAAAAGGAGCAATCTTGCTCCTTTTTAACATATGTTGAATTCTATTCATACCTTCTATCAATATTATAATTAACAACGACATCTTTAATTTCAACTCAGTGTGGTTTAACAGCCTGGAAGAGCCTTAAGAGTTGATATCTTGTATTGCTTTTTGCTTTCTCATAGAAGTCAGGCTTATTCTTGGCATCATCAAGAGCTTGTTGTTTTAATTGCTCTTGAAGTTCCAATTCTGCATTATCAAAGTTCTTTTCATGAACCCATTCTCTATTTTTGTTCATTACTTCTGCATGCCAATCTGTTATAACAACATCAGGTTGATTAACATTTAGATAAACAGTTCCGGTCTCATGATCAATATACATTTTACAATATTTTTGTAGATCATATTGTAAGGCTAATTTACCTTCTACTTTCATATCAATACGAGTACTTTGAAGTCTATTTGCTGCTTCTTTTCAAAGTTGTTCTAAGAAGCTATCATCAGAATCAACCGTAAACATTTTCTTTTCGATAGATCATGAATTTAGAAATTCTGATTCTTGAGTAAGTAATTTTAGAATTTCTTGAGGTTCTGAAATCTCTGTTCTTCCTCCATATACATTAGTTTCTGGTCTATCTCAAAGATGACTAACCCAATACATTCAAATAGCTCACATAGCTAAACCAATTAAGAATGTAATTCCATAGGCTTTCAATCAAGATTCTTGAATATTAAGTCTATTTACATATTCAGGATGTTTTTTGATAAGCATTAAGTATTTTTTAACTTGTTGAGCCTCAATATTAGTTAGTCAGAAATCATCTTTCAAAGTTTTTTCTAAAACAAAGAGATTACTGAGATTTTTTCCACTAAATTTACTATCAATTCTTGTTGAATACTTTTTTAAATTTGCATTACAGTTATTGATAATATTTTCAGCATTTGTAGGTTCTTTGTGTCATTGAAGTTGCTTTAATCTTCTATATCTGAAAGCATCATGAAATGCTAGATAATTAATCTTTTGTTGAGTATTTAGTTGAGAAAATTTGACATTACTAAGAGGTAATTTTAAGGTTCAAGAAACATATTCCCAAAGATCAGGATGTTTCTTTAAAATATCCTTCATTTCCCCTCATATATCAAGATTTTCAATTCATTTTGCTTCATCTTCAATTACTTTATTTCAACATTTATCAAAAACTTTAGTTAATCATTTGATAACATTAGTGTCCTGTGATAGTGTTTGAAATTCTTTAAAATCTTTAGTTATTTTTCTCTCAAGAGAATGTAGTTCTTCTTTTGGAGAATCATAATTTTCGTTAAGTCTTTCAGACATGGATTTTTTATTTAAGTAATAAACTAGAATAATTATACAAGAAAAATGATTTTTTTGCAAAAATTATATGAAAGAATTATTGAAAAAATATAGTATAAGAGTAGTATGTTTTTATTTATATAAAAAACCTCATCCCCATGAAAAAATTTTCTATTATGATTTTCCTTTTATGAATTATTTTCTTATGATGATGTGAAAATTCTGCTCCAGAAACTCCAGATATCGAAAATAATGAACCAGTTGCAGTTGAAGATGCTGAACTAATCTCGTATAAGCATGAAATGCAAAAACCTGATTTTGAAGAGATGATTAACAAAGATGAAATACAGAAAGAGAATTATGATGAACCATGGACTACTGAATATACATTAACTCAAGATGATGTTGATATGTTATCTCAATCTGCAGAATACTGTCAAAATTGATATTCAATAATTCCATATTATTGAGATGATGGAACAAGTGCTGTTCATTTCACAAAGGATGATTTGAAAGTGTGAAAAACATTTACTGTAAAATGACACTATATTGGATATAATTTCTATCCATTAACATGAGAGATAATAAAACAAATATCAAAACATGGATTCTGAGTTGAGGAATTCCCATGATTTAAAATTCCGAGTTACGAAGCAGATGTTTGAGAATTCAGTGAAGAAGAATGGGTTGCTAAAGCTCGTCAAATTTGATGACAAAGACCTGAAAATGAGAGATATCCATTCAATACATTATTAGTAACTAATGATTTACTTCTTCATGTGTTCCACAAAATATTTGATAATGAACTCCAATATTTTGAAGAATCTCAAGCTAGGGTGACATTGGCAAATCATGCAGAATTGATGTTCAATACCTTTAAAAATGCTCAAGATAATAAAGAAATAAATGATTTCTTGGCTGCTTATTGGGCAATTCCATATGCATTATTAGAAAGTAATGAAGATTTAATAAAAACACTTAATGATAGAGAAATGCATATGTGGGATAATTATGATTATACTAAAGGTGAAACTCCACAAGCTGAGTTCTCTGATGAAGAATTGAAAAAATATCTTGATAAAAGATTTGAATGAATTGTTGCTCAAGTAGCAAGTAAATATCAAGCTCCATTAAAA
>CAMOEC010000035.1 GCA_946611795.1 uncultured bacterium
AACTCATATAATGATTATTTGGTCTCATTTTTTTATCATTTTTTCTTCTTTTAGGGCTTCTATTGCTATTTCTTGATCTTCTGACATATGTTTAGAGAATTTTCTTATCTTTTTTGAAACTACTCCGAAGTTTATTCCCATAGAGTAGTGTGTTTCAAAGTCTTCTGTAAATGATATAACTGGAATGTTTGGCTTTAGTGCTGAAAGATATCTTGCAAGGTTTCATGAATATGAAAAAGCAACAACGGCTTTTGCGTGTATTTCATCAGCAAGCATTAATGCATAGCGTGAAAGTGCTTTTTTTAATACTTCTGCTTCATCTGTTGTTTGGATATCAAAGTCTTTATGTTTGTTGGTTGTAGTTTTTTCTGCTTCACTTATTATTTTTTCCATATATTGAACAGCTTTAATTGGGTATTTACCAACCGCTGTTTCATCGGAAAGCATAACAGCATCTGCTCTCATAATAACAGAATTGTATACATCACTTACTTCAGCTCTAGTAGGGAATGGATTGTTAACCATACTCTTCATAAGTTCTGTTGCAATGATAACTGGTTTTCAGTATTGAAAACACATATCAAGTATTTTCTTTTGGTATACAGGTAATTCATATATAGGCATTTCTATTCCTAAATCTCATCTTGCAACCATGATTCAATCTGATTTTTTTACAATATCTTCAAGGTTTTCAATTGCTTCTTTGTTTTCTATTTTAGAAATGATCTTTATGTGCTTTCCTCAATTTTTATCTAGGAAATTTCTTATTTCTTTTACATTTTCTCATGTTCTTATAAATGAGGCTGCAACATAAGAAATTCACATTTTGATTCAAAACAAAATATCTGTTCTATCTTTTTCAATCATTGCAGGAAGTGATACTTTTACTCATGGGAGATTGATGTGTCTTTTTGATCATATTTCAGCATCGTTTAGTGCTTTTACAATGAGATGGTCTTTTTTGATTTCTTTAACTTCAACAAGTAAAAGTCATGAATCAATAATGATTTCTTGACCTGGTTTTACATCTTTGATAATTCCTGGATAGTCACAAAAAATATCTGAATTTTTAGTTAGTTTTGTTTCATCTATGTGGATGTTAAATACTTGATTCCTTTTTACTTGAAGAGGGGTTTCTCTTATACCTGTCCTTATATCGGGACCTTTAGTATCAAGAAGAGTACTAAGATGTGTATAACCTTTTTTATTAGAATCATTAATATCTTCTAAAAGTTTTTTACTACTTTCTGGTGTTGCATGGGTGAAGTTAATTCTAATAACATCAACTCATGCATTATATAATTGCATAACTTTATCGATAGGGCAATCATCTTTAACTGTTGCGATAATTTTTGTTAATTGTGTTTGCATGTTTTATTTTAGTTAGTAAATGTCTTAATTAATATTGTTCTTAATTTTTTCTAGTTCGTTGTAGTCGCTCCATTCTCTTTTTCAGTAATTTGTTAGTTGAACAGTTTCATGTCATTTACCAGCAAGGAGAATAATATCTCATGGTTTTGCTATTTCTGTTGCGAATTTAATAGCATAATGTCTTTCTGGTATAATATATGATGTTTTTCATGGAGCTAAAAATCTTTCTTGGATAGGTTTGCTTAGTTCATCTAAGATACTAAGTCTGTTTTCTGTATCTGGGTCATCATCAGTACAAATAGCAACATCTGAAAACTTTCGAGCTAATTCTCACATGATTGGTCTTTTTTCTGTATCTCTATTTCAAGGAACTCCAAATACAGTAATAAGTCTATTATCACCTTTTTCTTTCTCTAAGAATGTTAGTGTCTTTTCTAGAGCATCAGGAGTATGTGCAAAATCAACAAAATAAGTTGCTCATTTTATTTCTTGTTTTTGAAGTCTTCCGTTTACTCCTTGAAAACTTTCAACAGAAGGGAGGATTTTATTGATATCTAATCCTATTTCTATTCCTACTGCAATTGCAGCGAGAATATTGTTTACATTAAATGCTCATAAAAGATTTGTTTTACTTCTATAAAGTTTTCACAAATAAGAGAATGTGAATTCTGTATGATCAAGATATTCTATTATTTGAGTAGCTTTCAAAATTGATGAAGCAGATGATGAATAACTAATTTTCTTATCAAGAGGCATTTCTTCAAATCGTTTTCTTCAAGTTGTATCATCTGTTGGAAATACTCAAATTTTAGTTTGTTTTTTGTTCGTTAATACGTTTTTAAATAGAATCTTTTTCGCATTAGCATATTTTTCCATATCTCAATGATAATCAAGATGATCATGTGTAATATTTGTTAGAACAGCGACATCAAAATCTATTCCTTCAAATCTATGTTGATCTAATCATTGTGAAGAAGCTTCTAAAACTGCTATTTTACATCAATATTCTTTTGCACTTGTTAGTAGTGATTGAAGGTCAAAAACATTTAAAGAAGTCATTTTTTTAGAATTTGCTTTTCTTTGGTTTCCAATTCTGATATCTGCAGTACTTATTGAAATTGTTGGAGCAACGTTATCATTTAATATTTTTTGGAGAAGATTTACGGTTGTTGTTTTCCCATTAGTTCATGTTACTCCTATTATAAAAAAACCATTTCAAGGGTTGTTATATAAGGAATTTGCAATGTCTCATTGTGTCCTTTTGTAAAGGTGATATAGGGATGAATCTTTGATGATTGGATATAATTTATTGTATCAAAGTACTTTTTTAATTAGTTTTTTCATAAGATAGAAAGGATTCAAATAAAAAATTCCCATAGTTAGATATAATTATAAATAAGTTTTTCTTTTTTACAATAATTTCTCTATTTTTTCGGTTTTTTGTTAAAATTCTGGCGTTTTTTTGACATATAAAAATTTTTGATTAAAATTTATATGTGAAATTTTTATTTCAGCAAACAAAAAATAATGACAAAAAAAGAGTTTATGTTGAAGGTAATTGATGCTCTTCCAAACTGGAAAATGGGTTGGGGGTTAAAGGCATTGATTCAAAATAATCAACTAGATCCTGATGTTTTTGAAAAATTGTATGAAGTTTTTAAGAATAGCGTGAATCAAACTCATGCTGAAATTCAACAACAACAAATGCAAAAAAGAATGGATCAGGTCAATGCAATGAAACAACAAGAGCAACAATCTGAAGAATCAGTGAATTTAGATGCGATGATGTCGTCTATATAGTTTTATTTCCTATCAAAATAATAAAATGAAAAAATCAAAAAAAGTGGTAGGGAATAATGTCCCTGTAGAAGAAAAGGTATCATTAGATAATGCCATCTTTGATCTTATTAAGGAGACTTGAGCTTGAGCTTGATTGGAAGGTCTTTTGAATTTTGAAGATAAACTTTCAACAACAGAAAGACAGTTGACTCCATCTGAGATTGCTATGATAATTAATAAAGTAAAAGAAGATATTCAAAATCCTGAATTCCTTTCATTTGAAAGTTGAAAAAAGGATGATAAGGATTTCTGATTTGAGGGAGTTTGAACTGATGTAATACCTACATTGAGCCCTAATTGAGATTGTATCGTTCCGGTTAATTTTTGGTATGATGGTCAAAGAAGAACAATCTTATTAATTATTGAAGTTTTGCCTGATTGAGAAGAAGTTATATATCGTTTACCAGAATGAGATAATCGTTATTCGATGAAGATAAATGATGTAGAGTTTACTTATCAATTAGTAAAACAAGGGAAATCGTTTGAAATGAAGTTTAAAGGTAATTAATTTTATTTTTGATATATTATGAAAATGGCTTTTTGAGAGCAATTGAATCCATATGAAGATTCTGATCAAACAAAAGAAGGATTAAAATCAAAAGAATGATTAAATTTTCCAGATCAACCTGCTGATCCTTATGCTGTAAAAAATTTTTTGAGAGATACAGAATGAATGTCTCCTGATGATTATGAACAGGCGTTGACTCCCAGGCTAATGAATGGTATAAATTGATTTGATCCAGAAACTTATAGAAAACTAGAAGTAGCGAGTGCTGCGATAGATGAGGTTATGGGTAAAAATAATCCAACACTTCAGGATCCTAATAGATGGGAAGAGACAAAAGATGCAATGTTGACATCTGAAAGACGTCTTGATTTCTGAAGAACAGCAGTAACACCAAATGCATCAGAAGGTTCAAGTTTATGATAGTTTAATAATTAGTAACTTTTTGCATATATAACTCTTCTTGCACTTGGTTTTCAACTAACTGGATCAATTCCTTCTTTGATTTCTCAATCAAAAGGTAGACATCTAATAGTTGCTTTGAGTTCATCTTGTACTTTCATTGCAGTCTCTTTTGTTCAATCCCAATGAGCTAATACAAAACCTTTTTCAACCTTTTCTTTTAGCTCTTCATATGTGTCTGCAGTGTAAGTGTGTTCTTTAGTAAAATTCATATGCTTAATATATAGATTCTCTTGGATTTCCTTGAGAATTTTTTTAATTTCGTTTGTTAAATCTTCTAATTTTACAAATTGTTTTTCCATAGTATCTCTTCTGAATATTTCAACTTGTCCTTGGTCTAGATCTCTTTTTCCTATAGCAATTCTTACTGGAACACCTTTTAATTCTCGTTCATTAAATTTCCATCCTGGTGTTTTCTGATTATCATCATCAATTTTTACTTTATATGGAATATTGTATTCTCATAGGAATTCTGAATTGATTGTGAGTTTTGATTTCTTTAATTCATCTAATGTTGGTGCTAATGCATTTAAGATTTCTTTTTGATCTTCTTCTGTTTTAGCAATAGGTATGATTACTACATGAATAGGGGCTAAAGCAGGAGGTAAAACTAAACCATTATCATCAGAATGAGACATGATTAGTCATCACATTAGTCTGGTACTTACTCCCCAAGAAGTTGCATAAACATATTCAAGTTCGTTATTTTTATTAGTGAATTTAACATCAAAAGCTTTAGCGAAGTTTTGTCCTAAGTTGTGTGATGTTCAAGCTTGAAGTGCTTTAAAATCTTGCATCATAGGTTCAAAAGTATAAGTCTTTACAGCTCAAGCAAATTTTTCATGTTCTGGTTTTTCTCCTTTATAATGGAATATTGCCATGAAATTCCTTACAAAATCAGAATATACATTCAACATTCTTCTTGCTTCTTCATCTGCTTCTTCTGCTGTTGCATGAGCAGTGTGTCATTCTTGCCATAGGAATTCAGCACTTCTGAGGAATAATCTTGTTCTCATTTCCCATCTTACAACATTAGCCCATTGGTTAATTAAAAGTGGTAAGTCTCTATGTGATTTAATCCAGTTTCTGTAACTATCCCAAATAATTGTTTCTGATGTTGGTCTTACGATTAATTCTTCTTCTAGTTTTGCATCAGGATCAACGATAATTCCTTCTCCATTTTCTCCATTCTTTAGTCTATAGTGTGTAACAACAGCACATTCTTTTGCGAAACCTTCAACATGGCTTGCTTCTTTACTAAAGAATGATTTTGGAATAAATAGAGGAAAGTATGCATTTTGGTGTCCAGTTGCTTTAAACATTGCATCTAATACATCTCTAATATTTTCCCATATAGCGTATCAATAAGGTTTTATAACCATACATCATCTTACTGATGAATTTTCAGCAAGGTCTGCATTTTTTACTAAGTCATTATATCGTTGAGAATAGTCTTCTGCTCTAGGTGTTAATTTTGTAGCCATTTTTTAATTGATTTAACAAAAAAATAAAAGTATCTAATATTTATTGATTTTTTATCGTGGGGACATGGCGCGTATGAAGATACATACTTATATAATGATTTAAAAAACGACTTAATTTATACTTTTCTTAATTGTGTTTTCAATAATAAAAAACTGCTACCGAAGTAGCAGCTTTTGTTTTTGCCTTTTTGTATAATTATTTTGGCTTTTTGTTTGGCTATGCGTTTAAGCAAGAGCTGAATTTTGAAGCGTCAATTTTAAGCTCTTTAGCAATACTTTCTAATGATTCATTTGTGAATTTTCCATCAGCTTCAGCAGTAGCGAAAGCTTTATCTAGGAAGTTATAGTAGGCATCTGTTCCAGCAACTTCTCCTGCACATTCAACTCATTTAGCACCTAAGTCTGCTGTTTCATGGAAATCAAGAGGCATGTTTTTGAATACAAGAGCAACATTAGCATCTTCTTCTACGATATTTTCAAGAGTTTTGCTGTCATAATGTCTTTGACAGAATGGACAAATAAGATCTGAATATTCTACAATAACGATTTCTGCGTTATTGTTGTTGTTCTTATAGAAAACTCCATCAAGAAGTTTTGCTAATTGTGTTTCAGTAAGAGTTCCTGCATTACCCATATCATCTGTTTTTGCTGAACCATCTCTAACAGCAGCAATAGCTTCTTCAAAGCTTGCTTTTGGATAAGCACCTCCAACTGCTTTATACATACGAGTTTTTGTATTAATAACAGCGTTTCCTGGTGTTCCGCTTAGTCCGAATAATTTGTATGCTTCATCAGCATTTCAATTCCATTCTTCATCTGAAGGATTAACTGGTTCTCCAGAAGCTGCTTCTGAAGTTTCTTCACTTTCTCCTCACATACTAGCAATTTGTTGCTCGATTTGAGTATTAATGTTTTCAATATACTCGTCTGTCATAACAGCATCGTATACTTTGTTGAAGTTTTCATCAGATCAATAAGACATTTCGATAATTAATTTGTGCATTTGATCTAATGCTTGTTCTACTTTTCCTAATTTAGAATTCATACAAAATCAAAGACAAGCTCCTCAGATAAGTGTACAAATAACTAGGATAAGTGTTCGTAGTCATGTTGAACCACAGCAACCGCAATTACATTTGCAATCGCAACTTTTTTCTTTCTTTTCCATAATATATTATAATAGGGATAAAATAAACAAATTATTCTTGAGGAATTTCTTCCGTTTCATGAAGTTGTTTTTCAAGGTCATTTATTTCATTTTCAATATATTCTTTGTATTCTTGGCTTCAATAAATGGTATTTAGTCTTGTATAATTTTCAGTTCCTCAATTATATAATAGTGTCCAATTATTCATTTGGTTGAGTTTCTTGATTATTATAATTGATAGAATAAGGTTTGTTAATAGTATTACGAAACCTATAATTTTTATACATAATTTGTAATTAATCTTTGGTATGTCGGGTAGTTCGATTTTAATTTCTTTTTTAGTACTAGTTCTTTTTGTTGTTCTTTGTTTGGTCTTTCATTCTCTCACTTTCCCTGCATTTTCTTTGTCTTTTTTTAAAGGCATGTCAAAATAGAAAAATTAAAGAAATTTCAGCATTTAATTATTCATTTTCTAAATGAATACAAATATTTCTGAAAAAAATCATTTGACAAAATACAAATAATTTGAAAATAGGGTATTTCAATAGGATATGCTTGCTTTTTAATATTACAAATTTATTATGAAGTGTTTTTCTCAAATGAATAAACTTTTTTGATAATACTATTGACATTTTCTATAAAATACATATAAGATATATCGTTCGATTAAAAACCTTTTATCTTTTTTGTACTATATATTATGAAAAACCTCTTTTTGTATGCTGCATTCATTCTTTGATGAATGTGTATCATTCCTATGTCAGCTTCTGCTAGCTGTCAGGATATTCGTTTCTCTGACGGAAGTCGTTTTTGTTTTGATATTAAGAGAATTAACTCTTCAACTTTTGAAGCTCAAGTTAGTTCTAAATCAACATCTTCTTCAATCTCTTGTAATTTGACATTACCAGATAATAGATCTGTATCACTAAATAATTGTGAATGAAGATTTAACTATGACGGAAATGATATTGGACCAATTCATTTAAGAGCATCTTGAAGAACAACATATGATTTGTTAACAAATTATGATTTTAGAAATTGAACTTTTGACGGATATTATAGTTCATATAATTCTTCTAGTTCTTATTATTATAATGACTATTATCCTGAAATTAGTTATGTTTCTGACTCAAGACCAGATAGAGATGAATGGATTGATGTAACATTGAAAGTTAAAAGGAATAATTCATCTTATGATTATGACTGAAGAGTTGATTTTTATGTTGAAAGATATAATTGAGGTTCTTGGTCAAGAGCTTCAAGTTATGAATATGATTTAGATAAAACATCTTATACTTTCTCTCGTTCAGATTGGTGAGAAGTTAAATTGTATAATTTGTTAAGATTTAGAGAATCATGAGAATATAGATTAGTTGCAGAATTACGTGATAGTTCATCTAATACATATGAAACATTTAATGTTGGTGGATATAGTTCAAGTAGTAGTTCTTCTTCATCATCATATAATGCAAGAGAAATCTCTGTTTATTCAACTTCTCCATCAAATCCTTCAACTTATGAATGGGTTGATGTAACTATTAGAGCTATGGCAAGTAATTGAAATATTGCAAGTAATTATAATAAAAGAGTTAAGATTGAAGTTCAAGAATATAGAAATGGATCTTGGAGAACTGCTGAATTCTCAAATTATGATTTAAGCCAAGAATCTTATACATTCTCAACATCAGATGATTGAAGAAAAACATTTAATTCATTAGTTAGATTTAGAAAAACTTGAGAATATAGATTAAAATTCACTGAAGAATATGATAGTTCTGTTTATGGTACAAAAACTATTAATGTTGATTACACATCTGATAATTACTACAATAATTATAATAACTACAGTTCAAGCTCTTCATATAATGCAAAAGAATTATCAGTATATTCTATTTCATCAACAAATCCTTCAACTTATCAATGGGTTAATGTAACATTAAGAGCGTTAACAAATAACTGAAGTGTTGCAAGTAATTATAATAAAAGAGTAAGAATTGAAGTACAAGAGTATAGAAATGGAACATGGAGAAGTGCTAGTTCTTCAGATTATGATTTAGATAAAACATATTATACCTTCTCAACATCAGATAATGGAAGTAAAACATTTAATTCATTAGTAAGATTCAGAACATCTTGAGAATTTAGATTAAAGTTTACAGAAGATAATGATAGTTCTGTATATGGAACAAGAACAATAAATGTTGGCTATTCAAATTCTTATAATTCATCTAGTAGTTATAGTTCTTCATATAGTGCAAGAGAATTGTCTGTATATTCTGTTTCATCAACAAATCCTTCAACTAATCAATGGGTTAATGTAACATTAAGAGCAATGGCAAATAATGGAAATATCGCTGGTAACTATAATAAAAGAGTAAGAATTGAAGTACAAGAATATAGAAATGGATCTTGGAGAAGCGCTAGTTCTTCAGATTATGATTTGGATAGAACATATTATACCTTCTCAACATCAGATAATGGAAGTAAAACATTTACATCATTAGTAAGATTCAGAACACCTTGAGAATTTAGATTAAAGTTTACAGAAGATAATGATAGTTCTGTATATGGAACAAGAACTTTTAATGTATGTGGTAGTAGTTATTATTATAATAGTTCCTCTCGTTATTATTATTCATATGGAAATTTCTCTGATAATGAATTGAAGAAAATTAGAGCAGTATATGATATTTGGGATAATGTTATTTCAGCATTGGAAAGAGATTATCCAAGATTAAGAAATAGCTCATCATGGAGAAGTAGATCTGATACTTTCAAAAGAAATATGAAAGATGTATTAGCTGATAATCGTTCTTCATCATTTAGAGATTGGTCTGATTTCTATAACTGATTTATGGATTGGTTAAGATATACAACAGAAACTAGATAATTACTATATTGTAACTATTAAATACTCCTCAGAAATGGGGAGTTTTTTTGTGTTTGCAATAATTAATAGAAACTATATAGTAATTTTGTTTTATTATATGAGAATAAGCATGTTTATTAGTATAGTATTTATTATAGCATTCACATTTGTCTATTTTTTTAGAGAGAATTATTTCTCAGAGTTGGTTATAAGTTTTTTGCCATATATTTGAGCGATTTTGTTGCTTATGGTTATCTATTGGCTTATTATGCTATGAAGGAAAATTTTCACTAAAAAGGTTATTGTCCCTGCGAAAGTAAGTTGATCTCCAATTATGTTAATTTTGAGTTGAGTGTTATTCTTTTTGTTTTTTTCAGAATTAGAAGTTTTTTATAATCAGAATTTTTTGGAGGACAATCTAGATAATCCGATTAAGATATTATATTCTAATATTTATAAAGATAACAATAATTTTTCTTGAATAATAGCAAGTATTGAGAGTGAAAATCCTGATGTTGTAATGTTTGTGGAATATTCTGATGAACATGAGAATTGACTAAAGGACTATTTTTCTGAAAAATATCCTTATTATGATAAAACAAATTGGTCAAGAATTTATGGATGAAGTGTTGTTATGAGTAAATATCCTGTAACAAATTTTATAAGTGATTTTGAACAAGAAGATTCTTGGAAATATGGTTATTTTAAAATAGATAAAGATGGTATTCCTTATTATTTTTATCTTCTTCACACAAGCTCTCCTGTTTCTTCTTTTGATTATCAGAAGAGGAATCAACAATTCATTTCAGTTAAGAAAGATTTTTACCAGCAACATGAAAGTTCAAGAGAGAAGAATTCAAAGATTGTGATGCTTGGAGATTTTAATGTGAGTCCTTGGTCTATTTTTTATAAGAGGTTTGCTCAGTCTTTCCCATTATTTAATAATATCACAAGATCACAAAAAATATTCTTTTCATGGAATTTGGCAGAAATGTTAAAGATACATGAGGACTTTTCATTTTTACCACAGTGGTTTAGGGATAATGTTTGATATTTTCCAATACTTTGGAGTCATATTGATCATGTTTTTGTTAGTGATAGTTTGAAGGTATCTGATTTTAAGAAAATTCATATTGATTGAACTGACCATGATTGAATGGTTTTCTCAATTGAATAGTTGTGTGTAATTATGCTATTCCATTATAAGTGCTTTTTTCTTTGTCAAGATTCACTTGTATTCATAAACAAAAACTATATATTTTTGTTCGTTATTTTTAGTTATTTTTTATGTAGTATGAAAGGATTTTGGACAACGAGAAGAATTGTTTTGACATTATTATTTGTAGTATGTCTTTTCTTTGTTTTATTTGTTGGAAGATCTTTTAATAAAGAAACTTTCGAGAGAGATTGGATTTTAACTCCAGATTGATTTAATTATTTTAGAAAGTGATTAGATATCTCTTGATGAACAAAACTTGTTTATAAGATTGATTATAGCAAGTATGAAGAGATTTATTCTGCATGAGATTTAGCTGAGGCAAAAAAGAGTATCGAAGAAGTTATTTTGAGAAATATCGACTCTAGAATTTCTTCATTATGAGTAAGTGATTATAAGTCATATATTCAAAAACTAGCTGATGAATCTCAAGTTGTTGTAGAAATCTGAGGTGTCGCAGATCTTGATCAAGCTAAAGAAATTATTGGTAAAACTGTTGAATTAGAGTTTAGATTGGCAAGTGATGATGATGTAACTCCAGAAACAATAGCACAAAGAAAGCAATTAGCTGAAAAAGTTAGAGCTGAAGCTGTTCTAAATCCTGATAAGATGGTTGAACTTTATGAGAATCAAGCATCTGAAAACATTTATGCACAAACAATTTCTTGAACATTAGCAGCTCTTCCTGAAATTTACAAAGAGAATGTAGAATTACTAAATACAATTCCTCTTAATCAAGTTTCAAATATCGTTGAAGGAACATATACTACATCTCTTTCTCAAGCTGAAGATGGTAGTGTAACAAGTGAAAATGTAGATTGATTCTTAGTATTCCGTGTTACAGCAAGAGATTCAGAAGAGAAAACAAGTTATTCTCCATCAGATATTATATCTGTAGCTAATCAATTATGATATAAATATGATGTTGAAGATTTTAAAGAAGATAATTGAATAGCAGAAGGTGAATATAAAATAGATTGAGGTAAATTATTATATAATCTATGAACAGGATCAGTTGAAGCTGATAAAAAAGCTTATAAGGTAAGAATTATTCAATTAGATAAGGAATCAACTCTTTGAAAAACAGGTGATGAAGTTGATCAAATTAATTCAGCATTTGATGCATTAGTTGCTTCAGTACAAGCTGATTTGAAAGCTAATCCTGAAATGGATGTTCAAACATGAACTGAATTAGCAAATGGATATCATACAGAAGAATCTATTGAATCTTATGTTGGTGAATATGAACCAGCTGTTAAAGATGTAAAAGTTTATACAACTGCAACATCAACATATGTAGTATATACTGATGATGTTAAGGAAGAAGGTGAAAGTATTTATTCTTTCTTAAAGATTGAATGAATTCAAGATGCTGCTGCATTTGAAGATACCTTAAAAAATCAAACTACATATACAATAGATGAAATCTTTGTTCAAGATAGATTATTATGGAAAATTGCTCAAGGAAAAGATGGTAGTCCATTAAACTGAGCTTACTTCTCATTTGCAAGACCTGAAACTACTGAATTCTGAGAACCAAGTGTTGGAATTGAATTTAATGGAGCTTGAAAAGAAATCTTTTGTGAGGTAACTTCTCAAAATATTGGTAGAAGTATGTGAATCTTTATTTGAGGTGTCCCTGCTACAATTGCTACAATTCAAACTAGAATTTGTGATGGTAGAGCTCAAATTTCTTGAGGATTTGATAAAGAAAAAGCTCAAGAAACTGCTAAAGAATTGAATTCATGAAATATGCCTGCTCCTTTGATTCTTTTACAAGAAGAAAAGGTTAGTCCTTCATTAGGAGATTATGCATTCCAAGGAGCTTTAATTGCTACATTAGTTGGAATAATTGCTATTGTCTTATATATCTTCTTTATTTATGGACGAAGAAAAGCAATTGTAACTGCTGCAACTATGGTAATGTTTATGGTTGTATTGGCTGCTTTCTTAAAGTTGGTTGATTATGCTCTTTCATTAAGTTGAATCGCTGCTATTATTCTTTCTATAGGTATGGCTGTTGATGCGAATATTCTTATTTTTGAAAGAATGAATGAGGAAGTAAATGAATGAAAGACATATTTAGCTTCAATTAAATCCGCTAGAAAGAGAAGTTGGTCAGCAATTAGAGATGGTCAAATATCAACTTTGTTAATTTGATTATTACTATTCGCTTACGGTATTAATATGTTTAAGTGATTCGGATCAATGATTATCCTTACAGCTCTTATGACTATGTTTATAAATGTTCCATTTATTGAAGAAATGCTTGAGACTGTATATAGAGGAAAGAAAGATTAGAAATTAGTTTAATATAGAAAAACATCTCCTTAATGGAGATGTTTTTTGTATATGATGTTTTTTAATGTTCTTTTTTAATTTTGTGTTTTAACCGAGTGAGGAATTTAAAGCTATAATAAAGAAGAGGATTTAGTACAAGGTCATAGTTTCAATAATATTCACATTTCATACCTCATAATGATTCTTTAAATTTACTTACTCAAACAAGTGGATGATCTGGGAATCCTGTAGGTGCTCATCCCATGAGGTCACAGAATTGGAATCAATGATCTCTTGCCCATTCAAACATTCAGTACTTTAAGTAATGATGTCCTCAAAGGTTTGTATATTTTCTATCAGTGAATCAATAAAGATAAACAATAGTTTTTTCATGGAAGAGACAGATACTTCATGCAATAATGTCTCAATCTAGTTCAGATACAAACATATTTCATCTTTTTGTTTTTGTGAGGATTCTAATAAGTTTATCATATTGTGATCTTGTGATTGTTGAAAAGCCTTTTCATCATGCAGTGATTTGCCATTTATCAAAGAAAATATCGTAATCATAGAGATTTCATTCTCTTACTTTAACTCATTTTCTTATGGCTTTTTTTACTCTATCTGCACAACCATTATTCATTTCTTTTAATAGTTCTTCATCTGTTTTTTTTAGGTTGATTAGTATAGTTGTTTGAGGCATATTCTCTTTAAAAGAAACTTTTAATCCTGTTTCTTTTTTGATTAATGCTCTTGTACGTAATCTCATTCATTTTACTTTCTCTACGATGTTTTGTTCTCTAGCCCAAGCATTATCAAAACTTGTTATTTCATTAACAATACCGAGTTGGAAAAATATATTTCATCGACTTTTTCAGAATTGCTTTTTTAGTTTCTTAAGTTCTTTTCTTACCATGTTCCAGTTGTCTTCAGGTATCACTAGTCCCATAATTTGAAATTCTCTGAACTTAAATGGTCAGATTTTTTTTTCTTTAATAAGATAAAAATAATCCTTTCAGAAAAGATTAACGAAACCATATTGTTTTCTATAGATATCTATTTGAAGTGTCTTTCGAATTGGACTTTGATAAAGGGAATACATTGCATATATCTATATTTAAAACATTTTAGTTTTTATATTTGTTTTAAGATATTGATTTATGATGCTAATTCAAACAGAAACTTGACATCTTTTTATTTTATTGGATATAATCCAATAACAAATTCACCTTTTATTTGGATTTCTTTTTTTTCAAATTTGTTTTTTAGCTCTTCAAAGCTACAAGTAATATGTTCTTCGAATAGTTTACTAATCTCTCTTGTCATTGATATTTTTCAAGAGTAATTGAGCTCATCTAATTCTTTTATTAATTTTTCTATTCTATGAACTGATTCATAAAAAAATGTTGGAATATCTCTTTCTATGCATTCTTTTAGTGCTGTTTGTCTTCATTTTTTTTGTGGAAGGAATCCAATATAACAGAATGATGAGGTATCAAATCAAGATCAGACAACAGCAGGAATAAGCGCATTTGCTCCTGGAAGGATAGTATAAGGAAGATTATTTTCGCTACATATTTGTATAAGCTGTTTTCAAGGATCTGAAAGTCATGGAGTTCATGCATCAGAAAGCATTCAAATATCGTTCTCTTTTAATAGATTTAAGTAATGATTTAATTTTCCTTGATTTGTGAAACTTGTAAGAGAAAAAAATTGCTTATTTTCGTATCAGATGTTAAGCATATTTAGTAATTTTTTTGTCGTCCTTGTATCTTCACAAATTAGAATTGGTAATTCTTTGAGTAAATTTAATGCTCTAATTGTGATGTCATCTATATTTCAAATTGGTGTAGGGATAAGATAGAGCATTGTGTTTTTTATTATAAAATATAACTTATTTATAAATACAATTATCTTTTTTTCAAGGCATTTCATCAGTTATTTTTTCACTCCCTTTGATAGCTTGAATTTTCTTAGCAAATCGTTAAACTCACTTTGTTATGAAAACTCTTTATTTTTTTGTTTGTTGTTTAAAATGAGAACATTATTAATTGTATTAATGATTATCATTGGAATTATATTTGTATGAAGTGTTCTTCTTCAATCTCCAAAGTGAGGTGGTATTGGAATGTGAATTGGTTGAGCTTCAGCTGGTTGAAGTAATGAATATTGAAGCAAAAAAACAATGGAATGAAAATTAAAGATTATATCACTTTGTTGTGCTATTCTTTTTGTTATCATCGTTGTGGTTTATCCTTATGTTAAATAATGTGGTATCGTTCATATGAATCGAGCTCTCCTAAGAGAATTTTGACATATTTCTTTTGAGTGATTTGTGGATTTTGGGTCATAATCACCTCAATTCTTTGTTATCAATTTCTTAGTGATAATTGAGAAGTCGTAAGTAAAAAATGATGAACGTTTGTTGAAGCTATTTTTGATCAAATATCTTATTTGCCTTATTTAAAAAATGACTGACAAAGTGTTTTTTATCAGTCTTTTTTATTTGATTCTTGTATTGATTATTCAACGCTAAGTACTGAATGATTAGAAGGTACTAATTGTAAGATTATAACTCAAGATTATCAGACTTATTATGTATCAGTTGAATGAACTTGAAAGCAGTGGTCAGATGGTACTCCATGGTCAATAGATGATGTTTTCTTTACGTATGATAAAATTATCCGTCAAAATGCTTGGGAGATTAAGTCTTTGACATCATATCAAAGCCTTAAAGTAGAGAAAGAAGAATGACGTATTAAAATTACATTCCCAACAAGTACAACTGATAATAATTATTTCTTTACAAACTATATTTTACCAAATCATATTTTATGAACTGCGTTATATTGAGATTATATTTGAGCTTTTGCCGCCGCTCCAATAACAAGTTCATGTGGTAAATTACAGCCAAAATCAAGTGATGATCAAAGTTTGGTATTTAATCTTATGTGATGTGAAAATACTAAGTTATGATATTATCAGATTAAGAATTATGATAATTTTGAAGTGTTTTCTAAGTCTGTAATTGAAGAGTGAAATAGAATTGTTGATATGTATGCACACCAACTTCAATTAGAAGATTATGCAAGAAGAAATATTATTAAAAGTGATATGTTGAGTTTCTTCTTTAATACTAAGTCTCCTAAAATGAAGGTTAGATTAAGAAGAGCTTTATGAGGACTTATTAATGCTAAATTCTATGTCTGAGATGAATATTGAAAATTCTTGAAAATGTATAGAGAACCTTTATTAACTTCTTTCTATTCAGATTGAAGTAATATTAAGGAGTTTATTAATCGCGTTTCATTAACTGAAAAGGATGACTGAGTAGGAAAACAAGAATTAGAAGATAGTTGAGTACAAGTTTTGAAAACTCCAATTAGTATTAATTGAGTTGAGAGAAAGTTTATTTTCTATACTCCTATTAGAACAGAAACCTTTAATTTTGAAATTAGATTCTCAAATCAATTTGAGAACATAAAAGTAACTGATTCTAAATGAAATCAATTTAGTCCTAAAAACTATAAGAAAACCGATAAGAAGATTGTTTATCCATTAGAGGTTTGAAAGAATCTTAACCAATGATTAAATCAATATACAATTGTTTGAACAATTAAGTGAAAAACTTATACGATTGCTAATATAGATTTATATATGATTAACATTGAGTGAACTCAACAAGTTGATGATCAAAATGATTGGAAGATTAAAGTTGTTTATTATAATAATCTTGAATCTAATTTCTCAATAAAGCAATTTAAAAAGATTTTGGAGGATGCTTGAATCATTGAAAACTTTGTATTTGAACAAGTAAGCTCTCCAGAGGCATTGGAAGCAAAATTGATTATGGAAGATTATGATATTCTGTTGAATACAATCAATCTTTGAATGAAAAAAGATGTTTTAAGAATCCTTACTACAAGTGATGCTGCTGTTAATCCATCATTATATACTAATCCTAATTTAACAAGTTTGTTTAAGCAATATACAAAGGCTTCACAAAAAGATGAGATTATTGGACAAATTAATGCTATTTATGCACAAGATATGCCGTTTGTAATTGTTTGATATCCATATTCATTTGTAAATTTGAAGAATGAGCTATTGGAGTCATCTCTATGAACAAGTGGTTTCTTATATGAATTTACATGGAGAGATTATTTGTTAGAACATATTACCTTGATAAAATCAAAAAATTTAGATTTTTCAAAGTTGCTAGATTTCTGAGGATTCGTTTCTTATTTTAAGAATAAAATTAAGAATTCTTTTGATGGATTGAATATTAAGTTCTTTAAAAAAGAATCGTCTGAAGATGCTGTAACAGGAGAAGAAAATGGTTCATGAGATGTTATTACTAGTTGAGAGGTTGTGGAGAAAGTTAATACTTGAGAGGTCGTGGAGGAAGTTAATACTTGAGAGTATGAAATTATTGATAACTATGAGTGAAATTCAGATCCTTTTGCATGATTAATTCAACCGTTTAATTAATTATTGAAAGATAAACAGAAAAGAGAGCTGATTTTTGTATCAGACTCTTTTTTTATATTGTCAATATATTAATCTATTCTTTAAAAAATAGATAGAAGAATCGTATCATGATATGTAATAATTCTTTTTTTAATTTAATTTTTTATGTATACTTAGGTTATCTTTTATTTTATTGAAGATATCTATGTGAAAAATTAAGTATTTAGTAGTTCTAGCGCTGATTTTTTCTGTGTCTCCTTGTTTTGCTGTATGAGATGCAGTTGATTCAGATTTTACTAAAGATATTTCATTTAGAAATGCTATTGAGCAAGTATCATGATTAAAGAACTCATTGATTATTTTTAAGCAAAGATTGGCTGAAATGGATGAGGCTTCTAAGGATAATCATGGCTGAGAATTAGATGACCAATATAAGGAGGTTAGATCTGAAATGGTTAAAGTTATTCAAGATATTAATGCATCTACTCAAAAGATGACTACCACAATTCAAACTCTTTATAGATTCAGAGAAGAATTACAAAAAAATGTAAAGGTATTAGAGGAAACTAAATATCATTTAGAGGTTGCTAAAAAATATTTAAATCAACTTCTTTTTATGGTATATAAGATGGAAAGAGAAATTTATAATGAAACTTGAGATGAGGTGGATTTATTAAAGACTTTTGTAAAATCTGATGTTATGCCTCAATTGTTAGCATGAGATGATACTTTAAGAATTCTTTTAAATCAAATTAATTCTTTATTACAAAAAACTTCTGCTCAAGAGCAGCAAAAGACTGATACTGTAAAGCGTTTAACAGAATTAAAAGTTTCTGCTCAAAAGTCTCTTGATTATTATAAAACTGAAATGCAAAAACTTGATCAAAAGAGAGCTTATCTTATGAGTTTTATGCAACTTTATAGTGAGAAAAAATTACAAGATTATATTGATTTTGATACTGCTTGAGATGAGTGAAAACTCCATAATTTAATTAATTGAATGGTTGCCGATATTGTTCAGAGAAAATATCTATGAACAAATGGCTTGTTATCAAAGATTGCTGATTTAGATCATCATGTTGATAGCTCTGATAACGAAAATAGTGCAGTGGCTTGGCCAACCTATCCTATTACTCAAATTTTGACTGTTTTTAAAGATCCTGCGTTTGAAAGAGAATATTGATTTAAGAATTTTTCAGTTAAATTATCTGTTGAACAAGGAACTCCTGTATATGCGATGAGAGATTGAGTTGTTTATTATGTAAATAATTGAGTTTGAAATTTGAATTGGTTATTAATTTTACATACCGATGGATATGTTTCAACCTATGCATATCTTAGCACTATTTATGTTGAACAATGAGATTATGTAAAAAGAGGACAAGTTATTGCTAAGAGTTGATGAGAAGCTTGAACTCAATGAGCATGATTTATTTCAAAAGGTGCTAATCTAACCTTTTCTCTTTTCAAAGATGGTGTTGCTATAGATCCTTTGACTGTATTGGATTTAAGTGTTGTTCAGGATAGAGAAACTGTACTTCCAGAAGAATATCGTTTAAAATATTTTAATGATCAGATGATTAGACCAATTGATGTATCTAATCTATCATTATTAAAGTGAGATACTGTTGATGTTAGAGCTCAAACATTCCTTAATTCTTATGCTGTTTGAACATATAGAAATTTAGCATTTTGGGATGAAGTTGTGAAATGAACAAATATAGATAGAGATATGGTTATTTGTATTGCATTTGCTGAATCTACTTTATGAAGGTTCTTATCAACAGATAATAACATTGGTAATGTTTGAAATAATGATAGATGAGATCGTATAGCATATAATAATCCATATAATGGTGCGAGATTAATTCCTTTGACATTAAATAATAAGTATTTGTGAAATTATCATACTATTAAACAATTATCAAGATATTGAAACGAAGATTGAAAGATTTATGCATCTAGTCCAATTAATTGGCAGTCTAATGTGCAAAAATGTCTTTCTAAGATTAAATGATTCTATATTCCTGAAGATTATCCATTTAGAACAGCTCCTAATCCTAATTGAGTTGATAATGGAGAGATTGCAAATGGTGGATGAAATGAAATTAGTGCAATGATGAGTTGATCTGTGATGAAGAAAATTTGATGAGTTCCTGTTGAGTAATTTTGCTTTCATAAATAAAAATAAGAGTCGTTATGACTCTTATTTCTTGCTTTTTGATATTTTTATTCCTTTGATTGTTTTGAGAATCCTTTAATAGCTTCTAATACTTCCATTGGAATCATCCAAATAGTTGTATTAGATTGATCAGAACTTAAATCGTTAATTGATTGAAGTGTCCTAAGATGTAAAGCACCAGGAGCTTCTGCAAGCATATTGGCGGCTTTTCTTAGATTCTCAGCACTTGCTAATTCTCATTCTGAAGTAATAATTTTTGCTCTCTTTTCTCTTTCAGCTTCGGCTTGTTTTCAGATTGTTCTTTTTAAATCATCTGGAATATTGATATCTTTAAGTTCTACTGATAGGATATCAACACCCCATGAATCAGATTTTGTATCAACGATTTTCTTAATTTTATCTGCTGCTTCTTCTCTTTTAGCAAGAAGTTCATCAAGTTCAAATTGTCATACAATATTTCTCATTGTTGTAAGAGCAAATTGAGTCATTGCATAGTCAAGATTTTTGACGTTAAGTACGGCTTTTTCTACTTGGTCTTCTTTAACTCTATAATAGATTACGGCATTTACTCAACAAGCAATATTATCTTTTGTCATTGCTTCTTGTGAAGGTAGATCAACAGCTTTTTCTCTGACATCAACATTGATTGTTGTTTCGATAATAGGAATTATAAGATTTAGTCATGGAGTTAAAACTCTAGAAAATTTTCAAAGAGTTAAAACAACCTTTCTTTCGTATTGATTAACAACTCTGATCATTGTTAAGAATAGAAAGATGATGATACATAGTAAAGTTCGTCACATTATGTATGAATAGTGGATAAAACCTTTATTTTGTGAATGATGTTTTTACTCCTATTAAACTTCATTTTTGATGAGTGCTGTTTTCTAGTAATTTCTTTGGATTCTCAAATGATTCTCAAGATGTGAAACAATTAAGTTTTTTTCATTCATTGTAATCTGATTTTTTAGATACTTTTAATGCATCAAGAAAGTTTATAATACTATCCATATTTCCAAGGAATTTTTCTTTTTCTTCTGGTGTTAATTTTAATTTACTTAGTGTTGCTAAGTGATCTAATTCTTTTTCAGTAATGCTCATTTATGTTACTTTTGGATAAATATCTGATTTAGTGCTATTGATTATTATAAAAATAGCAAGAGATTTTTATAAAGAAAACATTTTCTAAAGAAAATCAGTTGATTTTTAATAGCTAATATTTATAAGACATAACAGTCTTATGTTTTTTTGATATTGATATGGCACTATAGCTCAGCAGGTTAGAGCGCGCCTCTCATAAGGGCGAGGTCGGTGGTTCGAGTCTACCTAGTGCCAATACTGTAGATCATCTCAAAAGTCATTCAAAAATATTTTATTTATTTGCAAATGTTGTAAAATGGCCGCAAAAAAGAAAAGTGGAGTAATTAAGGTTGCAATGGTTTGTAGTGAATGTAAGGCTACAAATTATTTTACAAGTATTAATAAAGCAGTTACTCCAAAACTTGCTCAACAAAAATATTGTAAGCATTGTAGAAAACATACTGAACATACTTCAAAAGAGAAGTTGAAGTAGTATTAAATTTTAGTTTTTTTATAACATTCTAAACATGTTAACAATTAGATTATCAAGACATGGAAGATCTAAGAGACCTTTTTATAGAATTGTTTTGACTGAACATACAAAGTCTGCTAAGTTTTGATATAAAGAAGTTTTGGGTTCTTATGATCCATTGCATCATAAATTAGAAGCTGATGTTGAAGCTATTAAGACTTGGGTTTCAAAAGGTTCACAAATGTCTGAAAGAGTTGCTAAATTATTATACAAAGAAACAAATGATGCTCTATTTCAGAAATTCTTTGTAATGAGAGAAAGAAAAAGTTTACCAAAAAATGCAGATAAAGAGTAAAAAATCCTTTAAGGATTTTTTCTTTTAAATTACAAAAATAAAATGCCATATTTGCCAACAGTTGATGCTTGATTTGAAGAAATTGTGCTTTATATATTGGCTGCAGTTGTTCTTCTTATTTGTCTTGGTTGTATATATGCTTTTTTTAGAGCAATTATTCTTTTCGTTTTTTCAAATGGAAAGGCTGATAAAATTCAAGCAGCTTGGAGTAGTATAAGATATATGATTTTGTGAATGTTCTTTACAATTTTATTCTTATTTGCTGCGCCAACTCTATTGAAGTTTATGAATGTAAGAGGAGCTGATCAATATACTGCTAAGAATGTTTTCACATATATGTGAAAAATATTAACTAAAATAACTGGACTATGAAATATTATGGTGGAATCTCAAGAGGCAAATAAGATGAACGGTCAATTGTATTATGATATTTAATGCGTTTCGTGATAATTATTATTTTAGATAGAAAATATCTTCCTAGTGAAGGTATTTTTTATTTAAATTAGCTTTCTTACTGCGTTTTAAGTTACTTCTTATTTTTTTAACCAATATGTTATTGGTTTTTAGTATATAATTATAATTAAATTGTACTTATGTAAAGTGTTTTTTAGCGCATTACCTTTGACAATCTTCTTTATTTTAATAAAAATTTAGTGATTATTAAGTTTTTTAGTTGTATTGCTTCGTTGAAATTTGACAAATCCCCTTAAAAAGGGTAAAATATATCAGTCTTTTAATCCCTATTTTTTGCCTGATGCAATCCCAGAAAAAAATAAAAAGTATAAAAAATAAGTTAATGTATTTGGCTTGTTTATCTGTACTTGTTTTTTCTTTTGTTTTCTATCTATATTCTGTTTCTGGTTCTGTTTTTCTTGCAAAGGCTGCTGGTGGTATTACCTATGGGGCAAAAGAAACTAATGCGAATATATATTGAGATGATGACTCGAGAAATGGTTTTTTATATAAGGAAATTGTTGTTTCAGATGGTTCGAGTTCTTTCACTTTAATGGATCGTAATCTTTGAGCTAAAGCAGCTTGGGATTGAGTAACAATTGTGGATGATCCTTCTAATTATGATACGGATAATGATTATTATGGTTATTATTATCAATGGTGAAATATTTGGTGATTTTCTTCAAAGACAATAAGATGAGATAGTTGAAAAGTGAATACAACATCTACGCCATCGAATTATTCATCAACTAAATGGAGTGTAAGAAACTCATGGAATTCTTCAAATGGTGATTTGTGGTGAGATGTAACTGATTCTCAACCAGCAAGGCGCTGACCATGTCCTGTTTGATGGCATGTTCCAACGCATGATGAGTGGGTATCTATTTATGATACATGGAATAATTCTGAAAACAAATCGACAGGTGATTCGGTTACAATGAATTTTGCTAAAGATTTAAGGCTTCCTTTTGCTGGTTACCGTAATCAGACTAATCTTCAATTCGGTCGTCGTTGAGAATATGGATATTATTGGTCTTCTTCTCGTTCTAATAGTAATCAGTCTGCTCATGATTTTATTTTTAGTTTGTCAACTTTTAATCTTGATCATTCGGACTATCGTTCTTTAGGAGCTCCAGTTCGTTGTCTAAAAAATAGTTCTTTAATTCAAACTTATACTGTGGCTTTTGATAGTAAATGATGAAATCAAATAGCGAGTCAAGATGTTAGAGAATGAGAATTGGTTACTAAGCCTCAAAATCCTACGAAAGTCTGAACAAATTTTATTAGCTGGAATACAATAGATTGAAAAGAATTTGATTTTAAGTTTCCTATTATTCAGAATATTACTCTTTATGCAAAATGGGAATGAGAGTGAGATGAAACTCTTAAAGATGAGGATAATTATTTATTAACAGCAGACTGAGTTGTCGTGACTTGAGTTGCTAATACTATTGAATATCTTACTTCGTTATATTTATATGTAACGGATCCATATGCATCTACTTCTGTTGAGTTGAAGTATGATGAAAATTTAAATGCCTTATTAATTAATTCTCCTATTAATGCAAATGCTATGGGTATTTGATTTAATAATTTCTGAGAGTGAATTGTTGGTAGTGTATCAATTTGATGATCTTGAAATGTCTTTAGAATAAGAAGTCAAGAAGTCTATAATGATTATGGAGATTATACTTGAACAAGGAATGGAAAAAATGACAGTGCTGTTGGTATTTGATGAGAGAATAATAGGCCAAGTGCTGCATGAGGTGTTATTGTTTGATGAAAGAATAATACTGTTTCATTTACTGATTCAACTATGGTTTGATGAATAGATAGTTCTGTTGGTTGACACAATTCGGTTTTCTTGTGATCAAGGAATAGTTCTTTAAATGTGCAGGATTGGAATTCAATTGATATGTGAACTCATAATCGTGGTGATAAATTTACTTATTTAATTTGAAGTTGAATTGATACTCATGCGCGTTGAACTTCTTGGGCTTTTACTGTAAATGGTGTATTTGCATGGTCTCCTGATGAAAAATGATTCCCGTTGTTTTGATGAGGTTTATGATGACAGCAATGATTTTATATTAATGCAAAAAATGGTTTTTGATTAAATACATCAACTCCAAGATTGACTTTTGATTTTAGATCATGATGACCATTGAAAGTTACTAAAACTGATTGAATTCAAAATAATTCATTAATATTTAGTAAGCGAGATTCAAATCCTATTACCTGCTGGGATAGAGGTCAAACAGTATTTTTCCGCTGAACAATGGCTTATGTTCAGAGTGGTGGTATTGGTTCTTTTTGTTGATGTAATGGGTCGTATTGGATGCCTTTGTCAGCAAATGCAGTTGAACAATCTTTGTGTGCTGAAGCTAATATAAATGCAAGAGATTGTGATTGAGCAGAGATACTTAATAATGTAATATTTCATACATGAACTAAATGAGCTGCAAGATGGGATGAAAATGCTAATGATTGAAAATGAGCTTGGATTAATTTGAATTGGACATATATGTGAGTTCCAAGTCTTTTGTCTGGTGATATAAGAGAGTGCTCATATACTTGTGCTGTTTGATATCATCCTAATAATAAGAGTGCTAAATGATGGTTTACGTGAGATTGTGTACCATGTGATGAGTTAACTGGTTGACAGTATGTTACGCCATGAACTTGAGTAAATGATTGTGAGTTTAGATGTAATGGTTGATATAAATATGATAAGTGGGCAGAAAAAAAGGCTGATAGATGTACTCCTTGTAAGGCTTGAGAATGGACTCCAAATTTAAATCAGTTTTCTAAGTGTAATATTTGTAAATTGCCAAATTGAGTATCTGCTCAATCTGAAACTTTAAGAGCTGGAATTATTTTTACTTGATGAGTTTTGTGGAATTGAACAACATGAACATGAGAGCCTTATTTTAGAAAGTTTACTACTTTTGCTTCAACTGAAGATGGTTGTAAATTTGAGTGTGCTTCAGGATTTTATTTGTGATCTGGTTGAACTACTTGTGTTGAATGTTGAATTTGAACATTTTCTAAATGAGGTAAAGATACTACTTGTTTCCCTTGTGAAAATATGGTGGAAAGAACAATTAAATTTAGTGTAACAGATGTTAATGGAAAATATTATGATGATGAAGTAAGAGTTTCTTGGTATACGACAAAATGAAAAAATTGATCAAAAAGTTGTGAATGGACATGTAATCCAGGGGTTTGATTTGTTAAAGAATGAAATACTTGTAAATGTCCAGATGACTACCATTTAGAATTGGTCGGTGGACAACCTAAATGTATCTCAAATATTGCTGATTTAGCTTGTACTTGAACACTTCCATGATCGCTAGCAATAAGATGATCTGCTATTGCAGAATGAGTTGCTGCTTGAACATTGACTGATAATGATCGAGTAGCAAGAAATATTACATGGAAATATGCTGGTGATAATAAAGATCCAAAAACACTTAAAGCATGTGAGTGGACTTGTCCTGAAGATTATACTAAAGATTGAAATAATTGTAAACCTCCTCAAATGTGAATTTGTGGTTCTGCTAATTGAAAAGTGGTTGATTCGTTAGATGATTCAAATCTATGTACAACTAATTTGTGACATGATTTTGTGTCATTAGATGAAGAAATTGAAATTAATTATTATTATAATGGAGTGTTCCAATTTTATCCAAAGCCTGGTTTGCCTTATTTTACTAATCCAGCAAAGTATTTTGCAATTTGGAAATGTAAATGATATAAATGAAAAGCAGAGTATAGTACAAATTGTTTTGCATATGTAAAGTGAAAAATGGAAAAGGCTCAATGTCCTGCTGTTCATCGGTCAAATGGTAATGCACAAGCAAAATGTATTTATAATTCTCCAGATAATTGTAAATCAAATCTTAATTGTCCTCCAATAATACCTGGTGCCCAATTGGATGTTATTAAGGTTCCTAGTATTAATTGGGATAATGTGTTGCCTCATTGATTGAAATGGACTTGCCCTGGTACATTTTGAATGCATACTGTTGAGTGTCATGATTGTGATGTGGATTATAGTTGGTGGACTTCGGAAAATGGATGTACAAAGACTGAAGTTATAACACCTTGTGATGGTACTCGTCCAAATGAAAGTGATCCTTTGCTTCTTATTGGAGATCATACTTATGTAAATAAATTTTACGATGTAGGTACTTGAGGATATAGACCATGAATTATTAAATATCATAATATACCTGCTTGAAGTAATCCTGGTGCTTGTGAATACTCATGCCAAGCTGGTTCTCATTATTGTGGAAATAGGTGTTATTATGACCCTAAGTGTTCGAATGGTCTTGAGTATGATTTATCATGAAATGCTGTTGATGGTACTTGTAGTGTGTGATATTCTGTCAATTTCCATACGTGAGCTGATGATAAATATTATTGGTCTTGTCAAGAAGGTTGTCAGTCGGACCCTTGTTGATATACTTGATATTCGTGTCCAGAAGTTAATGTACATCATACTGTTTATGTTTGACCAAGGCATTGGTTAACTTCTGAGCCATCTGATAATCCTTTGTTTGCGAGTGAGGCAGCTGCACGTTGAGTACCTTGTTCTTTAGCTTGTGCTGATGGTTTTGAATTATCTGATGGTGATTGTGTTAAAATTACATATTCATGTCCTAGTGAGCCAATTCCAGAACATTCAAGGCCTGTATGAGTAATGGATTGATTAGAAGTTGAACCAATTTCAGGTAATGTCTTGTATGCTACTGAAGAAGCATGAAGATGAAAGCCTTGTGCTTATATATGTGATACTACACTTGGTTTTGAATATGATGCTGAGACTGAATCGTGTGTAGAGAATGCTGAGTTACCTAAGTGTTGAGAACCTAATGGATGACAATGGAATTGGAGATCATCGCCACAATATTGTGAAGAAGCTTTTTGAACAACTGATCTTGATGAATGTTTGGATTTAAAATGTGCTTATATCCATTGAAGAGGAACTGAAAATTATGATAAGTGTATGCAAAAAGGTATTTATAACTATTGTGAGGTTTGAGAATGGAAAAATTTTAATGTTGGTACTCAAGATGGTTTAAAAACTTGGGATTGTGTAAATTGAGATAAAGTAATTTCATGTAGTTCTTCTTGTACTCCATGAACGGATAATTATGATCCTTATTATTTATGTGCTGACGATAATGATGATTCGATTTATGTCAATTTGAATCATTCATTCTCATGGACCAATACTTCTCCGTGGTTAACGGTGACGAGGTCTTGGGCGTGATGAGTTAAAGATATGTGATATGTTCATTATGATGCTGCAGAAAATCCTAGTTCTAGTCCAAGAACATATACGGTAAAATTTGAAACAGATGATCCTAACTATTGTTCTAATTGGTCTCTTACATTAGTGCAGTGTTGAAAGGGTAAGAAGTGTAGTACTTCTAGATGAAATTGGACTTGTACGGATGAGTAATTTAATGTTATTTTATTTAATTAATATATAATTATGAAAAATTCATTTTTTGAAAAATCTACATGGAAGTGAATATTTGCATGATTAGCTGTTTGTTGAATATTCTTTCTAGGGGCTTTTGCAGCAAATTTCGCTTCTCTTGATGATTTTTTAATAAAACAATCGCCATATCTATTAACACTAGGTAATTGGAATTGATTGATATGAAGTATTAATGGTTCATTCTCTGGTATGAATGCTACAATGGAAAAATATACAATTCCTGCTTGAGCAACAATGATATTCCCATGAAGTTCATGTCCTAAATGATGGTCTCAATGGGTTTGATGATGAGAAAAAACCTTTCTCGTTCCATTGCAAGAGGGGCAATCTTTATGAGGTTGATGATCTAATACTATTTCAATCACACTTGAGCATATGCCAAAACATTCACATTATGTTTTGAGTAGTAATAGACCTGGTACTGAAGGGCTAGGTAAGGTGACTGCGCTTAGTATAGGAGATATTGATAAAGTAAATAATTGAGATTTTGATTATCTTTTAGCTTGAGTTAGTTCAACACCTGATGTTTGAAAATCTTCTGAAGTGTGAGAAGGTAAACCAATCACAATTGTGCCAAAATTTGTTAGTGTATTATTCTGTCAAAAAGATTAAAAGTTGTTTATTTTATGTTTAAATGATAATTTCTTTAAAAGTAGGATGCTTTGTCATTCTACTTTTTAGTAATGAGAATTTGTTTTATAGAAAAAAACAAAAACCCTATGGCACACTTTATAAAGGTTCATCCCGAACCCCCGTACCATGGGATTTACTTTGTTGACATTAATATAATCATTATTTTTAGAATTGCAAATCTTTGCCAACTGGGAAGTATAGAGTTGAAACACCTTCAAGCAAAGGTTTATTTTTGAGAGAAAATTTACTATAAAAAAAATGAAGGATTTCAAACCCCTCAACTTTCCGCTTTGTATAAGGCATTAGCCTCTATTCCAGACCCTAAAATCCTAAATGGGGCGGGCTATGGGATTCGAACCCATGACCCTCTGGACCACAATCAGATGCTCTAACCAACTGAGCTAAGCCCGCCATATCCATTTCCTCTTAGCAAAGAAGAATATAATAAAATCCTTTTAGTTTTCAACAGAAACTATTTATATTTGACAATATGAATAGTTTCTCTATATAAAATATGTATTTTATTTCTCTATATGCTTGTAAAATATGGATGAACAAGTTTTTGAGAAAATTAAGAGAGTAAATGAATATTGAAAAGAATATTGGCATGCAAGAGAGCTTGCTAAAGTTTTAGAATATTCAGATTTTACTAATTTTTTAAGAGTAGTAAAGAAAGCTGAGACAGCATGTATAAAAAGTTGACAGAGTACGAAGAACCATTTTAGTGAATTTACTGAAGATGTGAAAATTGGTTCTTGAGCAAAAAGGGCTGTTAAAAATTGGAAATTAAGTCGTTATGCTTGTTATCTTATTATTCAAAATGCTGATCCGAATAAAGTTATTGTTGCGTTATGACAGAGTTATTTTGCTTTACAAACAAGACAACAAGAACTCTCTGCTCAAGCTCTTGAAGACCAGAAAAGATTAGAGTTAAGAGATGAAGTAACTAAACATAATAAGAAGTTATTTAAGACAGCAAGGGGTGCTTGAGTAAGTGATTATGCAACCTTCTATGATTCATGATATCAATGATTATATTGATTAAAGAAAAAGGATATTATAGAGAAAAAACATCTTGATCCAGAAGATAATATTTTAGATCATATGAATAGCGAAGAGTTAGCAGCAAATCTTTTCCGTGCAACACAGGCAGAGGCTAAGATAAAAAGAGAAGCAATAAAATGACAAGATAAAGCTAGTCAGGCACACTTTGAAGTAGGACAAAAAATTAGACAAACGATACAAGAATTATGATGAACAATGCCTGAAGATATTCCAGCAGTGGAAGATATTAAATTTGCAAGAAAAAGATTAGAAGAATTGGAGTATAAAGAATGAATAAATCGTCGTTGATTTGAGGAGAAGTTAGCTGAAAAATTAGCAGAAAAAGAATTTAAACAAGTAATGGAGACTTCAGAAAATGTTGAGAAGAGGGAACACAATTTCCCATTACCTGATAGTGTCTCTTTGTTAACTAGATTAGCTGAAATAATTAAAGGATATCCGTGAAATGAAGATCTTTTTTTGTGAGAAAAAAAGTTTAAAGTTTCTTCTGAATGATTAAGATTAGTTAATGAGTTGATGAAAAAATAATTTATATTAAAGGAATTAAACATGTTACACTATTTTGTATGAAAATTGAAGATTGTTGGTAAAGAAAAATTCTTAGTTAATTCTTCTTTTTGAATTCAGGTATTATATTCATGAGGAAAAAGTGAAGGAGAATATTTTGTTTATCCTTATTTTGATGATCAGAAGAAAACATTCTGATATTTTGCATTTGATACTATGGAACAAAAGGAAGTATTTGAAATGATGTTAAAGGTGTCATGAGTATGACCTAAAACAGCTTTCCAAATAGTTCAATTTCCATTAAATGAATTAAAAGATGCTGTTGAGAATTTAGATGCTAAATTCTTTCAGGCTATTCCTGGTGTTTGACCAAAAATGGCTAAGAAAATTGTCTTAGAATTAAAAGATAATGTTAAAATTTTTGAGGCGGTTCAAATAGATCAAGATCAAAAGTTATTTAAGTCTGTGAGTAAGTCTTTACAGAATTTTTGATATGATTCTGCTCGTGTTAAGGAATTGTTGAGAAATTATCCTGAGAAATTGACAGAAGAGAACCTTCCAAACGTTGTAAAATGGGTTATTTCGGAGATGGGGAAATAAAGTGATGTTGAAATAGAATAGTTAATGTTTAAAAAGATTGTAGGCTGACTATCTCGCAGTGAAGTTTACTATCAAAAATCTCAACTTATACCTGGGAGCCGAAAATCCTATCTGTATGGATAGTGAGGAGCTACCCACCTTTCCTTTAAGGAGAGATGATACACTTTGTTACGGCTAGTCGGTCTTTTTTATTATCAAATGGTTATGGAAAAAGTTTCTTTAGTATTTGATTGAACTACTGAAAGAATTGATACGTGGTTAACGAAGCAGTTTTCTTATTCGAGGAATTTTTTTCATCATATTATTGAAAGGTGAGGTGTGCTGGTTAATTGAAAAGTAGTTAAAAAATCAAATAAATTAAAGAGTTGAGATAATATTGAAATCGATGATTTAGAGAGATTTATTTCACCTATTATTCTAGATGAAGCTCCAGATATTGATATCCCAATTGTTAAAGAAGAAGAGGATTATTTAGTAATTAATAAACCTAAGTGAGTTTTATCTCATCCAAATAGTATCTGGGATATTTCTAAACCAAGTGTTGTAGGTTTTTTATATCACCGTTATTCGGCTTTGCCTAGTGTCTGAAATTTTATTAGAGCGTGATTGTTACACAGATTGGATAAAGATACGGATTGATTAATGATTGTTGCTAAAACTGAAAAATGACTCGCACACTTCAAGGAATTATTTAAAGAAAAATCTGAATCTGAAAGTTTAGAGGATAAAGATAAGGTTCCATTGAAAAAATGGTATCGTGCTAGTTGTGAAATTACAATGGAGTGAAAAAAGTTTTTAAATACTGTAGAATGAAAGTTGCCATTTATTATTCAAGAAGTTGTTAAGGCAAAGGTTCCTAATATGACTCCTAAAATGTGAATTACACAAATTGAGAGAATTGAAAAAATATCTGATAAAGAATGTAGACTTTATTTACAGATTTTTACAGGAAGAACACATCAAATTAGATATCATTTAAGCTCTCATTGATTGCCTATCGTTTGAGATTATCTTTATTGAAAAGAAAGTAAGAGGTGAATGCAATTGACAGCATATAGGTTAGAATTTAAGGATCTTTCATGAGAGATGATTTGTTTGGAAATTTAAAATTGATTAGTCTTTAATTGTTGTGGATTGTGTTAGTTTGATAATATTGCAAAAAGATGGGGATGGAATAAATAAAAAATAAGTAGATGGTGAGCTTTATCTACTTATTTTCATTCTTCTTCGTAATAGTAACTGTAATCAATTCATTTCATAAAAACGTTTCTGTCGTTTATTTTGTCTGTGAGCGCTTCATTGATTAGTTTTTTTATAGTTGTTGAATTGGATACGCTTTCAATCATAGCATTTAGATAATCATATTTGTTAATATTGCTCCAGTCTACACATTTTTTTAGTCTTTTTTTTAATATTAAGTCTAATCGAATTCTCGTTGTTCTTCAGTTTCCTTCTAGAAAAGGATGAGCAATATTCATTTCAATATATTTATTTATAATTTCATCGAAGGTATTCTCAGGCATTATTTCAATGTTATGTAGTGTTTCATCAAGAAATTCTGCTGTTGCAAATCTGAATCATCATTTTGATATGTTTTTTTGTCTGATTTTTCATGCAAAATCATAGAGTCATCAGAATAAATAAGCATGAATTTGTTTTAATGCTTTAACAGTTCATATATCTTTTCCTTGGATAAGATTGTTTTCAAATAAAGCATAAGCTTTTTTTCTACTTTGTCAGTCTATACTATTTTCACTATATAGAAACCGATCTAAGAAATCTTTTGCATTGTTGTTAGGGAAATTTTTTGCTAGTAAGATGATTCAATCACTATCTAGTACGTCAGTTAAATATTTTTTACCATCAGAAGCTGTTAATTTCAGTTGGTTACAATTTGTAACCAACTCATTTCATTCCTTTGAAAGTCTGTTTTTTAGTACTTTCCAGTAATTTTTTGGGTTTTTACTCTCAGATATAATTCAAACAATATCAACAGCAGAAAACCACCATTTGGAATCTTTTTCATCCCAAATAGCTCTAACTTCTTGATCTTTATAAAATCTTATAGAATATTTAGTTGACATGTTCTATTATTCAAATAATTAACTAATTTTTATGGTTTTATAGCTATTTTTCAAATGAAAAGAGGATTAATTAATCGTTTTCATCTCTAATAAGTGCTTGTTTCTCTATTTCTAATTTATTAATTTCTTTTTCTAATTGTAAAACGTCTTCAGGCATTGTAGTAAGATTTATTTTTTTACTTGCAGCTGCTTCATCAAGAAGGTCTATTGCTTTATCAGGAAGCTTACGATCAGAGATATATCTCATTGAAAGATCAACTGCTGCAACAACAGCATCATCAGATATTTTTACTCAGTGGTGAGTTTCATAAGCTTTTTTAATTCAACGAAGAATGGCTAAAGTATCTTCTCTATTTGGTTCATTTACCATTACTGGTTGGAATCTTCTTTCAAGTGCAGCATCTTTTTCGATATATAAGCGATATTCGTTAATTGTTGTTGCTCAGATTACTCTTATTGATCATCTTGCAAGAGCCGGTTTTAGCATGTTTCACATGTCCATTGAACCTTCGGTTTTTCATGCTCAAACTACCATGTGGATTTCATCAATGAAGAGGATGATTTTTCAGTCAGATTTCTCTACTTCTTTGAGGATTGCTTTTAATCTTTCTTCAAAATCTCATCTATATTTACTACCTGCCATGAGTGCTCACATGTCGAGTTCTATGATTCTTTTGTCTTTTAGAGAATCAGGGACTTCTCATTTAACAATTTCTTGAGCGAGAAGTTCTATGATAGCAGTTTTTCAGACACCAGGTTCTCAAACAAGTACAGGGTTGTTTTTTGTCCTACGAGAAAGAATTTGTAGAACTCTTCTTAGTTCGTCATCTCTTCAGATGATTGGATCTAGTTTTCATTTTTCAGCGATGGCTGTGATGTCTTTTCAGTATTTTGAGAGAACTTCTAGACTTACTTCTGGATCATTTGTTTCAACTTTTTCACCTTTTCTCATATTTTTAATGGTAGTGTAGACATTATCATAAGTAATTCATAGTTTATTTAGCATGTTTCTTACTTTGTTTTCTTTGTTTAGAATTGATAAGAAAAAGTGTTCGGTTGTGATGTAACTGTCTCACATTTCTTTCATTATCTTTTCACTTTCTTCAATGATTCTATCAAGTTCAGAACTAATTCCTATTTGTGAATTTCATTGAATTTTAGGTAGGTTGTCTATGAGTAATATTGTTTCAGCTTTTAGTTGTTCCTTATTTGCATCTAATTTTCTTAGAATGGCAGGAATATATCATTCTTCTTGTTCTAGCATAGCGTAAAAAAGATGTTCAGTAGTTATTTGGTTATTGTTCCTAGATGAACATACGCTATTTGCTTCTTGTATGGCTTCGCTAGCCTTTATTGTTAGTTTATTAAAGTTCATGGATGTTTATGTTAGGAAATAAAATATAGCACATAATTTATATAGGTGCTATATTAGTCAAATATTTTTAAAATGCAAGAATATTAGTGAGAATTTTTAGGTTAGCATGAATTTTAAAAAAATAGTTGATTTTATAAGAGTATTTGATAATGTAGTGAATGCCAAATTATATATCTTATCTATACGAACAAACTGTCCTTCTTTTTATGTTTGTAGTATGAAAAAATAGACGATTAGTTCTGTGATATCATACTGCTTCGAAAGAAGGATAGGATATATAGTTTGGCGACTAAAACAGGATTAGTCGTCTTTTTTTATGTTTAAGAAAAAAATATGGCTGTTCTGTGATTAGTAGCAAGCTACTTAAAAAGAAAGAGAGCTTGTAGTTAATCACTACTTCTTATTAAAAAATAGGTTGTATAATGGTTTGGCGACTATCGATTAATTATAAGTTCTCTTTGTTTTTTATT
>CAMOEC010000036.1 GCA_946611795.1 uncultured bacterium
CAAGATTGTTCAGAATTGTTTCAAGATTGCTCAGAGCTGTTTCAAGATTGTTCAGAACTATTTCAAGATTGTTCAGAATTGTTTCAAGACTGTTCAGAACTATTTCAAGACTGTTCAGAGCTATTTCAAGATTGTTTAGAACTATTTCAAGATTGTTCAGAGCTATTTCAAGATTGTTCAGAGCTATTTCAAGACTGTTCAGAGCTATTTCAAGATTGTTTAGAACTATTTCAAGATTGTTCAGAGCTATTTCAAGATTGTTTAGAACTATTTCAAGATTGCTCAGAACTATTTCAAGATTGCTCAGAGCTATTTCAAGACTGTTCAGAACTATTTCAAGACTGTTCAGAACTATTTCAAGATTGACTCATATTAGTATTAGAATTTCATTCCTGAGAACTATTTCATTGAGAATCTTGTTCCTCTCAGTTATTTCATCTGTTCTCTAAATTTTTCTCTCAAGATTCAGAAGACTCTCATCAATTACTTCCTTGATTGTTGCATTCTGAGTTCTGTGAATTATTTTGTTGATTTTGATTTTCCTTATTGTTATCCATTCAAGGCATATTTCATCATGAAGATTGATTTCCTTGTTTTCGTTTATCTCAATCATCTTTTCCTGAAGCTTGTTCTCATCAATTTTCTCATTCTTTATTTCAATCTGAATTTTGAGAATTATTTGATTGGTTTTGATTCTCTTCTCATCATGTTTTTTCAGTAGCTGATTCTCAATTTGACTGGTTGTTCTGCCCTGAGTTTTCAGTCTTTCATTCTCAGTTTTCAGATCAAGAATTTCAATTATTTCCTGTTTGATTATTGTTATCTAATGTATCTTTTAATTCTTCTTGTGTTCATTCTTGTATTTGTTTAACTCATTCTCCTTGTCCTCAATTATTAGGTTCTTGTTGGTTTAAAGCATCACTTAATTCTTTTTGAGCTCATTCTTGAGTTTTTTGCACTTGTTGCTGTTGCTGCTCTCTACGTTCTTGTTGTATTTGTTGTTTTATTCTCTCTCTTTGCATCCTATCCATATCTTTGTTTCCTAACCTTTCAATGATAGGCCATAGAATTTCATTTTTTCTTTTTATTCTTTCTTTATTATCAATGGTTACATCAACAATTTCATCTAAGTGTTCAATAAATTTATCAAATTCTTCTTGAACATCTTCATCAACAATATAATTAACATCAAACGTTAGTGGAAATTCTTTATTAAGCCAATAATGTAGTGTTTTCCTAGCAAATTGATCAAGCTTTAATAATTTTTTCCTGGCATCTAATGTACCTGTTCTCGTAAACATGTCTTTATAGAGATTTTGAACACCTAATCTTTTTGCTCTTCATTTTGCTATTTGTTTTTTACCCATATAAATATCTTCAAAGGCATTGAAAAACATTCAAACGGTTGTAACAGGGAAATTGTGTAAAACAGCTTCACGAGAGTTTATGAGCATATCTCAATAATCACTGCTTTCAGCATGTTCAAGTTCATGATCAACTATAGGTCAAAGGACGTCATTATCTTTTGATATTAACCAAGGTAGCCAATAGTAAAGATATTTAGGTTCAAAATATTCTTCTGGAATATCAGAAAATTTTATCTTTCATTCCATATATTTATTAAAAAATGCATTTCACTCTTCTCATAGTCAGCAGGCAAAAGTTCATTCTTCTCATGCTTGTATTTGATAAGGTTTCATTTTTAATCAAGAGTTTTTTGAGTATTTGATTAATGATGAAAAATATTCAAATTTTTCTGCAACAATTCTTTGAATTTCTTTCTTTGATAAATGCTTAAATCAAGCTAATTGTTTCTCATCTAAATTAATATCATTTACTCAGTTCCTCATTATTACAAGCAGTATTTAAATTCTATTTCATAAGAAGACGCATTTTTGTATATGTACTTAAGTTTTTGTATAGATTTTTATATTTTTTTACTCTTTCTCAATATCACATATCAATAAGGATTGTAGCGATATCATCATCTAATCATGTAAATTCAGTAGGGTCATAAGCAATATATTCACATAATTCTTGTTTTGCATTACTTTCTTTAAGACTGTCATTATTTGAAATAAAATCAAAGAGAGCAAGTATTAATTCTTTATCTTTTCATTTAAATTTTTTTAAATCATCATCTTTTAAATAATATCAATTATTTAAGAGCGAAAGTGCAATAGCTTTATGATCTCTTTCAAAGAAATATTGAATATTGTTCTTTAATGTATCAATTTTCCCCATTTCGATAAGCTTATTTGCAAAATCAAGATTCAATTTATTAACATCTTCTAAAGATACTAATTCTCTTTTATCTAAAAGGTATAAAGCAATATCTGTTCTGGCTTCTGGACTATATTTTTTTAAATTAGTTGTAAAACATCATTGTTCTCATAAAGCTACAGCAATTTCTAAATCCATTCATTCAAATCTGCTTAACCATGTTAATAATTCATAAGCTCATCAATCTTTAATAATACTAAGTGCTATTTCTTTGTGTATTTCGGATGGGAAACAACTTATATTCCTGCAAATAATATCATATTTATTCTTATTATTTACCTTTAAAATTTTATTGGCAAATTCTAAATCACAATGAATAATATTATTGCTAAGATTAATGTCGTCTTCTCACTTTTCGATGTAATACAAAATTACTTCTTCCCTATCGTTGTTAAGATACCTTAATGGTATTGTTTCTCAAATAGCATCATATATGGCTATAGCAACCTCTTTTGACAATCATTTAAATGCATCAATATGATCGTAAAGTTCTTTTTCGTAACCACATTTTATCAAGGTTAATGCTATTTGATTATCGTATACAGAAAGATGTTCTAAATATTTCCAGATATGTGGTCTTCATAACTCAGCTGCTTTATTTATTAGTTTTATAGCAATATTTCTCTGAAAATATTCATTATATTGTCAAATCTTTCTTCTGATAATTCCTAGATATCAGTTTTCCATTAATAAGTCGAGGTCTTCTTCTGTTACTATTCATTTATTGTTCTCTAATAGGAAAATAATTCTTTGACATTCAATATCATTTGATATTCCATCTATATCTTCTTTTGAAATGGAATTTAAATTTTCCAATATTTCATCTTTACCTTGTTTAATAACTGGAGAAACTAAATCCTTACTTGGAATAACAATTTTATTTACGGTATTTGGAGTTGTTCACTTTTTACTCATTGTTATGTTTCTTAAATAAATGTTTTTGAACTGTGCTATTCGTTAATACACGCTTAATATTATTTTCACTTAAAGTATCAAAAAATTCTATTACCTTAGGGCGGTTATTAACGTCAGTAAGTTGACCTACAAAAGTTTCAATAACAGCTTCTTTAGCTGTTAGTCATCAATTGTGAAGTTGTTCTAGTGCTTGTATTGCCAATCTAGGAGAAAAGGAGATATCATCAAATAATTCATTGGTATCTTCATCCCATGGTAAATCACTATCTTCTCGTGTTTCTTTTGTAGCTTTATATCTCATTCTGATATAATTAGCATAAAGCATCATAGTGTAGAGATCTTGCATTCATGAAATGAAAGTATCACCAAATTTATTTCTAACTTCTTCTTTACTACCTCCATTAAATAAATTGTTCCAAGCCCAGATGAAGTCAGAGTCACTGATTGGTTTAAAATTCTTTAATATCTTTTTTTTCTCAGGTGTAAGTCTGTTTCCGTGAACTTGATCAAGTACAGCTTCTTCATAAAGTTCAATATCGTTTTGTGTGAATCCATTTCATGATGCTAATTTCCAGAAATATTTAACATTACCATAAACTTTTAATGCATCAGAATATGATATATCAAGATTTCAGTTACTTGGATTCTCATGAAGTAACCAATCATAATCATGATAAATAAAATGTCCTCTAGTTCTTACATCTTGAGCTAGTGGTTGTGTACCTGAATATCCTTGAGGGTTCATAGTTCCAAAGAAAAGAACAGATTTTTCAGCCTTCTCTGACTTCTCCTTATCTCAAGCATCATCAACTACAAGAGATTTACGTCCATCAAATAAACCGTTTAATCTTTTTTGAATACCAGGATCTAGAGTGTTGATTTCATCAAATACGAGGATAGCATTTGGAGTATGTATAGCTTCAACTACCTTAGAATTTAGCTTTTTAGAACCATTTTCATCAAGAATCCAAAGATAAGTTAAGTCTTGAACATCAGTTCTTTTTCAACAAGAGAAAACAAAAACAGGACGATTAGTGAAATGTGCAAAAATATCAATAATTACATTCTTTCAAACTCATGCTTCTCATTCTATAATAAGAATATCGTGTTGGCTTTTTAACATGGTATTAGCACACTCTGTCATTTCTCTTAAGTTTTCCATAATATCAGGAGTAATTTTTGTTCTATCTGAATCAAAATCAGGAATTTTATCTTCAATATAATCTCCAATTCATCTGTCGAATATGCTAAGCTTATCTTGAACTCTAGCGAAATGAGGGAGTGCAACTATTAGGTCTTTGAGTTTTTTAATGAGCTCTTTTTTATTTTCATCATTTTGTTCTTTCTCTATTTCGGCTTTAATTCATTCAATTTCATTTAATTTCTTTTTGTAGGTTTTATTTTCTTTTTGAATTTGATTCCATTCTTGTCTTGATACTTCATATGGATAATCAATTCTTAATCTCTTTTCATCATTTGGTTCAATGCTGGTATCTGATTTTAAGTCTACAAAGGTAATCATAACATTCCCGTTAGGTAATATTTTTGGTACCATTTTCCATGAATGAGTTTCCTTTTCATTGTGAGCAACAGGTATTACTTCATCTTTAAATTTTGCATATTTATTACCAACTGAGTCAGTAAATGTTTTTACTTTTGGAGGTCTTGATTTTATACTAACTTTCGCTCATTCAATTATGCTGTTAATATAGTCTCTTACTTCACCTTCTCTTATTGAATCAAAGAACTGATCACACCAGTCATTAACAATATGTTTATAAGTAGGATTGTTTTTCCTATAATCAGCAATTTCTCATAGAGTTTCACAATCATCTAAATCTTTGACAATAAGGTTATCTGCTGCCTTTTTAACGAGTGCTGTTAATGAATCATCAAAAAGCGTTTCAAATTTTTTCTTACATTCTTCCATGTATTTTTCAGCAGCTGAACCACGAGTAATTGAAGTTGATTCAATAGTTCTAACAAGCTCCATGAATGAATCTTTTTCTTTTTTTACATTGAAAGTGATATCAACTTCATTTATTGCTTTTTTTATGCTTTCAGAAAAATTATTTGTAAACTTCTCAAGTTCTGGCGCAATTTTTCCAAATAATGCTCATGAAACAATAGCTTTGACAGCATCTTTTGTTTCATCATCTATATAAGAAATAGTATCTAATTTAGTTGAAATCTTTTCTAATTCTTCTGTTTCTAAGGTATCAAATTGAGATTGTTCCATAGCTTCTAAATCTGATTCAACCTTAATAGAAATTTTATTATTTAGAGCTTTAATAGCAGCATCATCAGAAAGTTTTAAATCATCTCATAAAAGACTATTAGGATTATTTAGTAAAGTTTCAATCCTGTCTCATCCAGTTAATATATCATTAATAAAAATTTTTGAAATATCTTCACCATTAAGAAGTGTACTATACATGTAATCAGCAACAATATCTGCCGCAGATTCAATAGACTCAACTAATCTATTTTTTATAGATTCCATTCCAGAAGATAAATTTTCCCATAATTTATTCTGGTTGATATTAACAACTTTGTAAATAGACTCCAAGTCTGTAGGTGTAACCTCTTCTTCGCTAATAACTTTTATTGATGCATCTTTGGCATCTTGAAGTAGTTGTGAAATTTCTGAATTATTCATTATTTTATAGTATAGATAAAATTTTCACTCGTTAATAATGATAATCAAAAATTGAAATTTCGCAAAAAAATGGAACCTTTCTAAAACGCAAAAATCAAATAATTTGCAAAGTATAGTAGTCAAATTATTAAATAATTTGTAAATTTCATTTTTTGTCTTTTTTTACCAATTCATTTGTCCCTTGACCCCAAAGTACAAAAAATAAATCTTTAATTAAATTAAAAAAATTGAGGACGATAACTATAAAATACTTTATTCTCGAGAGGTATAGAAACTTATTTTAAGTATCCATTTTTAAAGCTTTTAAAGTCCATAGCTTTTTTCCCTTCTGGTTTAAGTGCTATGTTTTTGATGCATTCATTTAATGAACTCTTTCAATCAAATAGAGGAGTATCTTTTAGGTCATTATACTTAACTTCATCAAGTACTAGCTCTTCAATAACAACTTTTTTTTCATTGTGAGTAAACCAAATCTTAGGCCATAAATAATATCAACGATATTTTGCATAAATGCTTTCAATACTATTTTCATAAGGGTTAATTTCTCAGTCTTGTTTTGTAATCTTTTGACAATAGGTCGCATTCTCTTTATTCTGAGGATTGGATATTACTTCTCATTTAGCATAATCCCATAAAGTATCATTAAGGAATTCTGGTCATTTTTCTTCAAATTTTTCAATTAAATCCTTAACAGTCCATTCAAATGGAATCTTAAATGCTAATTTATTAATTATAGCACCAGTATCCATTCAAGCATCCATGTGCATTATAGTAATTCAACTCATTTCTTCATTATTCAAAAATACTGTTTGTAGAGGACTGGCTCAACGATATTTAGGAAGTAATGATCCATGAACATTTATACATCAAAAGTTAGGAACATCTAACAGTATTTGTGGAATGATTTTTCAATACGCAATAACAACGAAATAATCAGCCTTTTTATCACAAATCCAATCATAAAAATGTTTTCACTCTAGTGATTTTTCAGGATTGATTTTAGTAGGAGTATAGATGGCTCCTCAATCTATTCAGCAATCAAGAGCTGTTGTCTTTATGATGTTTGGAGTAAGTTTTAATCCTCTCCCAACAGGTTTATCTTCTTGACTAACAACACCAACAACTTCAAATCTTTTATCATTTAATAGTCCTTTTAAAAAAGGAACTCCTATTTGTGCTGAAGAAAAAAATACAACACGGTAATGTTCTGGATCATACATTTTCTCACTACTAGGTTTACAAGCTAAAATTCTATCTGTAATCATAGGAAGTCATTGAACAAATCAATATCTTTTTAATACTCTTACTCAATATTCACTACAATGTGGTTCATGTGAACAAACCTTTCCTTTGAGAAAAGGAGAGAGTATTCATTTATCAGGAGAAATACTGAGCTGATAAAAACGAATAAATTGTATTGAAATCCAAGCTAATACTTGGTCAAAAGTATTAAGATATTTTATTATTTCTTTTTTCATCTGCTATGCTACTTAGATATCCTAATAAAATTCAATAGATAACAAAGAAAAGATAATTAACCATACTGTCTTCAAATACATGAAGGAATAATCACATAACGAGTAAAGCTAAAAGTCATCTTTGAAGTGTAATGAATAATTGATAATTCTCATTACTTATAGCTTCTTTTCTGATAAGTTCTAGGCGTAATATTTTCTCTTCATATATTCATAACAAGAGTACTCAGCACCAAATAATAAATCAAACAGTCCCTAAATCCAACATTAATTGTAAATAATAATTCTCGGGTAAGAAAGTTCAGGAGTGGTGTACTGCTGGTCACGAACTTCCTAATCAATATCAAAGAGGCTTGTTAATAACCTGTAGAATACCATTCCATTTTGCATTAATATGTAATATTGTTGATTCTCGTTTTAGTACGGATAATCATAATAGAGCAGCAATAATAATTCAGAAAACTCATAAGGACCATTTTTTATGCTTAAGAATTGTTTTTAAATTAAGGAGAATAAGAATAACAATCAATCAAACAATTGCGGCTCTTGAAAGGGTAGCAATAATACTAAGAATCCAAACACTAGTAATAGCTAAATTTAACCATTCATTTCTTCCTCGTTTTTTTATCTCAGAGAATTTTCAAAGAGGGAAAAGATAGAAAATAACAGGGAAGAATAGAACTAAGAAATATCAATAATTATTTGGTCATGAGAATAGTCATTGCCATCTTAAATCTCATTCATATCATGTTAAATAGTAGATTGGAGGATTTTCTCAATAGTGGAAATCATCAAGTTTTCAATATCCTATACTGTAGAAAAAATCAGGAACAATTAGTTTTAATCCTTGCCAGATCCATCACAAAACAAGTATTGAAACAAGTCCCCATTTTACATATGGGAAAGCTTTATGTAAATTAACTTTTCTTTTTTGCATAAAAAATCATACAGCAGTTGCTGAAAGTATTATTATCATCCACCAAACACCATACTTTACTCAGATAAGAATGTCGCTAAATGATTTCTCAAATAGGAAATATGATGTTAAAACTCAGAAAAATAGTAGAAACAGAAATGCTACAATAATTTTCCAATAACTTTTAAAATAATCTTTCCAGTACTTAATATTATATAGGCAATAACATCAAACAATAGCTATCCATAATCAATCTCTAATGAGAGCTAAATTAGACTGATCAATAATTCCAAATCAATATCAAAAACAGGTAACAAAAAAGTGATAGAGTATTTGAGTAAGTAAGAATAGCCCAATAATAACAAGCATAGATTCTCATAACAAGTATGGTAAAAGTACTAATTGGAGTATGTAAATGTAAAAAGAAAATGCAAGTAAATATATAAAAAATCTTAATTTTGATATAAAAATTAAAACAATAAAAAAGTAACTCTTTTTTGTTGAAATTAAGTAGCAATAACACTATAAAGTCATTGTTTACATATTCACAAATATGTCATGAAATTTCTAAACCCTATGGCTACTAAAAATGATATCAATGATTTTTCAGATGCTATTAAAAAATACTGAGAATGAAATGTTATCTTGTTGAAACACCATTGGATTAAGCTTATTTCTCCATTATGGCAATCTTTATTGTCAGTATTATTGCTTGTTGTAATCTTCTATATCTTTCATGCTAATTATTATGAATGACATGAGGATTTTTATTGGACAATAGCAATCTTCTATATTGCTTCAGCAGTTTTGTGGGTATGATTTGTGATATTTGAAATAATAAAAAATATATGGAACTTACTTGGTAGAAAAAATATGTATTATAAAGATGTTGAGAGCTTAGAAAAGGGAAGAAAATGGTATGATGTGTTTTCAATATGGTCAGGAGTTATCCTTCTTTTACACTTAATATTTGTAATATATAATATTCATGTTCCTTTTGTTAATGGATTTAATAACGAGTGAGAAGTTGCAGCTCCTATGGCTATTTTGTTCTTAGAATTCTTGTTTATTGGAGATATCTTGGCAATTATGGATACTCTTTTGAAATATGAATTAACCTACTATATTTGTAGTCCAGATTCAATCAAATTGTTTAAACAAACATGATTTTTATCTGTAGATGTATCTGATATTGCTCCAACTTCTATAAATATTATGAAGTTTGAGATGGATTGATTATTCGCAACTTTGTTCCATTATTGAGATATTAATATATATACTGATTCATTAGTGGAAACAGAGTCAGGTAATGTTATAACATTAGAAGATATGTCAGAACCTGAAATTCTTATTAAGAAAATTTATAAAATCTGCGGAAAAGATATTCCTACAGATCTGAAATAATAATTAAAAAGATTTAAGAGTCTCCGTTAATCGGAGGCTTTTTCAATTATAAATCGTATTATAGGAAAAAGCCTGCAAAATGCAGGCTTTATTTGTTATTCTCCTTTTTGATTCCAGAATTTATTTTACCAATAATTCCCCATATTGCATCATAGCAGCAGTTATATTCCTTTTCAAATAGGTTTCTTGTAATCTCAGCAAAACCTAGTCTTGCAAAGAAGATAATGACTAATACTACTAACAGGAAGAAAAAGTTCCTAATCTCATGTCGTTCATCGACATCAATATAGAAAACACCATTTGAAGCATACATATCTTTCTTTTCTGTTATTCGGTAGTTCTTAGGACTCTTACCGAAATAAATCTTATACGATCCGTCAAATTTATTAAGAGTTGTGAGCGGATAAGATCTGTTTAGATAGTATACTCTGAAATAATGCCCAGCTTTCTCGATAGATACTTTATTGGTAACTTTAGTTTTCCCATCATAGACATCTCCATTCCTAAATTCTAGAACCTTGTTATAGAATTTTATCTTACAGTTTGGAAATGTTCTTTCAGAATAGTATCCATATTCTTCACCCTGAATCATATAGAATCCATCAACCTTCTTGATTGATACATTCTGATCATCAGCTTCAATTCTTTCTTGAGAACCAAAGCTGTAACTGAGGTAGATAGCTATTGCAACTAAAAAGGAGAGATTTAGTACTGTCAGGACCAACTCAAAAGCAGTGAATCCTAACCAACGAAAGATACTCTTGGTAACTTTCAAAGCTTTTAATAATTTTGAATTTTGTTTCATACACGTATTTGTTTTATTTGTTGTTTGTTATATCACTTATACGAAAAAGAAACCTTGAATTCAAATATAAATTAATTGTATTTTAAATGTTTAAGTCGAGTAATAAGTAAGAATGGTCATGGCTTCCTCATGGTCTTATTCTTCATATATTCATTAACATCATTATAAAGGCCAGTATTTCTCTGGAAAAGTATTTAACGTTAATGTTTAAAGAAAAAACACATACATTGATTGCTAGGAAATAGTCCATGCAACTTCTTACGTATGAGGTTTATTCTTAAAAGTTTATCTCAGAATAGATTAAGAATCTTTCAAATCTAACTCTTAATTACCTTCAAGTAAAGATAAATTTTGCTTTAAATATGATTTGTCTTTTAATAAATTCCTTTTATTAACGCATTTAATGGATCTGATTCATCGTTCATTAATTTGTTAATCTCATTATCTAATTCATCATTTGCTTTTTTTAGCATGACCATTATATCACCTCTTTTTTCATTCATATTCGGATTTGAAATATTTTCCATAATTCATTTCTTTTTTAAATAATCGAGATGTTTTTGATAATATGGCGTTCATCCATCAAAATTACTTCAGTAGAGTAGTCTTGATAATGTTGTACCAAATTGAGCTCTGGTAACATTTCACATGGGATTAAAGTATTTTGTTCATACTCACATATATTCAAATTCACATGCTGCATGAACGTATTCCTTTAGATCTTCAGTTATCTTGTCTTTGTCTGCGAAATTACAAGCTTTAGGATCACTTATATGTATAGTTTCACCGTATCTTGTTTCATGAAATTTAACTAGCATTTTTGCTAGTGCTTGTCTTGTAATGTATCAATTAAGATTAGCTTTCTCGATTGGTTGAGTAGTGATTCCTTTACTATATGCCCAATCATAAGCTTCTTTCTGCTCTTGTGAAGTATAAGCAAATACAAAACTTCCAACCAATAAAAATGGTAACAATAAGAATACGAGTTTTTTCATGATGGAATGATAAATAAACAACTAATTATAGCAGATTATTTTTAAAAAAGCAAATATAATAATAAAAAAAGAAGAATGTCAAGTATTCTTCTTTTTTTCTATGGTATAAATTAGATTAATTACCTTCAAGCAATGATAGATTTTGCTTTAATTTCTCTATCTTTTGTTCATAGTCAGCTTTATTATTTCTTTCTCTTTCAATAATTTGTTCAGGAGCTTTAGACATAAATACTTGATCATTTAATTTTCTTTCACAACTAGCTAATCAATTTTCTAATTTAGCTATTTGATCAAGAATCTTTTTCTTCTCAGCTTCAGTATCAAGTAATCCTAACAATGGAACGATTAGTTCAGATTTACCTACAACTCTGAATCATGAAAGATCTGGTTTCTGAATATCAGCTCAGAATTCAAGTGAAGATAATTTAGCTAACTTCATTAAGAATGATTTATTATCCTCTAGTATCTTAATTTCATCAGAATCACTAGTTTTAATTAGAGCAGGTACTTCTTTACCTGGATTAATATTAGCTTCAGCTCTTATATTTCTGAAAGCAGTAATAGCTTCTTGCAACCAATTCATAGATTTTTCTATTTCTTCAGAAATTTGGCTTTCATCAGCTTTAGGGAAGGCTTGTAACATAATAGTTTCTCCTTCAATTTTTAACTGTTGCCATAATTCTTCAGTAATGAAAGGCATAAATGGATGAAGAAGTCTTAATGCATGTTCTAATACATCCCATAACACATATTGAGCAGTTTGTTTACTCTTGATATCTTCATTCATATATAGTCTAACCTTAGCCATTTCAACATACCAATCACAGAAGTCTCATCTAATGAATTCATATACAGTTTTAGCAGCTTCATCGAGAGTATATTTTTGTAGATAATCTTCTGTTTCTTTAATAGCTGAATTTAGTCTAGAGTAAATCCATTTATCAACTAATTCTAACTCTAAATCTTCTTTTTTAATAGTCTTAGGATCAAAACCTTCTAGGTTCATAAGTACAAAATTTGTAGCATTCCATACTTTATTGGCAAAGTTTCTTCCCATCTCTATTAACTTCTCTGAGAAGTATACATCTTGTCCTGCTGAAGTATTATAAATCATTGTAAATCTAATAGCATCAGCACCATATTCATCAATAAGTTTTAATGGGTCAGGGGAGTTACCTAATGATTTAGACATTTTACGTCCTAGTTCATCTCTAACAATACCATGGAAGAATACATTATGGAATGGAACATCTTTCATTTCATATAGACCCATCATTACCATTCTAGCAACCCGGAAGAAGATAATATCAGCTCAAGTTACTAAAGTAGAAGTAGGGTAGAAATGTTCAAGGAGTTCTGTCTTTTCAGGCCAACCCATAGTAGAGAAAGGCCAAAGAGCAGAAGAGAACCAAGTATCTAAAACATCTTCTTCTTGAGTTAATTCAACATCTTTTCAGTAATTTTCTTTTGCCTGAGCTAGTGCTTCTTCTTCAGATTTAGCAACAAATACTCTTCCATCAGGTCCATACCATGCAGGAATTCTATGTCACCACCAAATCTGTCTTGAAATACACCAATCTCTAATATTTTCAAGCCAGTGATAATATACTTTAACCCATCTTTCAGGTTGAATCTTGATTTTTCAGCTTTTTACAGCCTCAAGTGCTGGTTTAGCTAATGGCTGCATTCTAACGAACCATTGTCTTGAAACTCTAGGTTCAATAATAGTATTACATCTATAACAATGACCTACTGCATGATTATGAGGTCTAACTTTTACTAAGTATCCTCATTTCTCTAAGTCTTCAACGATTCTATCTCTTGCTTCAAAACGATCAAGTCATTGATATTTTCATCCATTCTCATTGATTTTTCCATCAGGAGTGAAGATGTTTATAATATCTAGTCCTGTTCTCTTTCAAACTTCAAAGTCGTTAGGATCATGAGCAGGAGTCATTTTTACGACTCAAGTTCAGAATTCTCTATCAACATATTCATCAGCAACGATAGGAATTTCTTTATTTACTAAAGGTAATAATACTTTTTTACCTATTAAGTGTTGATATCTAGGATCATCAGGGTGTACGGCTACTCAAGTATCTCATAACATAGTTTCAGGTCTTGTTGTAGCAAGAATAAGTCTATCATTTGTTCAAACGATAGGGTAGGCAATCTCCCAAAAATGACCTTCAGTATCGATATGTTCAACTTCATCATCAGCTAATGCAGTTCAACATCTAGGACACCAGTTAACCATATATTCACCTTGATAGATAAGATTATCATTATATAATTTAACAAAAATCTCTCTTACTGCAGCAGAAAGTCCTTCATCCATTGTGAATCTTTCTTTCTCCCAATCAAGTGAAGCTCATAGTTTTCTTTGTTGTTGAGTAATAATTCCACCATGTTTTCTTTTCCACTCCCAAGTCCTTTCAATGAAAGCTTCTCTACCCAAATCTTCTTTGGTCTTTCCCTCTTCAGCTAAAGCTCTTTCTACTTTATTCTGAGTAGCAATTCCTGCATGGTCAGTACCAGGCATCCAAAGTGTATTATAACCAGACATTCTCTTCCATCTAACTAATACATCTTGTATTGCTTCATCTAGTACATGTCCCATATGAAGAATACCTGTTACGTTTGGAGGTGGAATTACAATAGAGAAATTATCTTTTTCAGGATTAGTAGTAGCTCTAAAGTATCATTTTTCTTCCCAAATCTTTCACCATTTGGATTCTATGTCATTAGGATTATATTTATCTAACATGTTTATAAAAAATAGAGTAATTAAAAATTAATAAAAAGGGGAGTAATTACTTTCAGACCGAATAACTGAATCTTCATAGGAATTGTCTCATTATTTATAATTTTTCATAAAGCCAAATGATAATAGCTTTTATATCAGTAAATTCAAGAAGATTAAAAAATTTGTTTGATTATAATTTGAAAAATCATAATTTATTAAAAACATGTTAAAATTTCTTTTAATTTTTTATATTTCTACTATGCCAAATTCTCTAATTCCTTGGTTTGATGCTTCGCGAATTGAATCATTTTCGTGGTTTACTCCTGAATCATGATTTTTAACATGATTAATAACTATCTTTTCTATTATTTGTATTTGGAAAATCTTTAAAAAAGCCTGAAAAAAAGGACGATATTCAATAATACCTCTTTATAATGTTTATAAATGGTTTCAAGTTTCATGAATGTCAGGACGGTGGGTAATTTTAATGATAATTCCTCCAATTTTCCTAATAGCCTTATTTATTTCATACTTTAAAATTGCAAAAAGATTTTGAAAAGGTATTTGGACTTGAATCGGTTTATTGGTATTGAATCCAATCTTTTTAGGAATCCTTGCTTTTTGAGATTCAAAATATTCTAAGTAATAATAACGGAATATTAATAGCCTATAGTATAAAAAGTCTCAGGTCCCTTTGAAAACTGTTGATTTAGAAACCGATATTCTTATACATCAACATGTTAACCCAGATACTACGCTTATTGTAAAATAGGTGAGGAAAGTCCTGGCACTACAAAAACGTTATCCTCTAACGGAGGCTGGATTTGAAAGACAAACGAAAGTGCCACAGAGATTAAACTATCCTAATTTATTAGGAGAAAGGTGAAACATGAGGATTGCTCATCAAACAGCATACCTCTACTCAGCTAAACCGATAGTTTAGCGAGGGGCAAACCGTGACGAGTGCAAGCTTATCATCCTTGAGGTGGAAGTGCAAATAATTGCTATATGCAATTTTAGATAAATTGTATCGAAATACAGAACCAGGCTCATTAGGTTAACACTTAAATACAGTATATTTGGGGGAGTGGTGTAGTGGTAACACATCGGTCTTCGGAACCGCTGTCGGGGGTTCGATCCCCTCCTTCCCTGATTCGTTTATTATTAACTTGAAAACGAGGAAGAAAAATTTATACTGCTTTTCAGTTCATTATGTATGAAGTTTTAGGGATTTAGCTCAGTGGTAGAGCGGGAGTCTCCAAAGCTCCGCGTCGGGGGTTCAATTCCCTCAATCCCTGAATTTGTTTAAGACGTGGTGACCCTAAAGATTCATATGATGACTCTAAAATAGGTCTGACCAATATGGTTAGCCTTTTTTGTTATTTAAAAAGTAGTTGATAAATATATAATATATTGTATATAAGAGTTAAGTAATCAGAAGAAACGAAAAACTTGTTACTTCCCGATTGAAGGCTAAATAATATTTATAGTTTGTTATCAATTATAATATGAAATACTCATATACAGACCTTTTACATGAAGAACAATATACAAAGCAAGAGGTTCTTAATGCCGCTCTTGTAACACATCCTAAAGCTAAAAGATTTAATTTATCTCAGGATGAATTAAAACAAGTACTAATTTTTGAGAATGGTTCAAATTTAACATTATTAGAAACTCCTATTAAAGATGAATATGGTAATGAATACCGATGTAGTGAATGATATTATATGGCTCAAAGAGTGAATGATTTATGAAAAAAACAAATAATAGCATTCCTTTCAAGTTGATATGGGTTAGCAATGAAAGCAAGAGAATTGTATGCATTGGAGCAGGATGAAGAAAAGAGAATAGATTTTATGAGAAATGCAATTAGAGAAAAATTTGATAATAATCCGAAACTAAAAGAGGAGTTATTAAACACCTGAAATAAACTTATTATTGAATATACTTACTGGAGAGATATCCGTTTTTGAATAGATCAAGAAACATTAAGATGAATGAATATATTGGGAAAGTTGTTGATGGAATATAGAGATAATATAAAATTAATTTAAGTCTTGAAATCCTGATATATATATACGTTATTTTATATTTTTTATTTATTAACTATTTAGTATGAAACTTTGGGCATGATGGAAAAAAGAACTATGGAGACTGTTTGTTACTATACTTATTATAATTGCCGTTCCAACAGTAATCCTATTAATCTGAAGTGGTAAATTCCGTTATCAATATATTCTAGATACTAGTAATCTTGTTGATCTCATAAAATGAAATTTCTATAAATTGGACTATTCTAAATATGAAAATCTACCAGTAAACCAAGATATAACAATAACAGGTCAATCATTCTTATATCAAATTAATCAATTCAAAGATCTAGAAATAGATATTATTTCATGAGATTTAGAAAGCTTGCTATATAATACTTTTGAATATTGGTGAGATGGCTTTTTAGATGCTAATGATAGTACTTCTTCTATTTATCAAACAACACGTCAATGATATTGATGTTCAAATAAAGGTTGTCATGTTTATGACATGTTAGAAGAAAAAGAAATGCCTAAATGTTGGTTATTTAGACGGAATCCTAGAAGCTATTATTCTTTAGAAGAGGAGATTCAACAATGAGAGAATCCAAATAATTGTAAACTAATACTATTCCCATTTGATTTCTCAGCATGGAATAAAGAATGAATTTTTACCTTCCATGGTAAATTTGATAAAGAAGTAGTTCTTCATATTTCTCAGATTGATAGGAATGATGCATGAGTAACAGATAATCATTATGTAGATCCAGTTGAATTGTGGAATAAATATAAAGACCACAGGATGAAAGTATTAATATGAACTTGAGAATTCTGAAATACTTGATATCTTTATGAATATACTTGGCCAAACCTTTGAATAAAGATAACAACACCAGCAGATTATGAACCTTATTTTTCAAATTTAGCAAAAGAAAGCTTTTTATTTCTTTCTTGAAATAAAATTATTACTAATCTTAGACCAATAGAAATGAGTGATAAAGTAGAAGTTTATCGAAAACAAGCTAATGAGTCTCTTAAAAGTGTAATTGAAAGAAAACATATCCAGTGAACATGATGTTGAGTCTTTGAAATAAATACTGGATTTAAGTTAGTTACTTGAGCTAATGAAGCATATTATGTATTTAGAGTTCATGAAGATAATCCAGATGTTATTAATTGTATCACAGATCCAGAATTTTGAACGCATGATTTTCCTATAGCATATTACCAATCTCCATCAGATCCAACAAGATATTATAAAATTGTTCCTAATGAATGTTGAGGTGATTGTAGATTTATCTGAAAAGTAGAACTTTTTTAATAAATAGTGATGGATAAAATGAAAAAACTAATAGTATTTTTTTCTTTCATATTCCTTATTTGACTTACATCTGCTTATGCTCCGCGAAAGATTGGTTTAAAATGGGACTGTTCTATTGATGATGAAGAAATGAAAACAGCATGTGAAATTGAAAAACAATTTTTTAAATTCACAGAAACCACATGAACAAGAGTAATGAGTACAACATGCTGTTCTTTCGAAGAACATTATCCCCAAGTTTATTATTATCTTCATGATATGAGAAAAACTTGGGAGGTAGAGAGTTGAGAAGTTAGCAAATTAAATGATTTAGTTCTTAAATTATCTTCACAAATATATGCTCAATCTAAAAATAAACAGGAATTATTAAATAATCTTGCATGAATATTTAATTATTGTTCAGAGAAATGAAAAACATCAATAATTAGGAGTGTATGTAATTATTATGCATATGATATGATTGGTAAAAATCCTAAATTATCAACCATTACTTTCTCTGATATTATATCTAGCTTGAAAAAAAATGATTTTATAAGAAGAACGGCGCAATATAGTGATTTTGATGAAATCTATACTCCTATCAATTATCAATACGCATGAATAAGAAGTATGTATATGTTCTGAGATTATGCATTAGGTTTGATGGATTGATATGACTCTTTTTCAACTGATGATAATGGTAGTGATTGGAAAAGAATATTGGTAATGAAAGCTTGAGATTCTTATTGGCAGGATTTTGCAATAATAGAATGAAATATTGGAGATTTAGATGATTCAGAATTAACTAAAGAGTGAAATAATCTTATACTTACAGTTGGAAAAGAAATCCGATCTTGAATCAAAAGAGAATGAACTTTAAAATGAAAATATAGGTTAAATAATGATTGAACTCGGTCATATGCAGAGTGTGATTTCTATCAACGAACAAAGGAAAAAGAGATATTAAAAAAAGAAAAGCTTTCTAGATGTGAAAACGAACTTTGAATAAAATTAAAAACAATATTAAAATAATTCCTTCTATTGATTTTCTCCTACATTCTAATAATCTTTGATTACTTTATCTTCCAATTTTATCACTATGGCTTCAACCCTAACAGCAGATAATCGTAATATGATTATTAAAATAGCTAAGTTATTCTTAAATTCTCCTTATGAATTTTGATGAGAAGGTAAATTACCATGAGATCCAACAGATTGTAGTAATTTTACACAGAATATTTTCTCTCAAGTATGAATCGGTCTAGAAAGAGCATCTTTTCAACAAAAAGAACAATTTGTTACTGCTAAAGCTTTTTATGAAGATATAAAAAAAGCTGAAATAGGGGATTTAATCTTCTTTAAAAATACTTACGAATCAGAAAATGAAATAACTCATGTTGGAATATATGCTGGAGATAATACAATGATTCATGCATGAACACCTAAAGTAGCTGTTGTTAATCTTGCTGGATATCGAAGAAGTCATTTAAAAGGAGTAGGATCAATATACGCGTTTGCTAAATCATATAGTGATTCTAAAGCTAAAAAGAATTTTGAAAAATTATGATGAGTAATAGATCTGATACCTGATTGATATCAAGAAGTTGAAACCCTTAAAGCAGTAAATGCAGTAATAGCGATATTAACTTCTACATGGGCAGATCTTCCAGAAAACTTTCAAAATGTAAGTGCTTCATATGCTAAATCATTAAGAGAAACTTATTCTAAAGCAAGAAAGCTAGAAAAAGATCAAGTTAAAAAAGTTTATCAATCAGTAGTTGATTTCTTAAGTTATGCATATAAATATGCATGAGATGAAGAAAAAGAAAAATATGCAGAACTTGCATGATTCTTAAGAAGTAAACATAAGTTACAAAGTTAAATTTATCTTTTCTAAAATCCTAATGCCAGAAATAACGAGTACATATGATATTGATAGAGATTGAATTAATCGATGGCGAGGAGCAAATAGATTCACAAATAGTAATTGAATTAAGTTTATGCCATTGGAAGATCAAGAAATGGTAGCTAAACTAAAAGGTTTAGATGAAGAAGAAGCTAAAAAAGTTATCACTCCATATCTTGAGAAAAAATACCAGCTCAATAAAGAAAAAATGGATGAGGCTGTTGTGAAAATGACAGAATACTTAAATGAACAGAAGGCTGAACTCTTTGAAGCGATGGAGAAATTAACTCGTCATCCTATTGATTATGCGTTATTTACTATTTATCTAACAACATTAAATAGATGTCCTTATGGTTGGCAAGAAGGATCAATTTGGATGGTAGATACGAAAAATCCTAAATTTAGAAAGAGAAATTGGACAGGAATCTTTGCACATGAGCTATTGCATATGCAAACCCATAAATATTATGAGAATGTTGAACCTATGTCTAAGCTTACTCCAAAGCAATTCAATGATTTAAAAGAATCTCTAACATTCTTACTTAATCACGAATTTGAATGAATAGATATGCGTGAAGATATATGATATGAAGATCATCAACAGATAAGGAAGGCTTTAGAAGAGTATCGATTAAATTCGGATAAAAACTTTGATGATTTAATAGCATTTGGTTGTGATTATATGATAAAAAACAATTTATAAAAAACTGGCTATAGTTATCTCAACCACAGCCAGTAGATCTTTTCGAAAGACGAACCTCCCTGAGGAAAATACCCAGGAACAATCAATCGATTAATTTTTAGTTACGTAGACATCGCTTCCAGTTCCGCTGGACTCGGACCAGAACATTGTGTAATGGCATAATTATAATACACTACAGAGAAACAAATTCAAGATATTTTAATCTTTAAAATATATGTAATATCAATAAAAGAGAGTCCTTGCTCTCTTTTTATGTCCAAAAAAAGCTTATAAATTATATTTACACTTGAAAAAATATATTAAATATGTAAAACAAAAAATGTCAAGATTTGAGATAATCCATTTTTTATATTATCGTTTCTTTTTGCATGAAACCTTCTATACAAAAAACGTACATAGAACTTAAAGAAATTGTAAAAAACAATCCTCAAAATTTATTAGTTTATGAAAAGCTCAATACTTTAACACAACAAGTTCATGCACAAATTATAGAAAATATTAAAGGTGTCTACTGAGATGGATGGGAAAAATCTAGTACTTACGCAAGCTTTCAAAACAATGTTAATGAAAGAGCACAAATGGAGAGAAATGTGTTAAACAAAGAAGTTGGTGCTGCAATATCAATAGTGGAGATTAACCAACAAATTGCTATGGCCATGATAACAGCAATGACAGATTCTCCAAATATTTTTAGTACTGATGTATGAAGCTGAATTAATAACATTAAGAAGCCTATTGACGCTCAAGGATGACCACAGGAGCCTCTCAATAAAACTAATCAGCATGAAATAAAGCAAGGGGCACAAGAAGATGAATATGAGATGCTAAAGAAAAATAAGGAAGTAATTTTAAGATTAGTAAGAGATAAGAAATCAAAATGGTTTGCCCTTCGTAAGGCATCTGATTTTACAACATTCTTTGTTGTGCTAGAATGAAACAGAATCTCATATAATCAAATAGCTGAATTATTCTTATGAAAAGGAGCTCTAAATACGCATGATAATATGTTAAGAGTACATACTAGATTATCTGAACAGCTTTTTGATGAAGAATCAATGGAAAGATGGTATAATACTTTTAAAAAAGCTATTAAAGCTAAATGAGATTGGTTGGAATTGAAGGACTCTGTAGAATTAAGAAACGATTATTCTGTTATAATTTGAAATGAACCTTATAGATATAGAGCATTAGTCGCAATATTTTGAGTAAATAAAAAATCTGCTAAATTATTATCTCAAGAAGTTTACGAGGAGTTATCAATCGCTTTATTTTGAAAATCATGGAAATCTGATTTAGAGGCAATCAAGATGGTAAATGAGAGGAAAGAACAGGCAAGAAGAACTTATCATGCTCCAGAAATAAATTTTGAAGATGAAAATGCATTAAGAGAATTATATGAAAAACAGGAACCTGTTAAAAGTGAAAAATTAATAAGGGAAGAGCTTTTAGTAAAGGAAAAAATTGAGGTGAAAGAAGAAGATGAAGAAATGACTGTCGAAGAAGTATCACTAGCTAGTTTAAGAAAAGAATTGTATCCACAAACAGATAAAGAAACAGAATATAATAACAATAGAAGGATGGTTGTAGCTCTTGCTTTACAAGCTATGGATCAAAATCCAGAATTAAAGAAATTATGGTTTGGACCATATTCAGAAAGAGGACAACGCTTATTTAATTTTGATTATGAATGAGAACATCTAACTCTTAGAAGAATTGCTGAATTAACTGGTCTCTATTGAATTAATAAAAGAATTCCATTCCCTAAATTCATTGAGCAAATCTTTTGAATTCATTTTGTAAATATAATGAGAGAAGAATTAGAAGAGGAAGAGAAAGAAAAAAAAGCATTTGAGAGAGCAAGAAAAGATGCTGACGAATTATTAAAAAATCAACCAGATAGCAATATAGATAATGAAATAAAACAAGAAGGATGAATAAAAGAGATAGATAAGCCTGTAGAGCATTCTGAAGAAATCTTAATGGAGCAAAAAAAAGAAGCAGAAAAAGAGGAAAGAATAAAGATATTAACTAAAAAATTAGAAGATGCTTGAATATTAGACAGTGATAAAAACTGACTAAATCAATCAATGGTGTTAGTTGCATTTGATAAAATTGTAGAAGAATGTATAAAACTTGATAAAGAAACAATAGTTAAAAAAATTAACCAATTAATAAATAGGGAGTGGGGTAGTATTATAAGTCAATGTAAGAAAAAGTATCCTAAAGCAGATCCATCATTGAAAAATCTTTGTAAAAATGAAAAATTTATATGAGAATGTAAGACCGAATTCCTTTTAATAAAACAAGATGAAGTAAGAACAAAGATTACAAAATATTTCTCAGATTGAAATATTTCTCAAATTAAAAACTTTTACTGGGGATTAGTTAGAGGATTGGAAAATATTGATTTTGCACAGGAGTGTTACGATTATATTATTGACGCAGTTGAAGAGAAATATAGAGAGAGTCATCAAGAAGATGAAAAATGAACATTAGATGAATTAAAAGCTCAAGAAGCTGCTTATCAAAATGATTTAAGAGAAAAGGGAATAGAAACATATTGTAAAAATAATAACATTACAAGAGAACAATATACAGCTTTACGTTATTTAGTTAGAAATTTAAAAAGAAGGAAAGTTGGGCAAGATATGGAAAGATATTTATATAAATTAAAGAGTAGAAACGAATCCTTAAGAGGGGAGGAGTTTGAAAATGATTTCTCTGATGAAATGATTAATGCACTAAAAACATTCTGAATTAAATTAGCAATGAAAGATAATTCAAAGAAGAATAAGAAAAAAGCCTAACATTTTGTTAGGTTTTTTCTGTTATGTAAAATATTAATTAATCTTCCTTTTTAACGATTGATAGTAATGATGAAAATTGAAAATCATCATTTATAGTAGGATAAGAAATTTTCATAAATACTAGTGAAATCTAATTAAAAAGTAGAATGAATCCATTCTACTTTTTTGTATCAGTTAATTATTGTTCTTACTTGTCTGTATTTATTCTTACTTTACACTATAGGTATGATGAACAACAGCCATTCATTCTATTTGTAAATCCTTTGGAAGTGTTGTTACATAATTATTATATCTGTATCAATCTGAGTCTTCTGAAAAGACGATTAGTTTTCATAATTTTGCTCAAATAGCTTTAGCAGTTTTCTCAGCTCTTTCTTTTGCATCAGCATTAGCTTTTTCTAAAAGAGCCATCATTTCATCAGAATTTTGATTATCAATTCCTAGCATCCATCAATTAATTGTAGCTCAAGGTATTCCTTCGATAATAGTATTAAGCTTTTCTGAATCTCAAGTGAAATTATCTAAGATTCTAGCTTGCAAATTTAATTGAGCACATGATTCTGGTATATTAAATCCATTTGGACGATAACAGTTTCAAATATTATCATAAGTTTCTCAATTATTACTAAGTTTAATATTTAATCAAGATATTGCTTCCTTAAAACCTGAATAAAGGCTTTCAACTTTTTGACGTCTCATTTCTGGAGTATC
>CAMOEC010000037.1 GCA_946611795.1 uncultured bacterium
CATATAATACTTGAGTAAAGGATGATTATAAGATTACTCCTAGAGTAAATGCAACAACTACTTGAACTACAGCATTATCTTGGGATGTATATATGTGAAAAGGATTATTTATGTCTTGAGATAAATTTGAAGCGATTTTCGTTGCTGAAAAGAAAGCTGATGAGAAAAATATTGCTTGTGTATATTATGATAAGTTAGGAGAAGAAACACATGAATGTGATCCTGCAGAAGTTAAAAATCCTACTTGAAACTTATTAACTATTAAAAAGTATGTAAGTAAAAATAGTGATTGGAAGGTTGATGGTGATTTCAAAGATGCTGATACAACTTCAGCAGCTGTAGAACTTGATACAACAACTAATCAAAAGAATATTATCTTTAAGATGGTTGTAAAGGATGCAAAAGTTTCATTTACTGGATTTACAGTAAAAGATTCTCTTGATACAAGTATGTATAAGTTATTGAAGGATGCTACATTGAAACTTGATGGTAATGCATATACTTGAATTATGAAAAAGTGAGCTAAAAATACAACACCTTTTACATATGTTATTACTCCTAAGATTACTAATGATAAAGATCTTGAATGGAATGTTGTAATGACATCATGATCTGTATTTACGGAAGGTGATACTTTGACTGTATATTTCAAGGCTGAAAAGGTTAGAAATGATAACGATAAGAATACTGCATGTGTATATGATTATTCAGGTAAAACTTCTTATGCTTGTGATCCTGCACATGTTCTAAGAAAATGTTTAACTAATTGTGGTTCAGGTCCTTCATGATGAGGTTGAGGTTGAGGTTGATGAGGAGGATGAAGTAATTGTTGAGACGGAAATAAGAATGGAATTGAATATTGTGACTGGTGAAATAGTGAAAAGATTATTAGAAAAGGAGATTCTTTGTTTAAAAATTCTAATGTTCCTAGTGAATATGAAGGAGAATGGACTTGTACTAGATCTTGTACACTAATTAAGAAATCAACTTGAGAGGTTCCTAAATGTTTCAATGTTCAGAATGGTTCAATTTCTATTATGAAATGAGAAATGCTTCCATTCTATTGGAATATGGCTTGAGAAATGTGAAAACGTCCAGTCAGTGAAAGAGTTGAATATGTAAAGGATAATTTTATTCAAACATGTTCTTCATCAGCTGCAGGTAAAATTGAATTAGCAACTATGATGTGTGAATTTATTGTTTATGGTCCTCAATGAGTTGTTTATAAGTTTGATGCTAATTGTGCTGAAAGTAATGATTGGACATCAAGTGATGCATGGACAAACTTTAAAAATAATTATCTTATTATTCGTAGTTGGATTTCTCAAAATGTAGCATGATGGTTTGGATGAAGTTTCTTGAACCATAAATGAGACACAAAAAATGTATTTGAGACATTAGATAATTATTGGAAAGATTATCCTACATTACTTCCTGTTTCATCAAAGCTTATTATTGAAAACTTTGGAACATCAAGCGCTAAACTTGGTAATAGAAATGTTAATTTATCTCAAAGACCTGATATATCAGTTTTCTGAGAATATAAATTATCATTAAATAGAGTAAAATATAGAATTTGTAGTTGAGAAGGAACTTCTTCTACTGAAGAAGTTGCTGAGGAGCCTGTTTGTGAAGTGGATTTTGCTGTAACAGATCATTATCTTGTGCAAAAGAGTCCATATTGAGAGATTAGAAGTGATACTAATTTGTCAAGTTATAAAAATATTGATGGATGAGCTTTGTTTGATTGAAATAAACAAGATAAGGCTGCAGATTATTCTGTTCCTGCTAGTTTAGCAACATCATTAGATACATTTATCAATAAGTATTATGGTAATTCAGTGCTTGTTAAGAATAGTTCTAAGTGTTGATGAGAAATTAGAAAAGTAAAAGGAAAATCAATTTACTTTATCGGTAATAAGAATTCTCAAGGAGCAGAAGTAGAATTGTCTGATGATGAAAAAGCATCTTGTATTTCAACTAATGTTCAAAAACCATATACTTTAATTGCTTTGTCTGATAAAATTAATATTAGAATTAAGTGAAGTTTGTATTCTAATGCTATGATTATGACAAAGGGAAATATTATCTTTGATGCTGAAGGTTTCACAATTGATAATAATTGAGCACCAACGGCATGTAATGGAAATATTAATAAATATTGACATGCATGACAGATGGTTAAGTGAATATTCTATGCAGGTAAATGATTCCTTTCAGATGGTCATAAATTCAATAATCAGAAATCAAATAAAGAATGGTGTAATTATGGTAATTTACATATTAAGTGAGTCGCTATTGGAGACCTTTCTAATGTTGTAAAGAATAGAAGATCTGAATTGTATACATGGTTCCATGATTGATGTGATACTAAGACTCCTAGTACAGATTCTAAATGTAAATCAAGAAGAGATGTGGTTCTTAATTGAGCATCAGTTCTTGTTGAATACAATCCTGATCTTTGGGGAAATCTTCCTCCAGGAGCAGAAGACTTCAATAAAGCATTGGAAGTATATAGAAAATAATTATTTATATAGTAGTTAAAGAGTGGAAAGTTAAGGTTCCACTCTTTTTCTTTTGTTACTTTAACTGGAATTGTTTAAATAAATGATTATTCTGCTTTTATTGTTTAGATTGATATAGTTTAATGAAAAAGTCTGAAACTTCTGTTATTGGATATGTATTGTGATGACTTGTAGTCCTTTGAATAATTGTATTTGTGTTTATGACTTCTAAAGGATATGATTTTTCTTTTTCTTGATTAAATGATGATAAAGGTATAGGAAACTCTAATTTATCATGAGATAGTAGCACTGGAGAGATTAATCCTGTTTTAACAGAGGATGATTTGTCATTTCTTTCATGATTTTTATCTAATAATGTTCAGTATACTGCAAGTGATGCAGAATGATTGTGAAATATTAGAGAGAAAATTGTTGTATTAGAGCAAATATATTCTCAACAGAGAACTCAGGAAGTAACACAATTGTTGCTAGATGCTTATATGTTGGATAATCAATTTGATAAGGCAAAGGCATTTTATAATTCATTACCTGATGCTATAAAATCTTATTTAAGTAATTGATTGTTATTTGAAATTTGAATTAATTCTTTTTCTCAGACAACAGAAACTGAATATAATAGTTTAAAAATCCTTTTATGAGAGTATCAAAAGAAAAAGGTATTCCCTGAAAGTAAAATACTTTATTATCAGACAGCTTTTGATTTAATTGATAGAAATTATGTTCAGGCTCAAAATGAAATGCAGTGATTAGTGTGAACTAAATATCAAGATTTTGTTGTAGCTATTCAATCAGCATTTAATCAGTATCTTTCATTAAAGGACGTTCCTGAATATTATCAGGATTGATTGATTGCTTATCAGTTAATGAATCAGTGATTCTTAGCTTGAGCAAAAAAAATGGCAATACGTTTGGTTAATGAACATCCTGATTATATTCTTCCTCATCAGATTCTAGCGAATGCTGATTTTATTATGTGAAAACGAGATTCAGCTTCTCGTTATTTCACTGATTTGTTGCTTTTGGATCGTCAAGAGAAAAGCTCATATCTTTATTACCTTTGAATTTGTTATTATCATTTGTGAGATTACTCAAATGCGGTTTTATATTTGTCTCAAATTACTGATTCAAAGATATTATTAGATTCTGATAGATATCTAATACTAAGTTATATAGCATTAGGTGAAACTGATAGAATATTCGTATGATGGCAAAGATTATTGTGATATCCTTCAATAAAAGCTTCTGATTTTTATTCATTTTTTGAAGAAGCTTTTTGGAAACCTTATCGTAAGTGAAAGGAATCATATTATATGAAACAGAATATGAAGCTTGTTCAGGATTATTTGTCTGTTTGTTCTCTTTCTTTGAAGTGAGATAATGTTCAGGTTTGTACTTACTGACAATTATGACTATATGCAATTCAAAATACTCCATTAACTGAAGATATGCAGCTTGAGTTAGCGCGTTTAGCTAGAAAATATGCTAAAGTTGAATTATTTCAGCTTTTGTGAGATGCTGCTGTAAGAAAATGAGAATCTGAAGAAGCAACAGCTCAATATATGAGGGCGCTATGATTAACAACTAGCACTGAAGAAATGAATTTCCTTAAACAAAAAATATTGGAAGTAAACCAGTTGAAATAGTCTTTTAAGTATTAAATGTGGCTTTTATAGTCACATTTTTTGTGCAAGATAATCTTCCTTTTTTATAAAAGTTATTCTGATAGATATATTTTCTCACAATTCTTCACTTAGAAGATGTTCTAATGTTTTTTGTGTTTCTTCGTTTTCAATAAGTGTCTTAGCAAAAGCTGTAATGACGGTAATATCTAAGATATTTCATTCTTTCTTTTCTATAATTGCTTGATCTTTTAAATTTGATTGTGCTGTTGGTTTGTTTAGTTTTGAAAGAACTGTTTCTCGTAGTCCTTTAAAGTCTCATGAATAGTCTTTAGGACTTGATGGTGCGCTTTCAATAGGTTTATTTTCAACTTTTTCTTCATTATTTACAATTTGTTTAGGTTCTTCAATTCCTTTTTTTTCTTGTGGTTTTGCTTGAGCTTCTCAAGTAGTTTTATTTTCAGTAGGTTTAGTTTCTATTACTGGTTTTGTTTCTACTTTAGGAGAAGTAGTAGATCAATTATTTTCATTTAGAAGTTTGTTGATTTCAATTTTATATGCAACGATAGGATAAGGATATCGCCTTATTGTTGAAATGATATTTCAAAAAAGTTCAGAACATTTTAAGAAGAAATCTGTATCTTCAAGAAGATGTTGATCAAGATATCCTATCGCTTGTTTTGCGAATTGAGATAAATCAATACCTTGTGATGAAATGGTATCAAGTCTTGAGAATATTTTTTCTCTATTTCATTCTTTTATGTCTTGAAGTGTTTCTTTGATAATAGATTCTCAGGCTACTCATAAAAATCTTGCTACATTTTCTTCGTTGAGGTCTCAAAGAATACTAACTTGATCAACGTATTTTACAGCATCTCTTACGCATCATTCTGAAATATTTGATATTATTTTAAGTGCAGATTCTGTATATTGAAGATTTTCTTGTTTACAGATACTTTCAAGATGAGAAACCATTGCACTATCAGGAACTTTTTTATAATTGAATACTTGGCAGCGAGAAATTATGGTATCTGGAACTCTGTGTATCTCAGTTGTAGCAAAGATGAAACATACATTTCATTTTGGTTCTTCAATGGTTTTTAGTAAAGCATTAAAGGCTCATTTACTTAGCATATGAACTTCATCTATTACATAGATTTTTTTCTTTAATGTTGTAGGGGGATATGATGCTTTATCTATGATTTCTTCTCTGATATTATCAACTCCTGTGTGTGATGCAGCATCGATTTCAACATAGTCTAAACTTGTTCCATTGTTTATTAATTCACAATTTGCACAGTGATTACATGGATTCCCATTTTGTAAATCTAAACAGTTAAGGGCTTTTGCAATAAGTCTTGCAGATGATGTTTTTCATGTTCATCTTGGTCAAAAGAGTAGATAATTGTGGTGAACAACATCTCTTGATTGCATTTGTGCTTTTAAAATATCGATAATATGTTCTTGTCAGATCATTTCATCGAATGTTTTTGGACGGTATTTATTAGCAAGACTCATACTGTGTTTTTTGATAGAATAAACCTATTTTTACTTTATGATTTCACGGTGAATTTTCAACGTTTTTCTTGTTTTTGTTGTTGTACTAGTTGTTGATTATTGTTGAAAAAATTATGAAAACTTTTTCAAGAGAAAATATAGTTCTGAACTAATAAAACGTTGGGTTAAAACACTATATATGTTGAAATATTCCTTAAAATTTGATTAAAATGTTAAAAAGTTGCTAACTACCTGTTATCAATATTTAAAAAAATAGTCTATTTTTTCTCTTGATTTTTATTGTGATTACAATATCTTGTGGTTGATTAAGAAAACAGACACAAAATATTGTGCTTTGGTGCACTACAGTGTGTGAAGGTTTCTTATCAATATTCCGACATTTAGTCTGATTTTTTTTATAACTTTGCTTATGCTTAAAATGACAATCAGGAAAGTAATTAAAAGAAATTGATCTGAAGTTGCATACGATGCAGAAAAAATTCGTGTAGCAATTCAGAAAGCTAATCATGAAGTTCCAGAAAAGGAACAGGCGAGTGATTTTCTTATTTCTGAGATTATTAGATCTTTGGAGGCTCATAAAAATGGAATTGTTCCTATTGAAGAGATTCAAGATTATATTGAAAAGCAACTTATTGAAATGCATAAAGCAGAGTTGGCTAAAAAATATATTATTTATCGTTACCAGAGAGCATTAGTTAGAAAAGCAAATACAACAGATGCTTCTATATTAACATTAATTCATAATGATAATAAGGAAGTTGGTCAAGAAAATTCAAATAAGGATTCTGCTATTGCTTCAACTCAAAGAGATTTAATTGCTGGCGAAGTATCAAAGGATATTACTCGTAGAATGCTATTACCTGAAGATATTAGAATTGCACATGATGAATGAGTACTTCATTTTCATGATATGGATTATTTCGTACAGCCTATTTTCAATTGTTGTCTTGTAAATATAAAAGATATGTTTGATAATGGTACAGTTATGAATTGAAAATTAGTTGAAACACCAAAGAGTTTTCAAGTAGCATGTACTGTTATGACTCAAATTATTGCTTCTGTTGCTTCTTCTCAATATGGAGGACAATCTGTTAATATTAAGCATTTGTGAAAGTATCTATACAATACAAAACAAAAGTATTTGAAAAAATATAAGGAATCGTGTCCTGAATTAAGTGATGAAGAGATTCAAAAGTTAGTTGATATTAGAGTTAAGGATGAATTATCATCATGAGTTCAAACAATCCAATATCAAATTAATACTTTGATGACAACTAATGGTCAATCTCCATTTGTAACATTGTTCTTGGAATTGGATGAAAAAGATCCTTATATTAATGAAACAGCTGAAATTATTGAAGAAATCTTTAAGCAAAGAATTCAAGGTATAAAAAATGAGGTTTGAGTTTATGTAACACCTGCATTCCCTAAATTGGTATATGTATTGGATGAACATAATGCGTTAAAATGAGGAAAATATGATTATTTGACAAAATTAGCTGCACAATGTTCTGCTAAAAGAATGTATCCTGATTACATTTCAGCAAAGAAAATGAGAGAAACTTATGAAGGAAATGTCTTTGCTCCAATGGGATGTCGTTCATTCCTTTCTCCATGGAAAGATGAGAATTGAAATTATAAGTTTGAAGGAAGATTTAATCAAGGTGTAGTAACTATTAATATTCCTCAAGTTGCTATTTTAGCAGATCATGATGAGAAGAAATTCTTTGAAATATTAGATGAAAGATTAAAATTATGTCGTAAGGCATTAATGTGTAGACATGAAAGATTGAAAGGAACATTATCTGATATAAGTCCTATTCATTGGCAATATTGAGCTATTGCAAGATTAAAAAAATGAGAAACTATTGATAAGTATCTTGTTTGATGATATTCAACATTATCATTATGATATATTGGTTTATATGAAGCTTCTGTATTAATAACATGAGGTCCTCATACAAGTCCAGAATGAGAGAAATTTGCATTAAAAGTTATTCAAACTTTGAAGGATGCAGTGCTTAAATGGAAGGCAGAATCAGGATTATGATTTGCTTTATATGGAACTCCTGCAGAATCACTTTGTTATCGTTTTGCTAAGATTGATAGAAAGAGATTCTGAGAAATTAAGGACGTTACTGATAAGGGATATTATACTAATTCATATCATGTAGATGTTAGAGAAAAGATTGATGCTGTTTCTAAATTAGCATTTGAATCTCAATTCCAGAAGATATCATCTTGATGAGCAATTTCATATATTGAAATGCCTAACATGCAAAAAAATCTTTCTGCAATAGAGACTTTGATAAGATTCATGTATGAGAATATTATGTATGCTGAGTTTAATACTAAATCTGATTATTGTCATGTTTGTGGTTTTGATGGAGAAATTATTGTTAATGAAAATAATGAATGGGAATGCCCTCAATGTCATAATAAAGATCAAAGAAAAATGAATGTAACTCGTAGGACATGTTGATATTTATGAGAGAATTTCTGGAATCTTTGAAAGACAAAAGAAATTTCAAAAAGAGTTTTACATGTATCATAAGTTAAAATTGGTGAATGAACTATTGAACAATAAAAAAAATGGATACTGCTAATGGACCCTGATTAAGGGTCTCTCTTTTTGTAAGCGGATGTCCTCATTGATGTAAATGATGTTTTAATGCAATAGCATGGGACTTTAATTATGGTTCATTATTTACACAAGAAGTTATTGATGAAATATTAAATGAATTACATAAGGATTACATATCAGGAATAACTTTTTTGTGATGAGAACCATTGGCTCCTGAAAATCAAAAAGAAGTATGGAACGTGATTTCTCAGATAAAAGATGAGTGCCCTGATAAGACAATTTGGTGTTTTTCTGGTTACACTTATGAATTTATAACAGAATATATGTGTCCAAGTCTTCCATATACTTCTAAAATTTTGTCATGCTTAGACGTTTTGGTTGATTGAAAATTTGTACAAGATTTATTAGATTTGAAATTGAAATTTAGATGATCTAGAAATCAAAGGGTATTAGATGTTCAAGAGTCATTAAGAGAGTGAACACCGGTTTGGAGCAATGAGGTTAATGATAAAAATCTCTATGTTCATGTTCCTTCTGATGAGGTTGAGAAGTTTTGAAAGTTATTTAAGAAGTAATTATTTGGGCGTGTCTTAGGAAATGATCTTTAATTAAAAATACTAGATTATATCTAGTATTTTTAGTCTATCTAAAATGGCTATTAATGTTATTCTTCAAAGTTTGTTATAACAGAACAGAGTGAAACGGTTCAAAATTTTGGTCTTGTATATACAACAACAGAACAGAAGCGAAGTTCTTTTGCGTCACTATTTCAACAAGTATTTGTAAGGTCTTCAGCTTTTTTACAATCCAAACTTTCTTTATTGTTACTTCCTTTTTTATAAAGTCAATCTATTGCTATATATCTTCGGTATTCTCCTACTGCTATTTCTTCTCAAGAAAAGCTTTCTAAGTCTTGATCATTATACCAATTACCACTTAGGAAATGTAGCTTATATGCTGAATTTAGATAATCTCATGAGAATATAGCATCTTGTAATTTTGAAGCATCTCTTTGTAGTTCCTCTTCTTCTGCTAGACTTCATCAGTCATCAATTCTTACTAGTGTGAAGTATTTGTTATTTGTCCCCGTAGCAACTTTTGTTTTAATGATCCACCTTCAAGGATACATCCAATCTGTAGTTGGTGTTTCGTCGTTATCTGATGTTGCTAAAGGATCTGCTTTTAACCATGTCCAATCTTTTTGATTATCCCATCTTCTTCGATTTGTGTTCCTTATATTATACATTACTTCAACTCATTCTTTTGCAAGATTAAGTGCGTTTACTTTTTGTCTTGTGGCTGTAAGATAATTTGTAGTGGCAATAACAGCTGAAATTATTCACATAAAAGTTGTTGACGTAAGCATGAGAACTAACAATACTTCTATCATTGTAAATCACTTTTTCTTTTGTTTTAATTCTGCCATGTATTGTATATAAAATTAAAATTGCAATTATTTATGTAAACATTATTATCATTTTTGTAAGAGTAGTTATCTTGCAAAAATATGCAATGTTTTTTATTCTTTTTTTGCATTTGAAATGCAGATAGATGTTGCTGTTGTGTTTTGAGTTGTAATTGTTATTTTGTTGCTTTCATTTTTGAAGGCTGAAAAGCTTGTTAAGATAACTTTCTGAAGCTATGTTTTTCTTGTTTTGTGTACAGCATTAGGAATTTGTATTTTACAATGGGCAGCTCAGTTACAATGAATGTGAAGTATGACGATTTTGTGAATTACTTATGCTTCAATATGAGAATTTTTAATTAATTCTCAGCCAACAGTAATGATGCTTGTCTATATTTTGTGATTGCGATTTTTTGCAATAAATTCTCATCTTAGTGTGCAGTTTTCATGAGAAATGTTTGAAAAAAAAGTGCAAACATTATTGTGGTGTGTTTTGTGTCTTGGAAGTATTATAAGTGCAGTTTATTATTCTTTGGGTTATTTTAAGTGAGAAATATATGATCTTATCTTTAATAATTCTTATGTTGTTATGTATACTCCAATGATACCTCTTGTTTCATTGGTTTTAGCTCTTCTTACAATTTTAGCATCATCTCATCTTAACTTGAAAATAGCATTAAAAATATCAGATTCTTCTGGTGTCTAGTTGTGATATGTTAGATAAAGGAAAGTGGTGTAATGGTAGCACACTAGTCTCCGAAGCTGGTGGCGGAGGTTCGATTCCTCTCTTTCCTGATTTGTTTTGTGAGGAAAATTATTCCTCATTTTTTAAAAAGTTTCTTTTTCGGTCTTCTAGAATTCTATTTAAGTAGACAATGTTGTGTAGTCAAACAAGTGCTCATCATAATGTTTCTTGTTCTCTGATGAGATGACATAAATATGCTTTTGAAAAGTTTTTACATGTGTAACAATCACAGTTATCTGTTAGTGGTGTATAATCGGTTCTGTATTGTGAGTTTGTGATTTTTACATTTCAGTGGTCTGAGAATGCGATACCGTGTCTTCAAAGTCTTGTTGCAGTTACGCAGTCAAACATGTCTATTCATTGTTCAATTCAATAGAGAAGATCTTCAGGAGTCCCTACTCACATAAGATATCTAGGTTTATCATTTGGTAGAAGTGGTGCTGTGTAAGAAACAACTTCTTGTATTAATTCTTTGCTTTCTCAAACACTTACTCATCAAATAGCAATTCAATCTCGTGCAAATTGGCTTAGATATTCAGCAGATTGTTTTCTTAAATCAAGATAACTTCATCATTGTACGATAGGGAATAATACACCTCTCGCATCATTATATTTTGGTTCGAAATGATCAAAAGCTCTTTTCGCTCGACGATGAGTCATTGCTATATGCTTTTCAATGGTTTTTTTGTCTGAATTAGCTGGTGAACATACGTCAAGTACCATCATAATGTCTGATCATAATTCACATTGTGTGTCAACAACGTTTTCAGGAGTAAATATGTGCTTTGACCCGTCATATGGAGAGGTGAATTTAACTCATTCTTCTGTTAATTTCATTCCGACTTTATGACTATGTTTTTCTGCATTAAATTTTTGATTTGCAAGTCATAGAGAAAAAACTTGGAAACCTCATGAATCTGTAAGTATAAGTCAGTTTTTTCGATTTTCAAAATTATGTAATCCTCATGCATCTTTTACTATTTTGCTTCAAGGTCTTAAATATAAGTGAAAAGTATTTGCGAGAATTAGTTTTATTGGATCAATATGTTCTCAAATGTATTTAGGATCTTGTAAAATGTCTAAAATAAGTCACTTGATTGTGGCTTTTGTACCAACAGGCATAAAAATAGGAGTTTTTAATGTAATACCATTAAGTGTTATTTCTCACACTCTGGCATTTCATTTTTGTTTTAAAATTTTGAATTGTAATTTAGACATTTGTTATACATTTAATAAATTAATTGCATAGTATTATCTTTATTTCCTATGGGAATTCAACGAGATTTAAAATAAGCACTATTGTACTATGTATATCTGATATTTTTAAATTTGTCAAGGTTAACTTTTTTATAATACTGGTATTTTTTAATATAATCATTACATTATCTTTAATGTTTCTCTTTATTTGTTCACAATAAATAATGAACATTATTCTTCTCTTGTTAATAACATTAGTTCTATCTTGGTTTTGATGGTTCTTATTTAAAAAATTTAAGGTTCTAGATAAACCAGGTAGTGATTTGAAAAATACAAGGAAACCAGTTCCAACATTACAATGAATTTTTGTTATTTTGATCTTTATGGTATGAGTTTTAGTTGTTTATCCTGACTATTATTCTAATCCATTATTTTTAGGATTGTTAATTCCAGGTTTGTTAATCTGAGTTGTTGAAACAATTGAAGAATTGAGTTATTTATGAAAATTTCCTAAAATACCTCCATTTGCGAGGTTGATTGTTCATTTAATAGCAGCATTTTTAGCTGTTTGGATTGGCTGAATAGGAAATCAAGAATTTGTTCTTTGAGATATGGTATATCATATTCCAAATTGGTTATTTACAATTGCATTTATGTTTTGGACAATGTTCTGTATTAATGCAATTAATTGGTTTGATTGAATTTATGCACAGTGAAGTTGAGTTTCTGCAATCTGATTTTTAACGATTTATTTGTTGTTAAGATTTGTTGTTTTTGAAAGTTATGATACCTTTACTAATTATGATGTGTTAGTTATGGTAAAGAATCTTTCATTATTCTTGTTTATTATTAGCTTGGTATATACCTTTATTGAATATAAACCATTATGATTAGTAAGAGATGTGTGAATTATGTTTTTTTGATTCGCTATTGCTTATCTTTCTGTGGCTTGATGAGTTAAAATATGAACGTTAATTGTTGCATTATCATTAGTGATATTTGATGCAGTATGGGTTTGACTTTATAGAATATTTGTTTTAAAGAAAAATCCGCTTAATTGAGACTACACTCATTTTCATCATAGACTTATGTGATTATGATTCTCAAGATGAGAGACAAGGGCTTTTATATGGATTTGGTCTTTGATAATGATGATCTTTATGCTTCTTCAATGAGCTAATAGATTTCATAAACTTATCATTTTTGTTATGATGGCTTGTTTGTTCTTTTGAATTAATGCTTATTTGTTTTTATATAAGAAGCTTCCTTGTTGATTACAAATTAAGAAAGAGAGATAATTTTAAATAGTATTATAAATATATGAAAAGGTACTTTTGGCTAATGTTTTTTCTACTAATTACTTTTGCTTGATGTCAGAAAGAGAATGTAACTGTTGAAGGGGACATTTGAAATACAGGTTTTGTTTTTTCATGATTAGAATTTGATGCTACTAATTTTGAGATAAAGACACTTTCATTAAGTTGAGAAGATTTTCAAGTACGTGCATATGAGTGAATTGTCTATGTTAAAAATCCTGTAGTTGAGGATTATCAGAAGATGAATATCTATGTTCCTGAAAATTATTTTTCATGAGAGGAAATAAATGGTTTTAGTTTAGAAACTGCTCCAATATTTTTTCCTAATAAAGTGTGATGATATATGCCTGCTAAACCAGAGACTTTATGAGGAGGTGAAGAGGCTTCTTATGGAGATTTTTTAGAAGCTATTAAAAGTTCTTGAGAGCAACCTCAATGAAAGAATGGAGATGTTTGAGAAAAAGGCTTCCCTTGAAAATGAGATGGTAAGTGAATGATGAGATGATGATTTTGATGAAATAAGGATTCTGTTTCTTTGTATGCTTTGAAAGAAGGTTTTGTTGTTGCTTCTGCTTGAGCTAGAGGTCGTAGTTTACAAGATTGAAGCTGAAAATATGTTTGAAAGGCTCCAGCATGAATTATTGATTTAAAAGCTGCTATTCGTTATTTGAAGTATAATGATGCATTAATACCTGGAGATTCAAATAAGATTATTTCTAATTGAACAAGTGCTGGTTGAGCAATGTCTGCTTTATTATGATCTACTGCAAATCATCCTGATTATGAATCTTATTTAGAAGAGATTTGAGCAGCTCCAGCAACTGATGATGTATTCGCTGTTTCAACATATTGTCCTATAACTAATCTCGATAACGCAGATAAAGCTTATGAATGGGAATTTAAAGGAGTTGATAGTTACAATAAAATTAGTGCTAATCAATTAGATTATAATGAGGATCGTTCTGAGACAGAGAGTGGAGCTATCTCAAATAGCGAAAATGAAATAGCTAAGTTATTAAGAGATTCGTTCCCTTTTTACCTTTCAACGTTATGATTAGTTGATACAAATTGAAATATCTATTCATTAAATGAAGATTGAGAATGAAATTTTAAAGAATCAATAAAAATGATGTTGGTTGAATCGTTTAATGATGCTTTGAAAAGTTGAGAAAATTTATCATGATTTGATTGGTTAAGTATTGAAAATTGAGAAGTTGTATCAATAGATTTTGAATCTTATGTTAAAGATTATCTTACTCGTAATAAGTGAATTCCTGCTTTTGATGGTCTTAGTTTAGAAGCTTGAGAAAATAATTTATTTTGAGATGCAGCTATTGATAATCGTCATTTTACTAATTTTTCATTTGAACATTCTTTGGTTAGTTGAGATATAGCCTCTAATGATATTGTAAAACTAATGAATCCAATGAATTATATTCCTGATTCTCAAGCTGATGTATCAAAGTTCCGAAGAATTAGACATTGAGCAAAAGATGCTGATACTTCTTTAGCGATTCCATTTATTTTATCAGAGGCTTTAACTCAGTGGAGAGGTGCTAATGTTGATTTTAAATATCCATGGAATCAATGACATGGTTGAGATTATGATATACCACAATTAATTGCATGGATGAATTCTATAACTCATTAATTTTAATTATTAAGTACTTATAATGATTATTACACTTTGATGAAAGGCTTGAAGTTGAAAGGGTACTGTTTCAAAGCTTTTGGCAGAAAAATTAAATTATGAAATAATTTCTATAGGAACATTAAAGAGAAAATTAGCTGAAGAAATGTGATTAAGTATTCTTGAATTTAATCGTCTTTGAGAGAAGCCCGAAAATCAAAAAGAGTTTGATTTAAAATTTGAAGAATATCAAAAGGGCTTAGATATCAATTCAAGTGTTTTGTTAGAATCAAGATTGTGATTTTTATGCCAACCACATGCTTTTAAGGTTTTTTTGGATGTGTCTGATGAGGTTGCTTCACAAAGAATTTTATGAGATAACAGAACTACTGATAATTATGATTCTTTAGAAAGTACTTTGAAGGCAACTAGAGAAAGAAATGAATCTGATAGGGAAAGGTATATAAAACTATATTGAATAGATCTTTGTGATAGTAAGAATTATGATTTCTGGGTGAGTTCAGATAATAAAACACCAGAAGAAGTTTGTGATGAAATTATAACAGCGTTTGAAGAATTTAAAAAAGTTCATAAAAATGCTTAATTTTTTGCTTATTTTGTGCTTTTTAAGTATATTTAATAATATATTTATTACTGTTGAAACAGAATATGAAATTAATAGCAAAATTGCTTTTGTGGATTATGAAAATTCGTTATAATGTTGTGATTAAAAATTTTCCACATTTTGAGGAAAAAACTAATTATCTAGTACTTCCTAATCATATAGCTTATGTTGAACCTGTTTTATTGTGGTGTATTTTTCGTCCATATGTTAATATAAGACCTGTTGCAACATCTGATTTCTCTAAGAATCCATTTTTGTGATGGATTTTTAAGTTGATGAATACTATTACCATTCAAGATATTGATAAGTGAAAATCTGATAATCAAAATTGAGAAGTAAAACATGCTTTACATGATGTAATTAAAGCATTGGAATCTTGAGATTCTGTACTTCTTTATCCTTCATGAAGATTAAAGTGACAAGCTGAAGAATATATTTGATGAAAAAAGTCTGCTTTTCTTGCTGTTAAGGCATTACCTGAAAATACTAAAGTATTAATAGTTAGAACTACTTGATTGTGGGGAAGTAGATGGTCAAATGCATGGAATTGAAAAGCTCCTTCTTTTTTTTGAAATATTCTTAGGACAATTTGGTATTTTGTGGCTAATTTATTTTTCTTTGTACCAAAGAGAAATGTTGAAATTGAAATGCTGGACCAAACAGAACTATTAAAAAAGCAATCAAAAAAATCTTTAGAGGATTTTAATCAAAGTCTTGAAGACTTTTATAATGAAAAATGAGGAGAAGCTGTTCAATATGTTAAAAATTATTTTTATTATGATAATGTGAAGGGTAGAGAATTGCCAAAGCATATTCGTAATTCAATTGAAAGTTTTCAAAATCATAAAGAGTATGATACTTCAAAGTTTCCAAAAGAAGTTATTGAAAAGGTTATTGATTTTGTAAGAAGTGTTAAGGATTTAGGTAAAGAAGAAAAAATTACTCTTTCATCTAATTTGATTTTGGATCTCTATTTTGATTCATTAGATATGGCTGAACTTAAAAATTTGATATTAAATGCTTATCCAAAAGCTTCAAATACTCCATTAAATGAATTAAAAGTGGTATCAGATTTAGTTGCAATGGCTTTATGAGCTTCTGAATCAATGGAATTAGAGTTAAAACCTTGTGAATGGAATATTCCAGAAATTGAAAGTAGAACTCATGATTGGAGTATAGATTTATCTCAAAATGTTTTGGAAAAATTTAAAGAATATTGGAAAAAGGATAAAAAGGCTCCTCTGGTATATGATACAATGTTTTGACTTCAAACGAGAAAAGATGTTTTATTAAAATCATTCTTGATAAGTGAATATTTGAAAAAAATTCCTTGAAAGTATATTGGTGTAATGTTTCCTGCTTTGTGAAGTACAACAATGATTATTTTAGCTTCATATTTGGCTAAAAAAGTTCCTGTTATGATGAACTGGACACATCCAGAATCAGCATTTGATCATTGTGTAAAATTTTCTAAGACAGAAAAGATTTTAACATCTAAGACATTTTATAAAACAATAAACATTGAATGGTTAAAAAAATATGATTTTATTTTCTTAGAGGATTTGTTAAAAGATATTCCTTTAATGTATAAAATTAAGGCTGTAGTAAAGAGTTTATATTTCCCTATTCCAAAGTGAATAGATGAAACAGCTGTTGTTTTATATACCTCATGAAGTGAATCTTTACCAAAAGCAGTTCCATTGTCTCATAAGAATTTGATGGCGGAATGGAAATGAACTGAATGAATATTAAGTGTTCATAATGATGAAACATTATTCTGTTATTTACCACCATTTCATAGTTTCTGATTTACTGTAAATACAATATTTCC
>CAMOEC010000038.1 GCA_946611795.1 uncultured bacterium
CACCAGCGATTCCCGGACAGCCGCCATATTACTATGTTATTTATGGGACTCTCTTATCATTAATGGGAATTACTCTAAGTTCTACTGCGCTCTTTGCTTTCAATTTATCTGAAAAGGTAGGTAGAATTATCTACTGCATTGGATGCCTTCTGTCAATTTGCTTTGCTGTATACTGTTGTAATATTATTCATAATTCATTTCCAGTAAAAACCGGAAATTTTAACTTTGCTGCAACAATTGATGTTTTTTTGTTGAAATTGTTCAATTAAATTTCTATAATTAAATTAACAAACAAAATGTCAAACTCTAAAACCCATTGCTTATGGAACCAACTTTATCTAAGAAAGAAATTGAGACATTCGTTAAATGCGATGTCCTAAAGCTCTTTGGTATTCCAATGTTCTTATTTGTTGCTTTCATACTAGTTATTGCTGGTATGATCATGTACAACCGCTATGCTTTGCCATTAAACACAATCCTTATCGTTGATGGTATCGCTGTAAGTGTTCTCTCTGCTTTTGTTGGTTATCTGGCTTTGTATCACAAACATGAAGAGAATAAGATTGGAAAGGAAACTCCAGCTATAAACTATTTTCTTATTCCAACGCTTTTGTTTATCGCCTTCATATTAGTGATCGTTGCTATGATTATGCATAATAGGTATGCGATTCCATGGAACACGATTGTTATTGTTGATGCAATTGTAGGGATTATCCTTGTATCATGTATATGCATTCCACTGCGATTTTGTGAAAGTCGTTATAAAGCAGAATATGGTTGTTAAACAATAATTAAGGTACATGCTGCATTACAGATGTACCTTTTTTCTTTAATCTTATTGTTTAATAGGAAAATATATAACAAAATTGAAGCACTATTTTTCTTTATGTTCATTCATATAGCAAAGTACTGCGTTGAAAACAGATCATCTTGCTAATCATCTTGCTCTCCAGAAGAGAATGATAAGTACAATTAATGATATCCAAGCTAAAGCAGGATATCCGTAGTAAAATGATAAGATACTTAAGACTAAACAATCAAGGATAATTGCACGAAGGAAAAGATAATTGATGTGTCATTGCTTTATTTCAGGATTATTCTTAACTGAGGTGTATATTGTCCAAAAAAAGCTCTGAAGAATAGCATTATTCTTTTTACTAATTTTCCAGAATTTTAACCAATTTAAGTCCTTATACTCAATATTTAGAATCTCTTCAATCTCTTCTCCTACTTTTAGAGCCTCAAGGATTTCCTTTCTTTTGTGTTCATTCTTTAAAACAGGATTTTCTTTATAAAGGAATATCTCAGTAGGTTTTCTAAATTTAAACCAAACATTAATAACAAAATCAAATAAGTGAGATACTGTTTGAAGTATTTCTCATGCTATATAAGATAAACAAATGAAGACAAATGCATACAAGACATCATATTCTCATCAGAATTCAATAGGGGCGTTTGATCAAAAGAATAAACATAAAATTAATATCAATGCTCATCATGGCATGATTTTTACCATATATTCATCAATAGAGAATTTATCCATTTGTCTTTATTAGGACTTAAAAGGTACTTAAATTTAGTAAGTACATCTAATATGTAAGTATATTTTGTTCTTTATCAAGAGATTGATTAATATTTTGTTTTGCATCTTGACTCTTATACGGAAAATGCTTATAGTATATCCTGCTATAAAGTGTTCATTAACAAATACTAATTAAAAAATTTAAATTTATGCTACAAACATTTTTATCTTTTCTGCCTTATTGGTGGACTGTTGTTCTTGCAGTTGTAATCATCTGGATTCTTTGCAAGTCTTTTGTGAATGTAAAATCCACTCAAATTGCAATTGTAGAACGTAAGTACTTTGGTAAGGAAATGGCGGATGGTCGCACGGTTGCTCTTAAGGGTGAAGTTGGTGTCCAGGCTTCAATTTTAGGCCCTGGTCTCCATATCTTGGTGCCCTTTATTCAGACTGCAAGAAAGTCTAGCTATATCAAAATTTCCGAAGATCAAATCGGTATTGTTGAAGCTATTACTGGTGCTCCTATCCCAAACGGCAAAATCCTTGCTGATGATGTTGAATGTGATCTTTTTCAGAACGGTGAAGCCTTCTTGAAAAATGGTGGTCAAAAAGGTAAACAAATTCAAATTCTTCCTCCAGGAGAATATAGAATTAATACCTATCTCTTCAAAGTTGAGGTTCAAGAGGCTACGGTCATCAAACCGAATCAGGTTGGTATCGTTGATGCCATTGCTGGTGAATCTATTCCTCCTGGTAAGATCATGGCTGCTCCTGTTGAGTGTAACCTTTTCCAGGATGCAAAAGCATTCTTGAGTAAGGGCGGACAAAAGGGTCCACAGCTTCAGATTCTTACTCCTGGTACCTATCGTATCAACACGTATCTCTTTAGAATTGAAACGGTCAATGCTATCGATGTTAGTGAGGGAACAATCAGACTTGTTACTGCCCGCGATGGTGAACCCCTGGATAAGGGACGAATCTTAGCCAAGAAAATCGAAGGACATAGCAATTTTGAGAAGGCAGAGGAGTTTATCAAGAATGGAGGTCAGCGTGGTCAGCAAATCGAATGCTTGATGCCAGGTCGTTATCGTATTAACACCAAGATGTTTGAAGTAAGCTCAGAAATCAAATGGATTGAAATCGGCAACGAAGAAATCGGCGTCGTAACAACACTTGAAGGTAAACCGCTTACAGATAACAATAGTATCGCTGCTGAAGAAATTCCTCTTGAGAAGCACTCTAACTTCCAGAATGCGTGGGCGTTTATCGAGGCTGATGGTCAGAAAGGTCTTCAGATTCCTGTACTCCGTGCTGGTAAGTATGCTATCAATCCCTGGTTTGCTACTGTGAAAAAGGAACCTATCACTACGGTGCCTATCGGTAGCTGCGCTGTTGTAACCTCTTATGTTGGTGACAATTATGACTTTGATTCTGATCCTCAGAAACTTAAGTCTTCTTCTCAGGGTAAGGTCAATGCTAAGCTCGTTCCAAACGGTTTTAAGGGTATTTGGAAAGATCCTCTCGGTCCAGGTAAACATGCTTTGAATCCTCAAACCTGCAAGTGGGATATTCTCCCGACAACACAGGTTGTTCTTAGTTGGGCAAATGTAACCAACAAGGGCAAGGATGCAAAAGTAAAAGATGCGATTGACGAGAATCTCTCAACAATCACTTTGCGTACATCTGATGCTTTCGATGCTAAGATGGATGTTCAGGTGATGTTCCATATTCCAATGGAGCAAGCGTCTGCTGTGGTTGCCGACTTGGGTTCTATGGCAGACTTGATCTCTCAGGTGCTGGAGCCGGCTGTTAGCTCACATTTCCGTAATGCTGCTCAGACGGTAAAAGCACTTGATCTCTATACTAAGCGTGCAGAACTTGCTGAGGCTGCTAAGAATGAAATTACTCAGGTCCTCGGGCGCTATCACATTGAATCTCGTGATGTTATGATTACAGACGTGGTTCTTCCTGAAGAACTTACAAAACCTGTTCGTCAGGCTTCTGTAGCTTCACAGGAAAAAGAGATGTATAATGCTCAGAAAAATGCTCAAGAAGCTCGTAAGGACTTCGAGCATGCTCAGAAAGAGGCTGATATGCAGGATAAGCTCGTTGAGTCCGCGCGTTCGGTTGAAATCTCGAAGAACAACGCTTCGGCTGCCATCGAGAAGGCTACTGGTGATAAGACTGTTAAAATTCTTGACGCTGAAGCTCAGTCTACTTTTATCATTCAGCTTGCTGATGCTCGAGCTCATGAGACTGTCGTGAAAGGTGAGGCTGATGCACGTGTAACCTTGAAGAACGGTCAGAGTAAGGCAGAGGCTTATCGTCTTTCACAGCTTGCTCTTGGTGATGACTTTGCCCGTATGCAGATTATTGAGGCTATTGCAAAGAATGGTCTTCCAATTATTCCGCAGAATATCATCATTGGTGGTGAAAACGGCGGCGGGGTTGTCGAGAACTTCCTTGGAATCTCAATGATTGAGAAGCTTACCGGTAAGCCATTTAACGGTGATGCATCGAACCATTCAGCTCCTGTAAAATCTTTCATTGAGGACGAAAAGACTGATAAGCCTGAGACTGAAACGACTGAGACTGCGACTGAAGCGGAAACTGCACAAGTAGATGAAACCGCTTCTCCCTCAGGAGGTGAAAAGTGATGACCAAATACAGGTCGTGATGTAACTCCTATATTAGGAAAAACTCTTTACAAACTTTATAGCTATTATTTTGCACCATGAGTAATTCTTGTGGTGCATTTTTTTAATGAAAAAAAACTAGTAATCAGTTAAGATTACTAGTCTATCAATTAATGATGCTATAATTATTTAACAGCAGCTTTGAATTCTGAACCAGCTTTGAAAGTTACAACGTTCATTGCAGGGATCTTAATTTTTTCAGAAGGATTTTGAGGATTAACTCCAGTTCTAGCCTTTCTCTTAGAAGACTTAAAAGTTCCGAAACCTTGAATTCTAACTTCACCATTTTTCTTAACACCTTTAATAATGTTAGAAATCATGTTGTTAACTAATTCTCCTGCTAATTTCTTAGATACACCTAATTCAGCAGCAACACTTTCGATTAACGCAGTTTTTGTCATTTTTACTAGTAATAAACGAAATAAATAACAACAGAACTATAGAATTATTAGTTGTAAATTCAAGAGATAATATGCAAAAATCTTCATTATTTATTAATTTTTTTAGTATAAAAACATATTGAATTTTTTCTCCTTAATCCCTACAACAATTATACTGTTAAACAAAAATAAATATATGAATACAGACTACGTTGATTATCAAAAATTCTATCCTGAAATTGAAAAATCATTGAAGGATGGAGCAGAATTCCATGCATTTCTCTCGGGTGGAGGATTGCGTGTTGTGAGAATATCTAAGGATGATAAACTCCTTTCGTATGGAGAACATCCCTACTTCTCTGGTGCACTGTCTCATGCTGAACAAGATTTTGGATTAAGTTATGAGCAACAGTATAATGGTATTGGTGTGAAACATACTCATTATTACACAGGAGCTTATCCATTTCCTTATGATGCATATGACATCTATCTTAAACAAGGAAAATCATTTACGGTGAAATTCTCTAAGCGCTGGAATCAGTTCGTTTGTACATCTCCTGTTCCAATGAGAATGAATCGGAATAATGAAGTGCTTTGGGGTAGTTCTACAAACCTCCTTGGCGCTATTGCAAGTTGTCTTCTTTCTTTCCAATTCGAGGATAAAGAAGATTTCGAAAAAAAGATTTAACTCTCTTAAACCTCTAGATTATCTAGAGGTTTTTGTCTTTTAAAATTTGTTTTTTTGTTAATTTCCGATATAATTCAATTCGAAATATTTAAATATAAAACTCGAATATAAAAAATGGATAAAAAAAAGTTCGTTCGTTGAAAGTCTACCTATAATTTCTCTACTAAAGATTATAATCTAATAGATGATATCTATTCTTCTATTAAAGATGATGATAGAATAATTTTCATCTCTCGTCACGCAATGCGTTGACCAAATTTTTGAATTGAAGGTTGATTAACTGATGAATGAATTGAGCAGGCAAGAAGTCTTTGAAAAAGATTATCCTGATGAAAATTTAACAATCCATCAAATGACTTTTATTGATCAACAGACTTTAAAAGGACTCATGAAACATCGTTCTATATATGAGCTGCTCGTTGATATCCAAAATTCTTAAATAATAATGATGGAGATTGATGGCAGGATAATAATGAGATTTTACATCCAATTCTTGTATTAGAATATGATTATTTTTGAATGAGTGTTGCACATTGGTATGAAAATAATAGAAAATTATGAATTGAAAAATCATTAAATCTGATTTCAACAGTATGTAATTTAACGGATTGACATGAATTCTCGCGACTTACAACTCATGATGTAGTAGTAATTCCATTGTTAAGTTGGTTATCTGAAGAAAATTTACATTTTAAAAGAGAGGAGTGGGTTAATTATCTTTCTTGAGTTGCTATTATTGTTCATAAAAATAATGAGTATGAACTTTATCCATTCCGTAGTCTTGAAGAAACTTCAATGGTATTGACCGAGTGAGATGATTGTTAATGAAAAAAATTAGTTTTAAACATAAATAAAAACACTGAACAGAAAACCTCTTCAGTGTTTAAATTTTAGAATTTACTAGCGAGTTCGTTGATCTTGTTGAACATTTTCTCAATAGCTTTCTGTTCTTCCTTTGCTTCTTTGCTCATTTCTGCTGCGATCTTGTTAAGCTCTTCAAAGGTATCAGGAACACTGAAGCTTGTAATAAACATTTCATCTGAGTATCCACCAAGTTTTCGAGCAGTTTCAATGCTTTTATTAATTGATTCAAAGTGAATATTAGCAATGCGTTCTTGGATTAGCCTAAGCCCATCGTCTTTGTTTTTGAGAATATCAAACTCATTTTCCAGGATCAGTAATTTGGTAATCCTTTCACTGTTCCCATCTTTTAAAGACTTAAGAGTTAAAAGGAAGCAATCTGCTTTTCTTTTTATATCAAGTCTTTCGCCAGGAAGTCTGAAAATCATCACAAAGAGCAGGAATACAAGTATAGCTGCATTTAGCGCCCAAGTCCAAGAACTGGTTTTGACGTTATATTCAACGACCGTCAACACGAATAATGCGAGTATGAGAATCGCATAGATTGCGTAGATATGCCGGTATGCCAGCAGATCTCTCTTTAATTTTTTAAAATCTTTTTCCATAAGTTTTTTTATTAGTTGTTTTGTTTTTTTGTTTCTTGTATTTGAGATGCTTATCTCCTTAAAAAAGCTGACCCGTGTTATCACAACAAAGGTCAGTAAATGGCTATAAAAATTGTTGAATAACAACAACAAAATATATACACATTTTAGATATAAAATCAAGAAAATGTCAAGTATTATTAAAAAGCGAAAAGGACTAACCTAATCGCTTTAAAATTTTAGAGTAATTCTTTGGTAATAGCATTCCAATCAGGATATTCTTTACTTCCAAATAAGAATTGTTTACCTTTAAAACCATTAACTGGCCTGTCATCAATGAGATAATCTCCAATGAGAAGCTCTTTGTGGTGAGAAAAAATGACTTTCTTTTTTATGAGTTCACCAAAGTACTTATTGAGCCAGTCTTTTTTATCTTGTAGAGCTGTCTCATTTTTCCAAGGTGCTGTAGTAAGAATATAGGTATCATACTTTTCTGCTAAAGCTTTGAATGCCTCAATTGCACCAGGCATTGGAACCATCCATGAAAATAGATTAGGAATATTATCTAACTGTCCCTTATAGATTTTTAAGAGATCTGGCTCAGCTTGTTTTAGACCTGAATCGAAGTCAACTAATACTCCATCCATATCCACATAGAGAATTTTCTTTTTTTCTTCCATAGTTAATTTTATTAAGTTTTATATATTTAATATGAGTATAAATAATTGATTTTATATATAAAGTTAAAATGTAGATGTAAAAATAATCTAAGTTAATACCTATAAATACTAACATTTAAAATACATCATTATTTTTTGCAAAATTGAAACTAATGTAGTATAATTAATTCGTGGTAAAGTGAGAACCAAAAGGAGCAGGTCAAAATAATCTGTCTCCTTTTTCATTATATAAAAAAGCAGGACGATAATCCTGCTCTTTAATATTATCCATATAATTAGTATTGGAATTGGTAATTAGTATTAATATCTCATTTAACTACTTCTGCAGCTACGAAATTTTCTGTCTTTGGATCTACAATATATAATACATTAACAGTTCCTCATTCTTCAATAGTATAAACAACTTCAGTATAGATCATTCCATCTTGAATTTCTGAACTTGTTACATCAGCTTGTGTAACTGTTCAAAATGATGGGATTAATTGTTTTGCTTCTCCTTCAGAATAAGTGTATTCTCATTCTTTACCAATAAGATTTGTTGAAGTATTATATTCATGAAAACTGTATGATTTAGGGAAATTTGTTGTTATAAGATTATTAATATCTTCAAGTGTTAATGATTTTTCTTCAACTGTTGTTTCAGGACATTTTCCTTCAAGATAATCCCATTCTTCACAAACAGTTCCATCAGGTAATGTACATTCTCCATATACAGCTGTTTCTGATGTAACGATTTCGTGTGTTCAACCGTTATCTACACAGTATTGAGCTGCTTCATTAAGTGGTTGTTCTTCTGCTGGAGTTTCTGTATTGCTTTTGTTACATCCAGTTAAAACTAAAGTTCATGCAGCAAGTAATGCTACTAATGATAAAGTTCTTGTTTTCATAATAGTATTAATATAAATATAAAATGTTGACTATAATATATTAAAATTGATTTAAGAATCAATGGTTAATAATTAGCTTTTTGCTTATCTAAATGAATAAGTCCTTTAAATTTGAAAAAACTGGCTCGCGTTTCACAACGAAAACCAGTTAATGAGTCAAAAAATAGTTTGCTAAGAGATTCTCAGCACTATAATATATAGTTAAACACCATGTTAATTTCAAAGTAAAAAACTTATTTTTTAATATAAAAGAAAAGTCTGGGGAAATCCAGACTTTCAATAAATTATCTATATTTTCTCATTATGCTGCTTGTTTCTTTTCTCATCATATAATTCAAGCAAGCTCTTTAGAGGTATCTTCTTTTATTTCTTCAGCTCTCCTATTGTGTAAGCTAGCTATAACGACATCTGCTCCTTGTTCTTTATACCATGTTCCAAATTTCTTAGCTCATTCAATAACTGGAACAATAGGTTTTACTTCCGGATATGCTACAGATGCAGCCATTGCTGTATATTTACAAATATTTAGGTATGTAACTAAGTTTCATGCATCTGATTTTATATCTTTACACAATTGCTCATCAGTTAATCATTCTGGTCTATCAAAAATTCAGCATTCAACAAAGAATCTCACAGGTATTTCTTCAAGTAATTTAAATCTTGCAGCATTCTTAGCTCAGTGCTTAACTGTATTTCTTATTCAATCGTAGTATAATCTTTGTATTTTTACAATTGGTTGATTTTTAATTGTATTCCATAATGAAATAGCTCATCTATCATATAATTTCATTTTTTGATCTTCAGATAATTGGTTCCATTGTTCTTTACACCATTTTATTGCACTGTTTTCATTAGCTTGGTCTAATAAATTTAGAAATCATTCTTTTTTTTCTGAATCTTCAATTTTATCAAAAGCTTCTCATGCTTTATCCATAACTTTACCTGCAGTTTCTAATTCTGACATAATTATAAGTAAAAATATAAAATGTTGTTGGTAAAATTATAATAAGAATTTAAAAATTATCAAATTTTGGTATTTTTATTTATCCTATTTATTGATTATAAATTTGAAATTTGTAACATATATTTAACTTGATTGTTTATATTTTCCGTATGCATATATGAAAAAGAAGATTGTAAAAGTTATAATAGATAGGCCTATTTGAACATATCATCCAAGTCATAAAGATATCTTTTATAGTGTAAATTATTGATATGTTGATTGAGTAATATGATGAGATTGAGAAGAACAGGATGCGTATGTGCTTTGAATAACAGAACCCTTACCAACTTTTGAATGAGAATTAGTTGCTATAATTCATCGTAGTAATGACAATGAAGATAAATGGGTAGTTGTACCAAAGTGAACCGAAATAACAAAAGATCAGATTAGGCAAGAAACCGCATTCCAAGAAAAATTTTTTATCACAGATATTGAAATGCTTTAAGATGATAGATAATTTTAAAAATAGAGAGTTTTTAGAATGATTTAATCCAGAGTTCTCTCATTCAGCATCTCTTGATCTATGTAATACATTAAATTCTTCAAATATAGAATCATTTGTAGAGAATTTTTGAACTAAATTTGAAAAATTTTATCTAATTAATTGTTCTCCTTTTGAAATAGATAAACGGAAGAACTTTGAATGAATCTATGAAATATTAAAGAGATTTAAACATACAGCAGAATGAAGACCATTAGAAGTGTTAATAGGGAAATACAATAAAGAGATTTTAAATGAGATGATGGTTAAAACAGAAGAATTAAAGAAACAATATGAATCAATGGGTGTTGAGATTGAGCAACCTTGTGAATATATGCATATTGTTTGATTCTATTGATGAACTTCATGAAGAACAATTCAGGAAGTTATAAAAACGCTTATAAAACAATTCCCAGATAAAATTGAAAGAGTTAATTCGATAAATCAATAATTTATATATAATTAGTGAATAATGAATACTGGAAATTTAATGGTACTTGTAGATGATAATGATAAAGTTATTTGAACTTGAGAAAAAATGGATATTCATAGAAAGTGAATATTACATAGAGCAATTTCTGTGCTAATTTTCAACTCAAAATGAAAAATGCTTTTGCAGCAAAGAGCATTATCAAAATATCATTGCTGATGACTTTGGACGAATGCAACGTGTACTCATCCATATCTTGATGAAGAGGTTTTAGATGCAGCACATAGAAGGCTTCAAGAAGAAATGTGATTTGATACTGCGCTTGAAGAAATCTTTCAATTCCAATATATAGCAAAATTTGATAATGGACTAATTGAAAATGAATATGATCATGTTTTTAAATGAGTCTATGATTGAGAAATCACTTCTGTTAATCCTGATGAAGTAAATGATTACAAATGGATTGATTTAAAAACATTAATAAATGATATAGAAAAAAATCCTTCTAGATATACAGAATGGTTTAAAATAATTTTGAATAAGTATATCGAACTTAATTAGCTATTATTCTGTATTTCCTTTTTAACAAAAACACTCTTCCAGATCCGGAAAGAGTGTTTATTGTTTCATGAAAGTTGATCCTTTTCTAATTCTTTGCAATTATCTCTTCTTTGTGGCTCTTATTTTCAATTTGGTTTTCGGAATCATCCTTATTCTCAAATTTAATAGAGTCGTTATCCCAGAAGAGGGGATACCCGCATACTGATTCATCATAAACAACAGTAACGTTGATAAGCCCTGGTTGTTTAACCTTTAAATAGAGCTTATCCGCGTTTTCTGCAGCAGTATTAAAGAGTATCGTTGCACTACCTAGAATAGGAAATTTCGTTGAACCTGAGTGGATGGAATCTGGAGAGTTCTTTATTATCTCTGCAAAAGAGAAGTCACAATAGTCCTGTTGTGGAATAGAGTCGATGTCTTCCGAGATACCGAAAGGAAATACTTGATCACCAACCATAAGTCTTGCCATGATGACTGAATCATTTGCAAATCTTAGTACTTGCGTCGAATAATCCCAATCTGTAGAATCTCCTTCTTCATTCAGAAGCTGGCATAATGGTAATCTTCTTTGTCCTTCAATGATAATCCTATAAGGACGACCAGAAAGAATGTCAGTACAGAATTCAACACTGTCAGTCCCATCGACCACGAGGAAACCTTCATCGGTAGGAGTCTCTTCGGGTACTTGAGATACCTTCACATGATCTTTCTTGTAGCCTTTAATCATTTTTTTGATCTTTGGCTTTTGAATCACTTGCTCAGGTGTTTCACTAGCAGCAATCTGCTGTTTTTCATCACTTTGACTGCATTTAACAATGAGTAATAATGCAAACAACACAACCCCAATGAGGGTGACAACAATAAAGTTAGCATTCTTTTTCATAGGTGTATTTGTTTTTAGTTTTTTGTTTGAAACATTATCTTAATCAAATCTAATTATAAAGTCAATAGTTGAAAAGTGCGTAAATATGCTAAAATCCTATAATTATGATTTTTATTTTAATAGGGGAATGTATCTCATTTGTTTTTAATAAAATAAAATTCCAAATTTTTGCCTTATTTTCAATTTTGAATATACTTATCTTGTTATTTTATTATTCACTTACTAATATGAAAAAGAATTTAAAACAACTAACAGCTATTAGTATCCTGTCTTTATGACTTTTATCTGCTTTTACTTTTGCTGATACAAAATCGAGCTGTTTTACTATTGCTGATTCACAAGCATGATTCTGATGAGCAGTAATTGTCGGATATCAATGTTTTGATAATGAGATTACTATACCTAAAACTCTTGATTGAAAGCCAGTTACAGAGATATGAAAGTCTGCATTTAAAAATACAGTTCTTATTTCTGTTAAACTCCCTGATTCTTTAAAACAAATCAGTGAATCTGCTTTTGAAGATAATATTATTGAAAAATTAGAGATACCTGAAGGTGTTGAAATTATTGAAAAAGCTGCATTCAAAAATAATAATTTAAAAGCATTAAAACTTCCAAAAACTTTAAAAACTATTTGAGAAGAAGCTTTCTATAAAAATAAATTAGAAAAGTTTTCTGTACCTTGAAGATTGGATAAAGTTTGAGAAAATGCTTTTTGTGAAAATGCTTGAGAAGAGGTAATTTGAGTAAGTGATGTTTTAGAATGGAAATTTAAAAATACTTGTTTTAAATTAATTAAAGCTTCTACAGTAGAAAATTCATATGCTTGAATTGAAACTGATTTTAGTTCTGAACTTAGTGAAAAACTTTGAACATGAATTAAAACAGATAGTCCTGAAGTTGATGAATTAACATCTATTCTAAAAGAATTAGATGATGGTAATGGTAATTTAGTAGTAGAAGATGATATAGTAACTTGAAAAGTTGCAGATGATGAAATAGAGTCTGAACTTATTTCTGGATCTAATTTTGATGTTGATGCAGATATAACAGATGATGAATTTGTTATTGGTGATGATTTTGGTGCTAGAGCATTAACTGGTGTTTGGTGAGCTCCTGTTGGAGTAAAATGAGTGTCATCTCTAGGTGTTAGTTGAGAACAATTTCCATCATCTTCTATTTTTGATAACTTTAGTTTCCTAGACTTATGATGAGTATTTGCAATTGCTGGTTGATTCTTAGGCTTTGCTGTTATCTGATATTTAGGATTTGTTCTTCAAACATTATTCTTAATTTCAATATGGGAATTGTTCAAAAAAGCATGAAAAAAATGATGGGCTTTCCTTGTCCCATTTTATAACACAATGGTATATTCAGAAATTGCAGAATCAAGTAAATGGTTGTGACTTATTCCTTGGCTTACACCTATTTTGTTTTTCGGATCGCTTTTCTTTAGAATGTGAACAGAAGTAAATTGGATTCTTTCATCAGTACTTTGAATTACTAATTTTATACTATTCCTACACTGGAATTATACTATTCCTAAAAGATTTTGATTCTCAACATTAACAGCTATACTTAATGTTTTCTTTACTCCAATTGTAACATTATTTGTTGGTTTATCTAATAATAAATATCAACCTAAAAAAGTATCATATGATATTAATAACCCACAAGTTAATGAACCAGAAAAAGTTGCTCCAGCTCCTGTTGTTGCTGCAGAACAATTAAATAATGTAGTTGAACATTTTGTCTGACCAGAAGAAGAATCTGCTTCAGCTACACAAGCGCAAGAATCTGCACCAGTTGAAGTTAATAATGAATCAGTTGAAGAAGTACAATCTGAAAATAATTCAGAATCCGAAGCTGTAACATTAGAATCTGATAATGTTAATCAAGATAAAAATTTAACAACAGAAAATTCAGATGATCAAATGTCTGATGTTTTGAAAGATGAATGAACAGAAAATATCTTAGATTCATTTGATAATATGGATGCATTCTCTGATAATACAGCAACTCATAGAGATGTACCTTCAGTTTCTTTTGATTCAATGGATGAAGGAACAAGATTAGATACTCAAAATGTAAATGTTGATTTATCCCTAAATACTGAACCAGTTTGAGAAGATATTTCAGAAGAAACAAATCTAACAAAAGAATCAGTAAATGATATTGAGAATAATGAAATAGCAACTGATGTTGATTTAACAATCAATGATTCTGAAAATGATAGTGCAGAGAATGCCACTGATACAATTTTAAGTGCAGGTCTAAATTCTGAAGAATGATTAGAAGACTTGCCAAATGTAGATTTATCTCTTTCAGCTGATAATTTCTCAAATGAAGAAACAGCTATTGATGAGGAATCAAGCATTGATGAATCTTCAGAATTAACTGATAATTCAGAAACTCAAGATGTAGAGCAAACTGTTGATGAAACAGACGAAGCTTCAGAAAACACTGATGAATTCCCTGGAGAAAATACTGAAGAAAACACAGAAGATAATACTGAAATTTCTGAAGAGACTCAAGAAGAAAATCAAGAAAAAATATCTGAAGAAGCTCCAGAAGAAACTATTGAATCTGAAGATGTAATTAGCGGAATTACTGATGCAACTGAAGAATCAACAGAAGAAACTCCAGAAGAAGTTAATGAAACTCAAGAAGCAGCAGAGGAGTCACCAGAAAATTCTTCAGAATCAAATGAGGAAGAATATAATGAAGCTGATAATAATAGATACACATGAATGTTTAGTAGTGCTGATGATCAAAATACTCAAAGTTTTCAAGAACAACCTTCAACACAAGATATGCCAATAGATACTTCATTTATGAAAGATATGCCACAAGATGTAGTAGAGGATTTGTTTAAGAGTGAACAAATGGTTGAAGGAAATGAAGCAAATAAACCTTCTGAAAATACAAATGATGAAATGCCTAGTGAACCAATATCTGACTTAGACCAATTATTGGCAAATAATAAAAATTCTTAAGAATACAGAATATATTGAAAAATCCTCTTTTTAGGGGATTTTTTTGTTGATTTTCTTCTGCTAAATAATAATTAAGAATAAAAAACAAAATAAATTATGAGTAAATCAAGAGCAAAAAATGTTAAGCGCATGAAGAAACTTCTTGCGGTAAAAAAGAAAAGAGAACGTGAGCTTTCAAGGAAGATTGTCGATGAACGATTTGATGAATTTCTTGTAAAGAATGGTCTCAATCGTGCTACAATGAGTAATCAACAGCTTTCTTTAGCTAGAAGTATTATGAAATCTCTAGAGGAGTGTCCTTATACCTAGGTGCTTATAAGTACTTAGGTTTTTTTATTCTTCAGAAAATTGTGATTCATAAAGATCTTTATAAAATCCATTCTTCTTTATGAGCTCATCATGATTTCAAGATTCAATAATATCTCAGTCTTTAAGAACTAATATTAAATCAGCATTTTTAATAGTTGATAATCTATGTGCAATAACAAAAGATGTTCTATTCTCCATTAACTTATCCATAGCATCTTGAATATATTGCTCAGTTCTTGTATCAATTGATGAAGTTGCTTCATCAAGAATAAGCATTGGCGCATTATAAACCATAGCTCTAGCAATAGTTAATTGTTGTTTTTGTCATGTTGATAAACTTACTTTTTCATCTAATATAGTATCATATCATTTTGGCAGGGTAGTTACAAAGTGATGAAGTCATACAGCTTTACTTGCTTTAATAATCTCCTCCTCTGTCGCATCCTCTTTATTATAAGCGATATTTTCTCTTATAGTTCAATCAAATACCCAAGTATCTTGTAATACCATACAAAATAGACTGTGAATATATTCTCTTGTCATATCTTTGGTATTTATTCAGTCGATTGTTATTTTACCATCATTTATTTCATGGAATCTCATGAGAAGATTAACTATTGTAGTCTTTCATGCTCATGTTGGTCATACAATTGCTACCTTATCTCATGCTTTAGCAGTAAAACTTAAATCATGGATTATTGTTTTCTTTTTATCATATCAGAATTTTACATGTTCAAAAACTACTTCACCTTTTGAAAATAAATTATTTTTTCCTTTTTTTGACTCATCATCTAATTCTCTTTCTCATAAGAATGAAAATATTCTTTCTGCAGCAGCTGCTGCAACTTGTATTCTTTGAGATAATCATGAAATTCTAATTAATGGATCAGAAAAATATCTAATATAAACTAAAAATGCAACAATAACTCAGAATTTAATGTCTCAATTAAATGCTAATAAAGCTCAGATTACTGCAATTACTACATATCAAAAGTTTTCAATAAAGATAACAATAGGCATTGCGATTCATGATATAAATTCAGCCATAAAGGTGCTATGCTTTAAAGCTCAATTTAGTTCAACAAATCTTTCTTTTAGTTCATCTTCTGCATTGTATGCTTTAATAACGGAGTGCCCACTAAAAGCCTCTTCAACATGTCCATTGATTTTTCATAAATAAGCTTGCTGATTATCATAGTGTGTTTGACTTCTTTGCATGAGAACGAAAATAATTGCTGCTCAAATAATTACAGTAGTTATGGCTGTTAAAGTTAGTATAAGGTTAGTATAAATCATCATGCATAAAGATCAAAAAAGCATAATGAATGAAATAATTAAAGTAGTTAATGAGTTATTTAGATTATTGGTGAGCAGAAAAACATCATTGGTAATTCTTGAAAGAATGTCTCAAGTAGTATTCTTATCATAGAATTTGATAGGTAATGAATTTAGTTTTTTAATAATATCTCTTCTTAGGTGTAAAGACATTTTTGCAGTTAATGTTGCTGTAACAAATCATTGAGTAATGGATAATAATCATGATAATAAATAAAGAATTGCTAAAATAATTCAGATATGAATTATTCAATCTAAATCTATTTCTGCTCATAATCATTCAACAATAAGGTCTGTCATGTCAGATAAATATGAAGGACCTATTAAAGCTAAAATACTACTTGCAATAGCGCAAAATACTGCAATTGAAAAAAATGGGATATACTTTTTAAAATAAACAAAAATATTTTTAATCGCTTTTTTTGGATCTTTTACTTTCCTTTGTGAAGGATCAACATAACGTCATCTTGATTTTTGTTGTTGTCTTCATTCATTTTTATCTTCTGCTGAATCTTTTTTTACCATAGCGGAAACAAAATATAAAATTATTTCTTTTTAAGTTCTTCTTCTGATAGTTGAGATAATGCAATCTCTTTATAGACTTTACAAGTTTTTAATAATTCTTCATGTTTTCAAATTCAAACACATTTACCTTCATCAATAACAAGTATTTTATCTGCATGTTTTATTGTTCAAATTCTTTGAGCAACGATGAATATTGTACATCATTTTAAATAGGTCTTTAAGTTACTTCTTAGTTTTAAATCAGTTTTATAATCTAAGGCAGAAAAAGAATCATCAAAGATTAATATCTCTGGCTTTCTAGCAATAGCCCTTGCAATGGAAATTCTTTGTTTTTGCCCTCAAGAATAGTTGTTTCCTCATAGCGCAACATATTCCTCGAATCAATCTTCAAGTTCTTTTATAAACTCTTCAGATTCTGATATTTTAGAAGCGGTTTCAAGATTCTTTTGAGTCTTATCTTTTTCTCTTAATCATAAGAAGATATTGTCCTTAATATCTCATCTAAAGATAAAAGCCTTTTGTGAAATATATCAAATTTTATCTCTAAGCGCTTTTTGATTGTAATCTTTTACATTAATTCAGTCTATCAATATTTCTCAACTTGTTACATCATAGAATCTTGGTATTAAATTAATGATACTTGATTTTCAACATCCTGTAGATCAAATTAAAGCAACAGTTTCTCATTGCTCTGCTGTAAAACTTATGTCGCTTACAACCTCCTCTTCTGCATCAGGATATCTAAAACAAACATTCTTAAATTCTACTTTTCACTTAATTTTAGTATCCTTATCATAATCTCAATCTTTAATAAGACTATCAGTATTAAGGACTTCAGCAATTCTTTTTGCTGAAACAGCAGCTCATGGAATAAGAACGAGTACAAAGACTAGCATTACAAATGACATAATGAGTTGTGATGCATATGATGAGAAAACCATCATATCAGAAAATAATCCTAATCTACTATCTAATGCTGCTTGAGAAATAATGACTCATCATAAGAAATATACAGCAAGAGTTAACATATTCATTATTACATCAACAGAAGGCATAAGAATAGACATAGTTCTTGATGCAAAGAGGTTGTTTTTCATAAGCTTCTCATTTGCTTCATTGAATTTTCTTTCTTGGTAACTTTCTGCATTATATGCTCTCACTACTCTTATTCAATTAATATGCTCTCTTGCTACTCTATTTACATTATCAACTAATTTTTGCATAAGTTTAAATCTTGGAACAACAAGTATTATTGCAATTGTTGCAAGTACAAGCAAAATAGTAATTGCTACGGCTGTTGCAGTTGACCAAACAGGATTCTTATCAATAATTCTAATAAGAGCCCAGGTTGCTAAAATTGGAGCTTTAGTAAAAATCTGTAATCATTGTACAATAGCTCATTGAATTTGTGTTACATCATTTGTTTCTCTGGTAATAAGTGAGGCAATTGAAAAGTCTTTAACATTCTCCATTGAAAAAGATTGGACCTTCTCATAAATTTTTAATCTCAATTTTGCTGAAAAATTAGCTGCAATCTTTGATGAAATAAGTGCTAAAATAATAGTAACAAAGACACTTCATAAAGTTATTAAAAGCATCATTTCTCATTGCTCAATTATCTCTGATATTTTACTTCATTCACTTTCAACAAGCTCTGCTATCTTTCACATATATTGTGGTAATTCTAGATCAAGCCGAACATGAAAGACAACTAAACAAATACTAAAAAGAAGTAAAAATACTTCTTTTTTAGATAACTGCTGGAATATTTTTATCATTTTTTAACGAAATTCATAAAGAGATAATCACTATCTTTAACATCTTCCCATCGATTAGTAAATGAGTATTTCTTAGCATTAAAGTCTAATAATTCTCAAATTTTAGGAGTTAAGAGATTAAATCAATTCTCTTTTGCTTCTTTACTAAGAATTTCTAAAGGTTCATTCCATAAATGAGTTGATAATGCATATTTTGAATTATGAGCAGGTATAACATATTTAGCTCACAATTCTTTTATAGTTTGAGGTAATTGCTCTGGTAAGGTGTGAATATATCTCCAATTTTTACTATATTGACCATTCTCAAGGATAGCAAAGTCTATTTTCCATTTTTTTCAAATATCTCTATAGAATGTATCATATCATCAATCTCATGCAATATAGATACATTTTTTATCTCATTCTACCATAAAAGAACTCCAAAGAGTATTATTAGGTGAGAATAAACGTCATGAAAAGTGACGTGCAGGTAATGATGTTATAGTAATTCAATTATCAACGAATTGATCTTCCCAATCCATTTCTATGATATCTTTCTGAATAAATCCCCATCTTTCAAAATGCGCTCCAACTCATAATCAGCAAATAACTTTTCAAATTCTATTTCTTAAAGCTTTTACAGTAAAATAATCCAAATGGTCATAATGATCGTGTGTTATAATAAGATAATCGATTGCAGGAATATCTGGAGTTTTATACACATCAGCACAAGGAAAAGGTTTGTTAATGAATGGGACAGGCGATCCTGTTACCAAGGTAGGGTCAATTAAGAATCTTTTCCCTCAAAGTTGCATAAAATAAGAAGAATGACCAAACCAAACTAAACAATCAATAGTTCTGTCTAAAGAAAATAAGTCTGTTTTAATTGAAGGAATTCTAGGAGGACGAACTCATTCTTTTGCTTTTTTTATAAGATTTAATCAGGAATTCCAACGTGGAGAAATTTTTGAATAAGTCATTAATGGTGTTTTAGATAGATTCTTAAACTGACCATTAACAAAGTGTTTTGATTTCTTAATGAGTTCTAATCTCTTTCATTTTGGAGAAGCTCAGAATAATGGATGCTGAATATATATAATAAAAATAAGCGCTAAAATTCAAGCTATTACTAAAATTCGATATAATACTCAACTCATAATAAACTATTGATTTAAATATTTCGAATAACTATAAATAAGTTACTTGTTTTTACAAGGTGAATCGTTAAAAAAACGAATAAAACAAAATACTAACTAAACAAATTAAAATTATGCTTTTTGAAGTTGACTCATTCCATGTGGCTAAAAACATTGATTATGTTATGCCTCAATATAGGTATCATAATCAGATATTGGTAGTTCTACTTCCGAAAAACAATACTCCATTCCGAGAAATGGTTCACGGTAATGATTGGAAATCTGTTCAAAGCTTTTACCTTATTGGATTTGATGAATCAACTATTAAAAGGTATAAGTCATTGAACGCCATAATAATCTCATTGAGTCCTGTGGATATAACCATTATAGATTTGAGTGGTTATGCAATGCTAGAACTTCAATGTGAGTATCGTGAAGCTGTAGAGTATTTGGAATATCTTTTGCAAGAGACCTATTAGTTATTCTAATAGGTTTTTTTGAAATTTTTCTATAAAATCAGCGATATCTTCTCACTTTTTACTTTTAATCCATCAAAAAATACATCATTTATCGTTTGCTTCTTTCCAATTACTAAACATTTCTGTAAGTTTTTCTCAAAAATCAGAAATAGCAATTATTTTACATTGCAGTCAACAACTTAAATATTCCTTCAAAAAACTATCTCAAAGCGGTCATTCCCATCAATCAAAATAGTTATCTAGAAGAACAATATCTCAGTCTTTCATTTCCTTTAAGAAGGGGAGGGGATCTTTAACATCTTTTTTAATAGGATAAGAAGCTTTTGAAAATCTATCTTTTAGAACATTATAAATCTCCCCTCAATGCAAATCATCTAATATCCATATTTTCATATGTTAATGAAACTTAATAAAGTGTTTATATATTTAATAATTTAATACTAATTTCAATAACTAATAAAAATTTCAAAATTTGATAAAAATTTTAAAATTAGTTATAATATAGTATATATCTTTATTTACTATAAAATAATAATGAGTATTGAAGCGTTAAATAATGAAGAATTTGACTTTAAAAGAGAATCGAGAGAACTTCAAAATGAAGTATTAAAGCCATGAAAAGTAACTTATTTAAGGGAGAGTAATGATAAGAAATATGATGTTTATGCCTATAAATTGTCTCTTTGAGGTACTAGAGGTTGAATTAAGGATAAATATATTGCACAAATCGGAGAATGGAAAGAATGAACTCAATTTGCTGATGATTATGGAAAACCTATAGATAAAAAATCATTCAAAGCATGAGAAATTGTTTATTTAAGAGTTCCAAAGTGAAAAGAAAAAGTAAATAACAATCCTGAATTTACTGAAAGTGATTTAAAAAATTTATCTGATAAAGAAATTAAAGATTTCTACGCATTATTAAAAAATGAAGCTAAAGCTCGAAAAGCTACAAAGAAAGATGCTAAATGAACATATCAACTTCTTTGAGGTAAGAAATTATACTATAAAGATATGGCTTTTATGACGCAACAGTCATCTGTATACAATTATAATTGATTGTTTCTTCATGTTACTCAATATGATAGTGCAGAAATTCCTCAGGCAATTGTAATTTGATCTAAAAAGTGAAGAAATATGGAATGAATCTATATTTGAGAAGAAACAAAGGATAAAATATATAGATGAAAATTAAAGAATGATACTTATTGACCAATTCCTAGTAAATAATGAATTGAAAAGTTTAATTCTGAATTTATAAAGACCATGTATTAATAAAATATATGGTTTTTTTAATAAATCTGTGGTATGATTTTTTTGATAAGACTTTTTCTTCTTAAAAGAAAATCATGATATTGTTTTTCGCTGAAATCAAATAAAGAAGTAAACAACGGAGCTCATATTATAGGGAAAGCTATTAATCAAAGGAAATTTATAAAAAATTCTTTAAAATCATCGATGTTTTTACCTGTCGTTTCAATATATTGTTTTGCAAAATACGAATGAAGAACTGATTCTTCTTTTGTAATCGTCTTGCTTCTAACTGAATTAATATCTTGCTCTAAAATGTTTAATATAAAAGGAAATACTCTTGGGTTTGCAACAATTGATTCATAATAGCTATTTGCGAAACTTTCTAATTTTTCTTCAAAACTTGTCTCCTGATTATTTAGCATCTTAAGTATAGTTCCTTTGAAATCCTCAAGAATCTCAATCATAATAACATTATAAAGCTCGTCTTTTCATCAAAAATAGTAATTAAGTAACGCTAAGTTTACTCAGGCTTTCTCTGTTATTTCTCTGGTTCTTGCTCAGCTTAATCATTTTGAAAGGAAAATTTCTTTTGCTGCTTGTTTAATTTTTCTTTCAGTTTCAGAATTAATCTTTTTAATCATTGTTTAAATTTTTTAAATAAATTTCCTGTAATATAGAATTATATATTGGTTTTGCAATAGATAATTTACTCGGTGATAAGTAGTATAACTCATAATTGTAAAACATCATCAAAAATTTTTAATAATTTGTTATTTTATATATTTTTTCTTTTCAAACATTTGCATTTTTTACAATTACTGAATATACTTAATTGTCGCTATGAATTACTAGCGATATGATCTTCATTAAATCTATATTTCTTAAAAAAAAGACCAAAAACAAAAACAAAAAACGCACTTTACGACATTTACCTCTTACTTCAGTCTTTAGAATATAGAGAAGATTAAGAAAACTCCAGTGGATGCACATGGAGTTTTTTCTTTTTTCTTAATCTTTTTTAAACGTATTTTGATCTATAAATGCTAGATAAGGATAGAATATTGTTGGAAGAACTCATAATCAGATTCAAAACCATGTACTTTTTCAAAACTTTTTAGCAATACTTACTTGAACAATAATCCAAGGAATATACATACAAACAACAAACATTATTGGTAATACTCTTGTAAGGATTCAAGGTCTATCTAACATATTAATACAATAGAGGAGTCATGC